>NZ_DATCSL010000058.1:0-61955 GCF_036568485.1 Thiomicrospira sp.
CTTAAATGTATTGAATGATTATACGATTTTTACTTGCTTTCTAGGACAAAGCTGGCAAAACTATCGACAACCAAAGGTTTTATACATGATATTGATCACACTTTTAAGTCGGTTAGCAAGGCATCTGAGGTTGATTTTGCCAAAGCTCGTTCGTTTAATCAGTATATTCGTATTTATCAGTGTTGTTACGGGGTGCGCCTTGCCAAAACTAGACCAGTCCAATCCTTCGTATGCTTTAAGTGCTGACGAGGCGCATCAGACCTTGCTCGGCGAAACCCTTCAACCTCAAGCGCAGATCCACCCCAATTTAAGCGGCATCCGTGCACTCTCCAACCCCCACGATGCATTTGCTGCGCGCGCGCTGCTCACCCAAGTAGCCGAAAAAACCCTCGATATTCAATATTATATTTGGCGCAAAGACATCACCGGTATGCTATTGCTTGAAGCCTTACACGAAGCCGCTGACCGAGGGGTACGTGTGCGTTTATTACTCGATGATAATGGCACGCAAAAACTTGACCAAGAGCTGAGTGCGCTCGCCAATCATCCGCTGATTGAGGTGCGCTTATTTAACCCATTTATGGTTCGCACCCCAAAATGGTTAGGATTTGTTAGTGACTTTCCACGTGCGAATCGACGCATGCATAACAAAGCCTTTATTGCTGATAACCAGGTCGCCATAGTGGGTGGACGCAATATTGGCGATGAGTATTTTGGCGCAGATGCGCGTTTATTGTTTGCGGACTTAGACGTGGTAGCCGTCGGCGAGGTTGTGCCGCATGTATCGGCCGACTTTGATCGCTATTGGTCTAGTCAATCTGCCTTTCCTATTGAAAGCATTGTACCAAGTGTTAAACAGGACTTAGACCACCTCAGTGAGGCCGCGTCGAATCTGGAAGCCAATCCAGCGGCTGAAACCTATTTCAATGCGATCAGCGAGTCTGACTTAATTCAAGAACTGGTCGAGGGCGCCCTTGAGTTTGATTGGAGCCCAACCAGCATGTTGAGTGACGACCCAGCAAAAGGCTTAGGTTTAGCCAAACCCGATAGCTTGATTGGCCAGCAACTCGAACAAATTATTGGCCAGCCTAACCAACAAGTCACATTAATTTCGCCCTATTTTGTTCCGACCAAAACCGGAACTCAAGTTTTTATCGATTTAGTCAAACGTGGCATTCAAGTGCGCATTCTCACCAACTCATTAGCCGCAACCGATGTGGTCGCGGTACATGCTGGGTATGCAAAGCAACGTCGCAACCTAATCGCCGGCGGCGTTGAGCTATTTGAAATGCGCCGAGGTCAGCAGTCCAAAACCCACCTAAAAAAACTCGGCCCCTTTGCCAGTTCAGCCACCAGTTTACATGCTAAAACCTTTGCGGTGGATAGCCAAAGAGTGTTTGTCGGCTCTTTTAATTTTGATCCACGTTCCACCCATCTTAATACCGAGCTGGGGTTTGTGATTGACAGCCCCGACCTTGCGAAAACAATTGAACAATCCTTCAAGCAAGATATTCCGACCCATGCCTATCAGGTCAAACTCAATGATCAAAACCAACTGATTTGGATTGAGCACCAAACCGATCAAGCGCCGATGATTCATCAGCGTGAACCTTCCGCCAGTGTTTGGCGTCGCATGCGTTCAAAACTCTGGTCGGTTTTGCCGATCGAATGGTTACTGTAATCTTACAGGCGATCAACATTTAAGACTTAATTCGAATTTAAGTGATAATATTTACCCAACGACTTATATGGAGTACGGAAAGTGTCTGACGATCAAGAAAGCTTAATCAAAGCGCGGAAAATTTTTGAGCGTATCAGCCAAGTTTTCAAGGAACAAGAGATTACCCCCAGTCCGCTTAACTACCAGGTCTGGTATGAATACTTTAAAGGCGATAAACCCAAGTTTCGCCAAGAAATGGATGCCATCTTAAATGACCCATTTGGTTATAACGACCGTACCGGACGGCGTTTATTTGATGAGCACTTAAAAGACGAGCCGCCCAGTCATCATCTAGACCGCGTGTTTAAGCGTTTATTAGATGCCATGGTAAAAAAATTAAGCAGCTGGACAGATAAACTTGCGAGCCAAAATCAGCAACTCGATGATTATGCATTACGCTTATCCGAACCAAATATCGATCCAGAAAAACTCAAAATTTTAACCGACTCGATTTTGCATACCACACAAGATTTACGTCATAACAGTGAAGGTGTTCAGCAAGACCTGGTGCAGGCCAGCATTGAAATTCAAAGTTTACGCGAACAATTAATCGAAGCGCGCGCCGAGAGTTTAAAAGATGAATTGACTGAATTAGGCAACCGCAAAGCGTTTAATTTACGTTTGGAAGAGCTCACCGAAGACTTTGCTGACCAACCCGACCAGTTGCATTTGATTCTGATTGATATTGATCATTTCAAAAGCTTTAATGATCGATACGGCCATTTAGTCGGCGACAGTGTTTTGCGTTATTTTGCAAACCTGTTGCGTAAAAAGCAAAGACCGCAAAATACCCTCTGTCGATATGGCGGTGAAGAGTTTGCGATTATTATGAACGACACCAATTTAGAGCAAGCTAAAGATTGCGCGGAAAAGTTACGCACCGCTCTAAAAAAGGCTAAATTAAAGCGCCGTGGCACAAATGAAGCTTTACCTGAAATTACCGCTTCTTTTGGGATCGCGCAATACCGCGCAACTGAACCCTTAGACGACTTTGTAGCGCGCGCGGATGAAATGCTCTACAACGCCAAACAAACCGGGCGCGACCAAGTTGTCACTGAGTTTGACAACCCAATCTAATCAGGCTGGATTCGCACCACCCGAGTATCCGCGCCTAAACGGCGTAATTCATTACGCTGTTGATTCATCACTAAACGATCAGTAAACGGCCCTAACATAATGCGGTAATATCGCCCTCGCTGGGTATCAATCGGTGCGATATCAACTTCACGATGACCTTGTGACAAACGTACTTGTTCGCGCTGAGCTTGTTCGAGTTCGGCAAACGAACCGGCTTGAATCCACATGGGTTCCGGCAGTTCTATAGGTAAAGGTTCCGCCTCAACTACGACCTCTGTATTAGGCAGATCTTCGTAAAAAGTGTATTGCGTTTTCACCACCGGCTCAGCCAGGTCTTCTGATGCCGATGCGACCGGCGACTCAATCGGCTCTTCCAACTCAATGGTTTGAGTTTCTGTTTCCACTGACTCAACCGATTGTGCCTGGTAAATTTGGCTAGTCCGTGCGTCCGAAGCTTTGACACCCTGCGAAGCAAAATGTTTGACCACAAAAAACGCCATTACCAACAAGGCACTTAATAATAGCCCTGCTAACCAGAGCATTTGCGTCGAACTAAATGAACCACCAGGCCTGGTGCTATCAAAACCAGCATCGGCCTCTATCTGAGATTTGCGCTGGTAGGTTTTGCGACGCACCGGCGCATGCCGAAAATCCTGAGCCATTACATTTTCTCAGGCGCGGTAACACCAATAATCGCCAAGCCATTTTGCAACACTTGCTGCACAGCCAAAATCAATACCATGCGGGCATTACGTAGTTCGGCTTGCTCCACAATAAACTGCTGTGAATTGTAATAGCTGTGTAAACCGTGCGCCAATTCTTTAAGGTAATAGGCAATTTGATGCGGCTCATAAGCCAAGGCGGCCCGTGCAATTAAATCTGGGAATTGAGCTAGCTTGGTAGCCAAGTCGATTTCATGTTCAGTGGTTAGTTGATCTAAATTCGCCAAGCCCATCGCTTCGTCTAATCCATAGCCTTTTTCAGCCAACTGGCCGAGTACACTGCAAATACGTGCATGCGCATATTGAATGTAATAAACCGGGTTATCGTTCGACTGAGATTTAGCTAAATCTAGGTCGAAATCCATATGCTGTTCGGATTTGCGTGCGACATAGAAAAAACGCGCCGCATCGGTACCCACTTCTTCGCGTAACTCTCGCAAGGTCACAAATTGACCGCTACGTGTCGACATCTGGGCACGTTCACCGCCACGATATAAAATCGCAAACTGCACTAATAAAACTTGCAAGGCATCCGGGTTGGTTTCCATCGCTTCCATTGCCGCTTTTACGCGCGGAATATAGCCATGGTGATCCGATCCCCAAATATCAATAATAGTTTCGTAGCCACGCTCAAGTTTATTAAAGTGATAGGCAATGTCCGACGCAAAATAGGTTTTTAGACCGTTGTCGCGCACAACCACACGGTCTTTTTCATCGCCATACTGGGTTGAACGGAACCAAAGTGCACCGTTTTTTTCGTATATTTTATCGGCTTGCTGTAATTTTTCGAGGGCGGCATCCACCACACCCGTGTGCATTAATGAACGCTCAGAAAACCAGTTATTAAACTTAACGCCAAATTCAGCCAAGTCTTCTTCTATGTCGGTCAGAATGTCTTTTAGCGCTAAGCTAAATACATGTTCAAAATCCACTCCACCCAATAAAGCTTTAGCACGTTCAATTAAATCATCAATATGTTTTTCTTTATCGCCGCCGTCTTGAACTTCATCGGGGAAAGCGCCAGCAAAGACTTCAAAGGCCGGTTTGCGCAATCCATCACCATGTTGATCAAACAATTGGCGTGCAATGGCATAAATGTAGTCACCTTTATAACCATTGCTCGGGAACTGGAATTCTTCGCCACAAATCTCTAAATAACGTAACCAAACCGAGGTCGCCAAAATATCCATCTGACGACCGGCATCGTTCACATAATATTCTGCGGTGACATCAAAACCAGCAAAGCCTAATAAGTTCACTAAACTCGCGCCATAAGCCGCGCCGCGTCCGTGACCAACATGTAATGGGCCAGTCGGATTAGCTGACACATATTCAACCAAGACAGAACGACCTTGACCTGCACCCGTCTGTCCGAATTGTGTCTTTTGCTGCAGAACTTGTTGCACCACCGCAAACTTAGCTTGATCGTCTACAAAAAAGTTAATAAAACCTGGGCCAGCCATTTCAACCTTGGTGATCACTGACTGCGCAGGTAATAACGCAATGATTTTGGCGGCCAACTCACGCGGTGGCAAACTGGCGGGTTTCGCGAGTGTCATCGCCAAGTTAGTGGCAAAGTCACCATGCGCTTTATCGCGGGTCGGATCAACTTGAACCTTGACCTCATGATCGGCTGGGATAATGCCCTGCTGTTTAAGTTGATCGGCTACTTCAATCAAAATTTGGCTTAACTTTGTTTTCATGCTTGTCTCGTTTGCGTAAATAGATGGCGCGGAAACGGGCTATTTTATCCGAAACCGCTTGGCCTTGACGAACCTTTTAAACCGGAACTATTTGCTGGCTTTTGTGGCCGGCTTCTTTGCCGCCGGTTTTTTAGTTGGGGCTTTCTTAGCCGGCGCTTTTTTGGCGGCGGGTTTTTTAGCCGCGGCTCGACCCCGTTTTTTGGGTGGTGGTGCTTCGGCTAAACGTTTTTGACATTCTTCTAAGGTCAAATCGTTCGGATCTTCTGTTTTGGCAATTTTCGCGTTTACTTTAGTCGAAGTATCGGTAATGTATGGCCCCCAGCGCCCATTAAGTATTTTGACATCCGTACCCGCGAAGCTACGGACAATTTTGTCTGCATCGGCTTGAATTTTGGCTTCCACCAATAAAACCGCTTCTTCTAAGGTAATGCTTAATGGATCGTAGCCCTTAATCGGCGCAAACATCTTTTCGCCGTATTCCAAATAAGGCCCAAACGGCCCTTGCTTGGCGATCAAGGTTTGACCTTTTTCGATGCTAAATTCGGTGCCATCTGCGGCGGTCGCTGAAAAGGACTCCGGCATTTCGCCTAGGGTACGTGGCAACTTAAACAGCTCCATCGCGTCATCTAACTTCAGCGTATCCATTTTTTGGCCGGGTCTTAAACTGGCGAAGGTCGGTTTTTCGTCATCTTCACCTTCACCCAGCTGAACATAGGGGCCAAAACGTCCGATTTTGACAAACACCGGTTTACCGGTTTTGGGGTCATTACCTAATGAACGCGCTTGGCCAGCTTCTTCTCTGGAAAGCGTTTCAGCCACTTCGACTTTAGGGTGAAACTTGGTGTAAAAACTTTCCAGCATATCCTGCCAGGCCTGGTCGCCAATTGCGATTTCATCAAATTCGGCTTCCACCTTAGCGGTGAACTTATAATCCAACACTTCACCGAAGTTTTTCACCAAAAAGTCGTTGACGATGCCCGCAATATCGGTTGGGAAAAGTTTGTTTTTTTCCGCCCCCGCCATTTCAGACAAGGTTTCACCTTCGACTTTTCCACCACTTAATGTAAGCTGACGAATTTCGCGTGGCGTGCCTTCACGATCTTCTTTTACCACATAACCACGCTGTTGAATCGTATCAATTGTGGGGGCATAAGTAGAGGGTCGGCCAATTCCCATTTCTTCGAGTGTACGAACTAAACTGGCTTCGTTGTAACGGGCTGGTGCGCGGCTAAAGCTTTGTTTAGCAACCATCTCAACTAGGTTAAGTGCTTGGCCAACTTGCATCGCCGGTAACAAGACATCATCGTCTTTTGAGCCGTCTAGGTTATAAACCTTCAAGAAACCATCAAAGGTGACCATTTCGCCTTTGGCTTGTAAACTTTCTTGCGGTAGTTCACTCACGCTGATATCAACCGTAGTGCGTAGCAATTCGGCCTCCGCCATTTGCGAAGCCATGGTGCGCCGCCAAATCAGTTGATATAAACGTTGCTCGTTACGTTCGCCATTCACGTCGCGCACCGAAAAATCGGTAGGACGGATCGCTTCGTGCGCCTCTTGCGCATCCGCTTGTTTGGTTTTAAATCGACGTGAATGGCTGTATTTGGCACCAAAGTCGGATTCGATCACTTGTTTTGCTTGCGCAATCGCAGTTTCCGACAAATTGACCGAGTCGGTACGCATATAGGTGATTTTACCGGACTCATATAAACGCTGCGCAATCACCATGGTTTGCTTAACTGAAAAGCCCAGTTTTTGCGAGGCTTCCTGTTGCAAAGTCGACGTGGTAAAAGGCGCTTTAGGTGCACGTTTAGCCGGCTTTTGCTCTAGGTTTTCAACTTTTAACGTTGAGAGGGCGAGTGCTTCTAAATATTGTTGTGCTTGTTGTTCAGTTTCAAAGCTGGCGACCCGTTTCACATTAAAGGCTTCGCCTAACTCACCCTGCTCACCAATCGGTTGCAGCTGACCTTGTACCTTATAAGACACTTGTGGGTTAAAGGCTTCCACTTCACGCTCACGTTCGACAATCAAACGCACCGCCACCGATTGCACACGACCAGCAGAAAGTCCGGTACGGATTTTTTTCCACAGAATGGGCGATAACTCAAACCCGACCACCCGATCTAAAATTCGACGCGCTTGCTGTGCATTTACGAGGTTAAGGTCCACTGTGCGCGGATGCGCAACCGCTTTAGTAATCGCATCTTTGGTAATTTCGTGAAACACAATACGTTTGGTATCGCTAACATTCAGTTTTAGGGCTTCCGCTAGGTGCCATGCAATGGCTTCCCCTTCGCGGTCCTCATCCGTTGCCAACCAAACCGCATCGGCCTCCTTGGCGAGTTTGCGTAGCTCAGTGACGGTTTTCTTTTTATCGGGTGATATTTCATAGCTCGGCTCAAATCTATTCGCCAGATCAATCCCCATGCCTTTTTTTGACAAGTCACGAATGTGCCCGTAACTGGAGCGCACAGTGAAATCTTTGCCCAGGTATTGTTCAATGGTCTTGGCCTTGGCCGGCGACTCTACTATCACCAAATTCTTCATGGATAAACCTTAAATATAATGTTTGTGTTCTAGGGCTTGTTTTCCGCTCTATTTTAAAGACTGCAAAAATTTTACACATAATGCAAACATTAAAACCAAAAACGCGATCGCCGTAAAAATGGCGCGATTGTAACCACTGTGACGCAAAAACCCAACTATATTGATAGCAAATGCTTGGTTTTACAAGCATTAAGCTCTATTTAACACCACCAGGCCTGGTGATATTAAGTATTAATCACAGTTTATAACAGGGCAATCAATCGCTTGATTTTGATCAGCCAAGGCTTGCATTTCTGACCAAGTGGATTGAATATTATTTTTGTCTGGTTGTCGTTTTATTGCGCAAGCTGCGGCTTGCTTTGCCTGTTTGTAGCAAGACTGGGCTTTTAAATTATAGGCCCAGTTATTCCACAAGATCGCATTGGATCCATGCTGCGAAACCATCGACTCGAATATTGAATCTGCTTGTGCAAAATTTTGTTGGGTGTAATGCAGATTGGTTAAAGCCAACCCAATTTCAAATGAGTCCGGCCATTGATTTAAGCCTGTTTGATAAGCTTGGATGGCGGCGTGAGTTTGGCCGACTTGCTCGAGTTCGAAGGCGGTTTTAAGCCACACAGCTGGTTCAGCGGTTGCGGGCAATTGATCCGGCGTGTCCACGACTAATGCCCAATAATTGCTACGTTGCCAAGTACGTTCAAACGTTGATAAATCACTGATCCAACGTTTGGTTTCAGCCGAACGTAATATCAAATGTCGTTCGGTCAAGTCATACCCGACTACGACCGCATAATGCCAAACCGGATACCAATCTAAACCCAAGTTTTGCATCACCAATACCGGATTACCCGCATCAACCTCACTGAGTAAGGCCGACAGTTCGGGTTTCAGTGGATAAGGCATTAAACCTTGTTTACGTGTGGCGGCCACCATTTCAATTTGCAGGCTGCCTTGTTTTTCTGGGATATAAACCTGACTCACCAATTCATCTGGCAACACATCACGCCCACGGTATTGCATGACAGTCGCCAAGGCCGCCGGACCGCATTGATATCGAGTTTGTGGATAAAAAGGCACGTCCGCCAGTTCGGTTGCGTTAAATGTCGAAGCCGACTGTGCTAATAACGTCTGTGTTTGTGGGCTGGTGGCACAACCCGTCAGTACCGATAAGCCAAACAGCCCCATAAACAAAACACCCAGCCGAAGCTGGGTGCAAAACTGAAAAACGCTGTTTAACAT
This sequence comes from Thiomicrospira sp., assembly GCF_036568485.1. Taxonomy (GTDB): domain Bacteria; phylum Pseudomonadota; class Gammaproteobacteria; order Thiomicrospirales; family Thiomicrospiraceae; genus Thiomicrospira. The sequence goes on from NZ_DATCSL010000058.1 coordinate 9,006, forward strand.
TAACGAACAGGTCTAATAAACGGGAAAATATCGGTGGCGCCAATCACATCGGTTACCACAAAAACAATAAACAACAATACCAATAAACTCACCACATCTGCACCAGCAGGCAAATCCGCTATTTGTTGATTTAACTGCGCCACTTCCGCATCCGTCATCATCGCGATACGTTGTTCAACCTCGTCCAATGAGACCCCCATTGTCACTAGTTTTTGCTGCACATCCGCGCGATCCAATACGGCCGCTAAGTCCTGCCGATCCATAGCCGCTTGCTGAGTTGATACTAATTCATCGGTTGACACCATCGCCGCTTGCAATGGCATAACTGATAAACCTAAAAAGGCAAAAGCCAATAACATACTGATCGATTTTTTTAACATCTCGCACTCCTCTTTATAAAAACCAATTACACAAAATATAATTCAATTTCACGCAGGCTGCAAACGCCTAGAATTAGATACGACGCCAACGCCCAGCGGAAAGTGACTCCACCTCACCGCTCAATTCAAGCATCATCATTTGCGCCTGGATATCCGAGGCCGCCATTTTTGTCATCACCACTAACTCATCTAAGCTTATCGGCTCATATTCCACTACCTCCAATAGTGGATGTTTGGCTTGATCCGGCACCAGGCCTGGTGCTGATGTTTCAGGTTTAGCAATATCATTATCCCAACTGAATGCGACCAAAGGCGCCAATTCTTCCAACACGTCTTGCGCCGATTCGACCAATTTAGCACCTTGTTTGATCAATTGGTGACAACCTTTCGCCAAGGAGTTATTAATCGAACCTGGTATCGCAAATACCTCGCGTCCTTGTTCCATCGCTTGGCGGGCCGTAATCAACGAGCCGCTTTTTAAAGCGGCCTCCACGACCAAACACCCCGTCGCCATACCGCTGATCAGTCGATTACGCTTGGGAAAGTTTTGCGCCAAGGGGCGTGTGCCAAGCGGATATTCCGACACAATCGCGCCCTGTTCAGCAATTTGGCGGGCGAGATTTTGATTGGCTGCTGGATAAATTCGATCTAATCCCGTACCCACCACCGCTAAAGTTTGACCTTGACCTTTTAAACCGCCACGATGCGCCGCGGCATCAATACCATGCGCCAGACCACTGGTAATACACAAACCGACTCGTGATAGTTGCTCACCAAAATCTTCCGCAATTTGTAACCCTTGACGTGATGCATGTCGACTGCCAACCACCGCCAATTGCGGGCTTTTCAATAGGCTCAAATCACCGCGAACGTACAATAATATTGGTGGATCAGGGATTTCGCGTAACAACTCTGGAAAAGCGTCATCTTCTAACGTAATAATATGGTGATTCGGTTGCTGCGCCCAGTCTAAAGCTTGTTGAATAAATACTTCATCGACCTGAAAAAAGGCATCGACCTGTTTCTGCGTCAGTTTAGGCACTTGCAACCAATCAGAATGCTGGGCATGTGCTAATTGCGAGAAATCACCCAAGTGATCTACCGCACGTCGAACCTGCTTAGCGCTTAAATAGGCCAAGTGAAGCCGCAGCCAAAGTGAGCGCTCGGTATTGTCGGCATTTTTATTCATAAATTCGCTATAATGCTTCGATTCCGTAAAGTTTCAAGTATAAACCTAAAAGTAACGATTCCATGCAAAAACTCGACCTTGTTTTATTCCCTGATGAAGGCTTGCGCGAAGTCTGCGCGCCTGTACCAGAAATGACGGACGACTTAGATCGTCTGATTGATGATATGTTTTACACCATGTACGAGGCCCCTGGGATTGGCTTAGCCGCGCCTCAGATTGCGGTGCAACAGCGTGTGATTGTGGTAGATGTATCCGAAGACAAAAATCAACCACTCGCGCTGATTAATCCAGAGATTGTGCGCAGCGCAGGACAAATTACTTGGGAGGAAGGCTGTCTCTCTTTACCCGGGATTTATGCCCATGTAGACCGCCCAAGCGATATTTTAGTGCGCGCGATGAACCGGGATGGTCAAATGATTGAAATGGAAGCGTCCGATTTAATGGCGATCTGCATTCAACATGAAATTGATCACTTAAATGGTAAACTGTTCGTTGACCATTTATCTGGCTTAAAACGCACCCGTATTTTACAAAAATACAAAAAACTGCAAGCCGAAGCCAATGCGCAGCATTAAACTCGGCATGGCTTAAAAGGAGGGCGCATGAGTTACCGAATCATCTTTGCTGGCACACCGGAGTTTTCGGTCGCGCCCTTGCAAGCTTTATTAGATTCAGAGCATCAAGTAGTCGGTGTTTATACTCAACCCGACCGCCCTGCAGGTCGTGGCCGAAAACTCACGCCCAGCCCGGTCAAACAACTCGCTCTCAGCCATAACTTACCTGTATTTCAACCTGAAAGCCTTAAAACACCTGAAGCGCAAGCCGAATTGGCCGCATTAAATGCCGATATTATGGTGGTGGTCGCCTATGGTCTCATTTTGCCTCAGGCGGTGCTGGATACGCCAAAGCTGGGTTGTTTAAATATTCATGCCTCCTTGCTGCCTCGCTGGCGCGGCGCGGCACCCATTCAACGTGCCATTGAAATGGGCGACCCTAAAACCGGTATTACCATTATGCAAATGGATGCCGGTCTCGATACCGGCGCCATGCTGTATAAACTCGAAACCGACATTCAAGCCCATGATACCGCGCAAACCCTACATGACCGCTTAGCCCCGATGGGCGCACAAGCCTTGCTCGATACGCTAGCCAACTTGAACCAGCTTCAGCCGCAAAGCCAAGACGAGCACCAGGCCTGCTATGCCAGCAAACTCACCAAAGCTGAGGCCGAGATTAACTGGACTTTATCGGCGCAACAAATCGTGCGCCGCATACAGGCTTTTAACCCTTGGCCAATGGCCTTTACCCATTTTGACAGCCAGCCTTTACGTATTTTACAAGCCCAAGCCCTTGATGGCCCCAAGCACGATCAACCCGGCGAAATGATTTTATTAGAAAAGCTCGGCGTAGATGTAATGGCAGGTGAAGGCTTGGTGCGTATTACTCAACTGCAACCGGCCGGTAAAAAACCCATGTCAGCCTATGATTTTTGCCAAGCGCGCAATGTCATCGGCAAAACGCTTACTTAAATTTTAGGCTTTTATGAATCCACGTCGTGCTGCACTGAACGCCTTGTTAAATGTGACCCAACAAGGTCAATCTCTTAGTCAAGCGTTACCGAATGCCTTGCAAGCTATTGTAGATCGGCGTGACCGCGCCTTTACACAAAACCTAGTGTTTGGTTGTCTGCGCTGGTATGACCGCCTGGTCGCGGTTCGAAACCAGCTCCTGGCGAAGCCGCTTAAAGCCAAAGACGAAGACATTAATAGCTTAATCCTGCTCGCGCTTTATCAGCTTTTGTATCTGGATACGCCGGATCACGCAGCCGTTTCTGAAACCGTGAACTTAACTCAAAAACTCAAAAAGCCTTGGGCGCGCGGATTATTAAATGGCGTATTACGCACCTTTATACGAGATAAAGAGGCCATTTTAGCCAAATTGCCCAGCGACATTGGAGTACAAACAGCTCACCCGAGTTGGTTGGTGAAGGCGTTAAAACAAGCTTATCCCGAGCAATACGAACAAATCTTGCAACAAAATAATCAAACCGCGCCACTCACCTTGCGCGTCAACCAACGGGTGCAAACGCGTGACAGTTTTCTGAATGTTTTAAACAAAGCTGGCATTTCGGCACAAGCTCACCCGCTCAGCCCGGTTGGTATTTCGCTAAGCAGTCCGGTGGATATCAGCCAACTCCCAAGTTTTGAACAAGGTGGATTCAGCGTACAGGATATCGCCGCCCAACAAGCTGCGCTGATTTTACAGCCTCAGCCCGGCATGCGCTTATTGGATGCCTGCGCGGCCCCCGGCGGTAAAACTGGGCATTTACTTGAATATAGCGACAACCAGGCCTGGTTGTTGGCACTCGAAAAACAAGCTGATCGCATGCCTCGCTTACAAGAGAATTTAGCAAGATTACAACTGAGCGCCCATACCCAAGTCGCCGATGCCGCCGAGCTCCAGGCCTGGTGGGATGGCGCGCCTTTTGATCAGATCCTGTTGGACGCTCCTTGCTCAGCAACCGGCATTATTCGACGCCACCCAGATATCAAACACCACCGTCGACCAGAAGACATTAGTGCCTTAGTCGAGATTCAGGCACAATTATTGGATCAACTGTGGCAAACCTTAAAGCCCGGTGGCTTATTGCTATACGCAACCTGCTCGATTTTACCTGCAGAAAATACTGAGCAAATTGAGGCCTTTTTACAACGTCAAGCTGACGCCGAATTGCAACCCATTATGGGCGACTGGGGACATGGAAGCTTTGGCAAACAAATTTTACCCGGTGAACAGGGTATGGATGGGTTCTATTATGCCCTGCTCCGTAAGACGGAGCGCAACATATGAGCAGGTGGGCTAGAAGCATAAGTCTACTTCTTATGTTTGCTTGCCAAACAGCTTGGTCGCAAGTCACCTTGTTAGAGCTGGTGGATAAACAACTGAATGACACCCTCTATTTGGATGCAAGAGCACATATAGACTTACCTCAAAAAGTGGTGAGCGCGATTCAACATGAGATCCCGATCCAATTTGTCACCGAAATTGAATTAACCCGCCGTGACCAAATTTTTATTTTCCCTTACAACAGCCTACAAAGACATATCCGCTATAGCACCGAACTTTCTTATTCGCATTTTGAACGACGTTATAAACTTCATAACCTGCGCAATCAAAATGTACGTTACTTTAACCAGTTGGAACCAGCTTTAACGACGCTCAGCGAATTACAGAATTTCCCAATAACCAGTTTAAATCAATTGCATTCTGGCTTGCGTTATAGGTTAAAACTACAGTTTCGATTGAACTATTGGGCTTTGCCCGCGCCCATGTTAACCCAGGCATTATTTGACCCAGACTGGCGTTTCAAAAGTGAATGGTTTGAACTACCTATTCAAGCAGGTCGGCGCCGATGAACGTCAAAACCCGCCTATTTCTAAAACAATACGGTTGGCTCGTAATTGTGACGGGATTATTATTGATTTCGTTGCTGATCATGCATCAGATTTTACAAAATGCTCCTGAACTAGTTGAATACTATATTGGGTTGCTGGCCTTTAGCCTAATCGGCACCTTGATTCTCATAAGTCTACTGATACGCACACTGGTTAAACTTTATCGCCAATATAAACAAAATATATCGGGGATTCGCACTACCATAAAAATTACCAGCACCCTCACTCTATTATTGGCCTTTCCTATTCTGACTTTATTTTATTTTTCGGTGAGTTTAGTACACCAAAGTATTGACCAGTGGTTTGATACACGTACTGAACAAGCTTTGAGTGATGCCAGCGCTTTGGTGCGTGCCAACCTAGATAACTTAACACGCGATAGCTTAAATACCACCCAGCGCGCAGAAGAATCCTTGCGGCCCTTTTTGGCGCAGCGTCCGGCCTATTCCGTCAGTCAGTTACGCAACCAACTTGGTGCGCAAGAAGTCGCTCTCTACCAATCAAATGGTCAACTCATAGCTTATAGCAACAGTTTTGGTGACCAGAGTTTACCCAGTCAACCCGGAGACAATTTATTTCAACAACTTCGCCAGCGTCATAGCTATGCGGCCGTCGAAACCCTGAGTGACGCAAATCGACAAATTGTGCGCGTGTTAATCCCGGTCTTTAATCCGTTTTCGAACCAGGTTCACCCATTGCAGGTTATCTTTGATATTCCTGAGAATATTACACGCTATGCTCAATCGGTGCGCCTGGCCGAAAGCCAGTATCATGAATTAAATTACTTACGCTCACCACTCAAAACCAGCTTCACCCTCATCTTATCAATGGTGTTATTGTTAACCTTGGTGAGTGCTTTATTGTTTATGGTACAGGCCGCTCAAAACCTCACTCGCCCAATACGTTACCTGGCGCAAGGTACTCAACGCGTCGCACAGGGTGATTACAGCACCAAAATGCAGGTAGATCGAGACGATGAGTTTGGCACTTTAATTCAGTCGTTTAACGACATGATAGGCCAAGTAGCCAAGGCTCGAAACGATATTAAGATCAACCACCAACAAACCGAAGTGCAACGTTTATATTTCCAAGCGGTCATCCGTAACCTAACCAACGGCGTAGTGACCCTCGACATGAACCGTCGCTTGCGCACAATTAACGATAAAGCCAGTCAAATCTTGGGGATTAATTTACAACCCTTAGTCGGTGAACGGTTTTGCGACATTATGGACCAGGCCGATACCCCGCACTTAAAGCCTTTCTTTGACGCCATGATGCCGCGTTTTGAAAACCAAAACCTGGTTCAAATGGATGCGCGCCCTTGGAGTGAGCAAATTACCATCCAGTACCATAACCAACAGCGTATTATTTTGATGCATGGTTCAACCTTACCCAGCATTGATCAAAAGATTGGCGGTTTCGTTATTGTTATGGATGATATTACGGATTTAGTACAAGCTCAGTTGCATGCGGCTTGGAGTGATGTCGCTCGCCGTTTGGCGCACGAAATCAAAAATCCGCTCACCCCAATCCAGCTCAGTGCGGAGCGTTTAGAGTTTAAACTCGCTAGCAAACTAGAAGCGGATGATGCCGCCCTGCTTCAGCGGATGACTCGCACCATCGTGGATCAAGTCGATACCATGCAGACGTTGGTTCAAGCCTTTATCGATTATGCACATACGCCCGAAATGCAATTACAAATGTTGGATTTAAATGAGTTAATTTTGGATATTGTGTCTTTATATCAAGCTCCGAATGACAACAATATCATCCAACTCAAACTGGACCCAGAATGCCCGGCCATTTTGGCGGACGCGTCACGCTTGCGTCAGTTGTTTCATAATCTTATAAAAAATGCCTTGGAAGCGACCGAAGACAGTGATGAAGCTCAAGTTGAAATTATCACCGATTGTGACGCTCAGCCTGATAAGATTACCATCCAAATCGTTGACAATGGGCCAGGCATTCCAGAACAAGCCGTAAACTGGATTTTCGAACCCTATGCGACCGACAAACCTAAAGGCACCGGACTCGGGCTCGCAATCGTTAAAAAGATTGTAGAAGAACATAATGGCCACATTGAACTAAAAGACACCGGAACCCAAGGTACTTGTTTTGTGATCACGCTTTCAAAGCTTAACGCGGATAGACACTAATGCAAAAACCGGCTACCTCAACCACTCATTCAGGCAAATTGCTGATTGTTGATGACGAAAAAGATATTCGCAATTTAATGCAAGAAATTTTTGCGGAAGAAGGTTATCAAGTCATGACCGCCGCCAATGGTGTGCAGGCGCGTTCGGCTTGGCGAGATAACGTGCCCGATGTTATTTTTCTCGATATCTGGATGCCGGATGTTGATGGCCTATCTTTGCTTAAAGAAATGCAAGCTGAAAAACTATTAGACCACACAACGGTCATTATGATGTCAGGGCATGGCACGATTGAAACCGCGGTCGAAGCAACACGCTTTGGTGCTTACGATTTCATGGAAAAACCGCTGTCTTTAGCCAAATTAATTGTGATGGCAGAACGTGCGCTAGAACACAATCGGCTCGCCCATGAGAATCGACGCCTAAAAGGCAATCAACCAGGCCTGGTAATGCCCGTCGGCAAAAGCAAACTCATGCGTGAACAACGCAGTACGATCGAACGCTTGGCTAAATACACCATGCCTATTCTGTTAACGGGGGAAGCCGGTACCGGTAAACATTTCTTTGCTAACGCCTTGCATCAAGCCAGCCCTCGCAAAGAAGCGCCGATTTACAACGTGCATGCCAAAGACTTTTCCGACAACCTTGAGACTTGGCTCGGCACGGTGGAAGAACGTCACACCCAAGTGGGACAAATCGAACAAGTGAAAACCGGCACCTTGGTGTTATCCAATGTTGAACAACTGACAGAAGAAGCACAAAGTCGCTTAGCAGATTTAATTTTTCATCAATCCTACCGTCGCCAGGGGAGCGACAAACTTTTGCCGATTGATATCCGCTTAGTTTGCACCAGCCGTATCGACCTGGAACAAGCGGTCGGAAACGGTGAGTTTCGTGAAGACGTCTTTAAACGCCTCAATGTGATGCCAATTATCGTGCCGGCTCTAAGGCAACACAACGAAGACATTCCCGAACTGGTGAACCACTTCGTCGAACACTTTACCTTCCAAGAAGGCCTGCCAAATCGAACCTTTTCAGAGCCCGTGTTTAATTTATTACGCCAATATGCCTGGCCGGGCAACTTGCGTGAATTACAAAACTTGGTACAACGCCTATTAATTTTAGGCACTACGCCAGAGGTCTCTGAGGAGGAGGTTCGCCACAGCTTGACCCAATCTTCACAGCAATACTACAATAGCGCATCGATTGATACCTCCATGAACTTAAAGGCGGCCAAAGAAAATTTTGAAGCGGCTTATTTAAAGCAGTTATTACGCGAAACCAGCGGGAGTGTATCGGAAACGGCAAAACGCTCTGGTATCGAACGCACCCATCTCTATCGCAAACTCAAAGCCTTAGAGATAGATCCAAAAGATCCCATATAAGGAACCCTATATGAACATCGTGATTCTCGGAGCCGGCCAGGTAGGTTCTTCATTAGCCGAGTTATTAGCCAATGATGATAACGACGTCACCGTGGTGGATTTAGATAACGCGAGTTTGCAACGATTGCAAGATCGGTTAGACATACGCACGGTACAAGGCCATGTTTCTCACCCCAATGTTTTGGTGCAAGCTGGTTTAGAGTATGCGGACTTGCTGATTGCCACCGCTCAAAATGATGAAACCAACATCTGCGCCTGCCAAATGGCGCACATCATGTTCAAGACTACCACTAAAATCGCACGGGTTCGCAGTAACGACTACCTCAAGCATCCTGAGTTATTTGACCGTAACCAAAACTCAGACGCGATTCCGATTGATTTATTAATCAGCCCAGAAAATTTGGTGACCGATTACATCCTGCAGTTAATCGCTTATCCTGGCTCGCTTCAGGTAGTCGACTTTGCCGATGGTTTGGTACGTTTAGTCGCCATGCGCGCTCACAATGGTGGCCCACTGGTTGGCAAAAAAATTCGAGAACTAAAACAACACCTGCCTGCCAAAGTAAAAACGCGTATTGTGGCTATTTACCGTCAAGACGAAGTCGTGATGCCAACCGGCGATGAGCCAATTCGTGTAGGCGATGAAGTCTTCTTTATTGCTGAACCGCATGATATTTCGATCATCGTAGAAGAATTCCGCCGCGAAAAACAGAAAAAAGCGCGCAACATTATGATTGCTGGTGGTGGACATATTGGCTTCAGCTTGGCTAAACAGTTAGAAGATACCCATCAGGTCAAAATTATCGACCACAATATCGTGCGTGCACGAGAAATATCTGAGGTGTTAGATCAAGCGATTATTATTCATGGCGACGTGGCAGATAAGGACTTATTGATCGAAGAGAACATCGATGAAATTGATCTGTTTGTCGCGGTCACTAACAAAGACGAAGCCAATATTATTTCGTCGATGTTAGCCAAAAAACTGGGTGTACGACGCGTGATTGCCTTGGTTAACAACCAGTCCTATATTGAACTGATCCACCTTAACTCAATTGATATCGCTATTTCAGCTGACCGAATTACCACCAACAACCTCCTCCACTACATGCGCCAAGGTGATACGGTGAAGGCTTCCACTCTTAGACGGGGAGCCGCCGAAGCCATGGAGGTGATTGTGCATGGGAGTGAAAACTCATCCAAGATTATCGGCAAACGTTTAATTGAAGTGGATTGGCCAAAAGATATTACGATTGGCTGTATTGTGCGCGAAGGTAAAGTGTTGTTTGCCCATCGTGACTTGGTCATTGAAGCAGAGGATCACGTGATTCTGTTTTTAACTGATCGTTCTCGCATCACAGAAATTCATGACCTGTTCGCGCCTGAAGAACGTCGATCCTGGCTAGGATAGCAACATGCAATTTCAGATTATTATAAAAATTCTCGGCCTTTTGCTCATGGTCTACAGTTTAAGCCTGTTGCCACCGATTGCGATCGCTCTCATTTATCAAGACGGCGCACTGATTGCTTTTCTTACCGCGATGGTATTAACCCAGGTTACTGGCCTGTCATTATGGCTGCCTAATCGCAAACATAAGCGCGAACTCAAAATTCGGGATGGCTTTATCATTGTCGTCATGTTCTGGACAGCACTAGGCATGGTTGGTGCGTTACCTTTTTTACTCGAAGAAGATGTCCCGATTTCGATCAGCGATGCGATTTTTGAATCCTTCTCTGGCTTAACCACAACCGGTGCAACCATCCTAAGTGGTTTGGATAGCATGCCCCATGCGATTTTGTGGTATCGCCAGCAACTACAATGGTTAGGCGGCATGGGGATCATTGTATTAGCGGTGGCTATTTTGCCTTTATTAGGTATTGGTGGTATGCAGTTATACCGCGCTGAAATGCCCGGCCCGGCCAAGGATAATAAATTGGCTCCGCGTATTTCCGAAACCGCCAAAACTCTGTGGCTAATTTATGTCGCTCTTACCATCGCGTGCGCCACGGCCTATTGGGCCGCTGGCATGAGTTGGTTTGATGCCATTGGACACAGTTTTTCCACTGTCGCAATTGGCGGGTTTTCAACCCATGATGCCAGCATCGGATATTTTGATAGCCAGTTGATTGAATCCATTGCGGTCTTTTTTATGTTTCTGGCGGGTGCAAACTTTGCCTTACACTTTCGTGCTTTTCGCTCACTTGAAGTCAAGCCCTACTTGTATGATCCAGAGTTCCGTACTTATGTAATGGTACTGCTGATTGGTATCGCGATTAGTACTAGCTATTTATATTTTCAAGACGTATACAGTAGTTTTGCCGACGCGTTCCGTTATGGTTTATTTATGACGGTATCGATCGCCACCACTGCCGGTTTTGGTAACGCGGATTTTGCAATGTGGCCAGGTTTTTTACCTGTCATGTTGATTTTTATGAGCTTTATTGGTGGCAGTGCTGGCTCGACTGGCGGCGGTATGAAAGTGATACGTTTCTTGCTGTTATTTAAACAAGGGATTCGTGAAATTCAACGTTTAATGCATCCCAATGCCCTAATGCCAGTCAAACTAAGTGGCCGCGCCATTCCAGAACGCGTAATGTCCTCAGTTTGGGGTTTCTTTGCATTATATGTCGCGACCTTTGCCATCATTTTATTAGCATTAATGGCTTTAGGCATGGACCAGGTCACGGCTTTTTCAGCGACCGCCGCCACCCTCAACAATCTAGGGCCAGGCTTAGGTGAAGTAGCGGCTAACTTTGGCAGCATTAATGATCCACAGAAATGGATTTTAACTTTTTCGATGTTGTTAGGGCGTTTAGAAATTTTCACCTTATTAGTGATTTTAACCCGCACCTTCTGGCGAGCTTAAAATGACTCAATCCAGCGCACAAAAATGGAATCAGAAGTACGCCGAAGCCGAGTTATCTACCCCAGCTGAAGCATGTTGGTTATTAAAACAGCATATTCGACGTTTACCTTTGCGTGGGCAAGCCTTAGATGTCGCAAGTGGTTTAGCTGGAAACGCACGTTTTTTAGCACGTTGTGGACTGAATACACAAGCTTGGGATATATCAGAAACGGCAACCGATTTAGTCACACGCTGGGCAAGACTACAAGGCTTGTCGAACTTACAGGCTTTATCTAAAGACATTAGCTCGCCAGATTTTGAGCCTAATCAATTTGATGTGATCGTGGTGAGTCATTATTTAGATCGAACTATTTTGCCGGCTTTAGCGAACGCTTTAAAACCGCAAGGTTTACTGTTTTATCAAACATTTTTAGCGCCAGTTCAGCTGAATGGACCGAGCAATGCCGACTTTTACATTCAACCCAATGAGTACCAGGCCTGGTGGCCATCTTTAATTTGCGAAGTTTATGGTGAAGGTGGGGTTCAAAATCAAAATGGCCAAACCCATCGAGAGGCTTGGTATATCGGGCGCAAACCTTAGCTTTCTTTTTGTGGCTGAGACGAATCAGATTCGGCGTGCTTGTCGGATTTTGTTGGTTTGAGATCGGTTTTTTGCTCATCTTCATCATCTAATAAAATGCGATGCGCCGCGCCATCTAAATCATCAAACTGACCTTTTTTCGCCATCCAAATAAACATGGCAACCACCAATCCACCCACGATCAATACCAATGGAATGGTAATAAAAATAATCTCCACAACTTATCCTCTAGTAACTGGGCGCTTCATCGATTTTTGAAAAAACGACGAATCCGCATGGCGTTTAAAATGACGGCTAAACTGCTAAGTGGCATGGTGATGGAAGCAATTAAAGGAGTCAACATCGCCGCCATCGCCAGCGGCACCATCACAATATTATAGGCGATGGACAATCCAATATTTTGTTTAACTGTTTTAAGCGTACGTTCTGATAACGCTAGGGATGTATCAATCGCCAGTAATTCATTATTTAACAAAATAATATCCGCTGAATCCATCGATACATCGGTTCCACCACCCAATGCATAACCCACATTAGCACGACTTAAAGCTGGGGCATCATTAATACCATCGCCCACCATCGCGACTTTCTGACCTTGTTTTTGCAGGTCGGCGATTACCTGACTTTTATCCTCTGGCAGAACCTCGGCGATCACATTCATCCCACCCAGTTGATCAGCTACTGCATTCGCTACTTGCTGGCGATCACCGCTCAACAAGGTGACTTGTTTACCTCGTGATTGTAAACGTTGTATCAAATCCTTGGCATCAGGGCGTAGGCTATCTTCGATAAACAACACACCAATTACGTCTTGATTATTCGCTACCCACACACTACTGCGCCCTAATTGAGCCTGTTTTTTTTCACTAGCGAGCATATCATCAGGTAACTTAATATCAAATTGCTGCAGCCAAATTGCCGTGCCGATTCGCACCTGATCTTGATTGATTATTGCGCTAACACCGCGTCCTGCTTCAGCTTTAAATTCATCAACGCACAAAGGATTTATCTGCCAATCGGGTTGACGAGTCTGCATACTTTTAACAATGGCGCGTGCCAAACTATGTTCGGATTTTTGTTCGACTTTGGCAATTTTAATAAGCCATTCGTCAACCACCAGGCCTGGTGTCCAACATTCATCGACCCAACTCATCTGTCCTTTTGTCAGAGTGCCAGTTTTATCAAATACAAAATGATCAACGTCATTAAGCATCTCCAACACCACACTGTTTTTGACTAGTATGCCGTTACGGGCTGATACACCAGCGGCCACGGCCATCGCCATAGGAGTAGCAAGCCCTAGCGCACATGGACAGGTAATAATCAGCACGGCTGTTCCCGCCATAATGGCGGTTTCGATATCCGATTGCCACCACCAAAACACAAAGGCCAAAGTCGCCAAACTTATCGTAGCGCTCACAAACCAAGGCATAATTTTTTCAGCGGTACATTGAATACTGGCTTTTGATCCTTGCGCATCTTCAACCAGGTGAATAATACGAGCTAAGCGTGTCGCGTCGAGCGTCGCTTCGACTGAAATGCTCAAAGTTCCGTCTAAATTAATCGTGCCGGCCGACACTTTGTGACCTGGCTGCTTAAATACTTCACGCGATTCGCCGCTCAACATCGATTCATTTACTTGGCTTTCGCCTTCTAGCACTTGGCCATCTACTGGAATTTTATCGCCAGGTTTAACCCAAACTCGATCCCCAACCTTGAGCAGGCGAACGGGTACAATTTTTTCATTGCCCTCAATATATTGGCGTGCCATTTTGGGTTGTAATTCCATTAAACGTCGGGTGGAATCTAATGCTTTATTTTTGGAAATGGCTTCTAGATAACGCCCAATTAAGAGTAGAAAAGTCAGGTCAATGACCGTTGCAAAAAAGGCCTGTCCAACCTGATCCGGTTGCAGCATTACCCAGGTTGAATAAGCATAGGTAATCAGCAAGCCTAGACTGATCGAAACATCCATGCCAACCGTTTTAGCTTTTAGGCTTTGCAACGCCCCTTTTAAAAAAGGTTGGGCGGAATAAGCGAGTGTTGCACTGGCCAATAAAAAAAGTACAAAATAAAAGTAAGAGCGGTATTCAGCGTCTTGATTGGCGCCGGTATAGAGTGCTACTGAAAACCACATGGCATTCATTACCGCGAACCCAGCAAACCCTAAGCGGTAAAGTAGGTCACGGTTCGCTTTGCGATAGGCTTGTTCACTTTCTTCGGCATCATAAGGGCGCGCATCGTACCCTATTTGATTAAGGCGTTGCAATATTTCAGAAAGTTGAATTTTTGTGTTATCCCAACGGACTTTGATTTGTTTATTGGTGAAATTGACGTTGGCATACAGAATGCCTTCAACCTTAGCTAGACTGTGTTCGATTAACCAAATACAAGCGGCGCAGTGAATCGCATCCGACATCAGGGTAATTTGACGCACCTGACCTAGACTTTTAACAAATTGAGACTGAACCTCATCAAAATCAAAAAAGTCGGCCGTCTGACTAAGTTGTTTAGGCGCAACCGGACGCTGAGTGTCTGGTGATAACTTGTAAAAGCTTTCTAAGCCTGAATTATGAATGACTTCACAAACCGACGCGCAACCATGACAACAAAACGAACGCTCTTGGCCTTTAATGACTTTGTCGATACGTTCGTTCGGTGTAATTGGTTGGCCACAATGGTAGCACTGGCTCATTGGTTACTCAGGATCTTTAACCATAAATGATTGGCCAATACTGTATTTCTTATCGCCTTGAACAACTTCAATGATAAAGTCCCACTTGCCTTTCAAGGGGAGAGTAAACTCAGACGCATAATGTCCTTGTTTTTCCAATTTTGCCAATGCGACCGAACCATCAAGATTACGGTCGGACGGGCGATAGTAATAAAGCGTCGCTGAATCCACATCAAATGCGTTATTGTCTTTATCCAGCACTTGCAGCGTGATTTGACCGGACTTACCTTCAACAAGCTCAGGCATATCGACTTTTAGTTGCCAACCAAGTTTGTCCATTTGTTGACGCTCAGCCAAAACCGCAGCATGATTTTTACCCCGTTCATAAAAATCATCAATTACCAGGCCTGGATTCGTGACCACAGCCATGCTCACCATAAAAAAGTTAACCATTAATACGGTTAACAGAATCACCACCCAAAAAATAACCAATGGATTTTTCCATGCGACACTCCAGTCACGCGTGTCTTGTTTTTGTTCTTGCATTGTGTTTCTCCTTAGGATTAGTAATCTAATCCCAGCTCAAACTTAAGAGCTTATCTAATAAACTGGGCACGAGTTAATAACTTGGCCCATGAAATACACTGCGATAACGGTCTTGAATTTCCTGGTTGTTTAGGTCTTTCACGACGATATCAATTGGCATACTAGCTTCCGATAACTTGTCACGAGGTATACGAACAAACAGGCGGATTGTCGACACACTACCAGGCGCAACTTCTGCAACTCGGTCAGCAATGTAAATTAAATCGTCATGACCAAATACTTCAACTTCAGCTTGCATGATTTCGTTGGTTTTATTTACCACCTTAACTTCATACTTGTTCTGAATGCTGCCATCACTCATTTGGACGTAAAGCGGCGCGCGCTCTTTAAGTACCGTTACATCCATCGGTGCCATATTGGTCATCCCCCAAACTAAGGCTGCCGCAGCAAAAGCCATAATAGAAGAATATACGATGACTCGTGGACGTCGCCAAATAGGCGGTAACGCTTTACCTGCAAATTCATTAATCGCGGCATAGCGAATCAAACCTTTCGGCTTATTCACTTTCGTCATGATTTCATCACACGCATCAATACATAAACCACAGGTAATACAACCAAATTGCTGACCCAGTCTAATATCAACCCCAGTCGGACAAACATCTACACACATGCGACAATCAATACAGTCACCTAAAACAGGGGCTTCTTCACCCGGCTTTAGGCGTCGTTGACGACCACGCGGCTCGCCTCTATCTCGGTCATAAGTGGGCATCACCGTTTCTGTATCGGTCATGGCACCTTGAATACGCGAATAAGGACAAAAACCCATACAAACCTGTTCACGCATAAAACCTGCTGTTAAATAAGTTAACCCCGCTAGAACGAGAATCGTAATAAACTCAAAATAACCTAGTTGGAAGTTAATCAAGCGTGCCCAAAGTTGAAAGGCATCGGTAAAATACGCGACAAAGCTAAAGCCCGTCATAAAGGCAATCAATAGCCAAACCAGATGCTTAGGTAGCTTGATTTTAAATTTGGAAAAGCTCATGGGCTCGGCATCTAATTTGATGCGTTTACCCGGTTTTCCTTCAAACTTCTCTTCTAACCAGGTAAAGACATCAACCCAAACTGTATGAAAACAGAAGTAACCACACCAAACTCGCCCGGCTATTGCGGTTGAAGCGGCTAACAATAAAGCAAAAAATATCAAGATCATAGCGAGCATCCAAATATCTTGCGGCAGAACCGTTAGTCCAAAAATGTGGAATTGTCGATTGGCCAAATCCCACAAAACTGCTTGACTACCATCCCAACGAATATATGGACCTACAAATAATAATAGCCAGAAAGACGCGACCATCCATTTGAAGGTTCTGAACTTGCCCCCGATACGTTTTGCATGCACCGTACCACCCGTGTGCAAAGGCAGAATTTCTACCCCAATGTCATCTAAGGTTTTGGATTGAACATGTACATCGTCCAGTACCGAGCCGGTATGTGTCTTTGGACGGTAAGCTTCTTTTTTTGAATCTGAGTTTGACATGGGCCTTCTCTTCATTTAAGGATGGAGTCATCACATTTGGTTGTGAATACACAAATTAGTGCGCTATTTTAACCGCTTTGGGTTCAGCCAACTCTCGAAAAATTTTATCATTCGTTATAAATAAAAATAGGCCTATTAAAGAGGCCTATTTTTATTTATATCAAGTTTTTAATGATTAAGACTTATCGTCTTCACCACCTTCCATGCTTTTAAAAATCTTCCAGCCGAATGCCACCAATGCAACAATACTGAAAAGCAGGGCTAAAAGGGAAACCCATAAAACCCAGTCACTGTTTAATTCATTCATGAACTTTCTCCTCAATTCTGAAGATCCACGACTATTGATTACACTAGCCGTGGATAAAAAAACATTTTTATTTCAGATATCTAACAAGATATCTTGAACAGTGTTATTGACCACCACCTAGTTCATGAACATAGATTGCTAAGCGTTTAATATTAACGTCAGCATCAGGTAAACGTTCTTTGAAAGATGGCATTTCAGCACGACGAGTTTCCGGCAAGTAGTTACCGTCTTTCTTCACATTTACACCATAAGTGATGGTATGAATCACTGATTCACGACGATCAGCTTGCAAGTTTCCTGGAACCCCTGTGAAACGCTGGATGCTACCAGTCAAGTTAGACGCACCATTTGGTGCAACAGGTTTACCTTGCGGTCCATGACACGCCATACATAGGCCTTTACCGTTATAAACCGCTTTACCTGCAGCATACTGTTCGTTATCACCCTCGCCTTCAGCCAAAGCAATGACATAGTCCGCCACTTGCGCGATTTCTTCTTCGTTCAAGTTACCCATCATACCTTTCGCTGGCATGTTACCGATGCGACCTTTAACTAAAGACGCTTCGATTTGCTTAACTGAACCACCCCATAACCAATCATCATCGGCTAAAACTGGAAAGTTTGGGTTACCTGAACCATTTGCACCGTGGCAAGCCATACAATAATCACCAAACAATACTTTAGATGTTGCAACGGCATAAGCACGTAATTCATCATCTTTCATAATGTCGGCCACATCCATACTGGCTAACTTTTCTTCTTCAGCAGCAAATGTGCGTTCGCGCCAATTATTTAGCACCTCGAAATCATCTTTGTACTCTTCAATCTGAGTCCAGCCCGCCACACCTTTAGTGTGTGAGTCTACTAACGGAACAGTTGGGTAATAAACCGCATAAAAAACGATCATGATCAAACCCGCGTAAAACGCGAGTATCCACCACAATGGAGGTGGATTATCCAGCTCGCGCAGGTCTTCATCCCAAATGTGGCCAGTATTACCTTCATCAGGCCATGGATTATGTTGTGCCATACTTATTCTCCTCAGAATAATCAATCATCATCAAGTACTTTGTATTTTTGCTCTTCAAGCTCTTTGCGTTTACTGGGTCTCAAAGCCCACCAAAACGCAACCGCTAAACCGACAAAAACCAGCACTGTTACGATTAGTCCAGCCCAGTCGTGCCCCGTCATGGAGGCCCAATCTGTACTGAAGTATTGTTGAATTTTACTCACGATAAACCTTGCTGTCGTCGAGCTCTACCATGGTGCCTAGTACCTGCATATAAGCTACGATCGCATCCATTTCAGTTTTGCCTTCAATGTGCTCTTGAGCTAACTCGATCTCTTCATCCGTGTATGGAACACCAACACGACGCAATGCAGTCATACGAGCTTTCATATCACGCGTTGTGCCAAAGTAGCTTTTACTTACTGGATTTTCAGCTAGCCACGGATAAGCTGGCATAACTGATTCTGGCACTAGGTTCTGAGGTCTAAGTAAATGCATAACATGCCATTCATCAGAGTATTTACCACCTACACGTGCAAGGTCAGGACCTGTACGTTTTGAACCCCACTGGAATGGGCGATCATACATTGACTCGGTTGCCAATGAAAAGTGACCATAACGTTCACGTTCATCACGGAAAGGACGAATCATTTGAGAGTGACAAATATAACAACCTTCACGGATGTAGATGTCACGTCCTGCAAATTCTAAAGGTGTGTGTGGACGAACACCGTCACCTGCTTTCCAGTCAGAACCCCAAGTACCATCAGCCTTTTTAAAGTAAAGACGTTTATCTGAGACAACTTTGCCATCTTCTTCTGTAAACGTACGTTCCCACACTAACTCAGGGAATTTTTCATTTTTTACGTTACCGTATTTATCTGTTTTTTCAGTGTAATCCACTGAAGATTTCAGATAAAACAAAGGTACGATTTCAACAATACCCGCGATTGATACTACAAAAGCGGTAGCCAAGATCATTGCAAAGATATTACGCTCTACACGATCCTGGAAATTTTTTGGAGTTTGATCTGCCATGAGTTTCTGCTCCTCAACTCATTAATTTAGACTGGTGGCTCCATCATTGAAGCCACCCTTTTTCTAACTAGGCATTCGCTGCCACAGTACTGGTTTGCTTTGCTTTAGCCATCTTAATCGTCATGACGATGTTATATAACATCACCACAGCGCCAGAGGTAAACAGTACCCCACCCACAGCACGCATTACATAATATGGATGCATTGCAGCTACCGACTCAGCGAAGGTGTAAGCCAACATGCCGTACTCATCATAAGCACGCCACATCAAGCCCTGCATAATGCCTGATACCCACATTGCAACGATATAAAGTACTGTACCGATGGTTGCTAACCAGAAGTGGAAGTTAATCAAACGCATTGAATACATTTCTGTGTTCCATAGCTTCATTACCATATGGTAAATCGCACCAATCGACACCATAGCTACCCAGCCTAATGCACCAGAATGCACGTGACCAATGGTCCAGTCAGTGTAATGCGACAAAGCATTTACTGTTTTAGCCGCCATTACTGGGCCTTCAAACGTTGACATAGCGTAGAAAGCTAACGCCATGATGAGGAAACGCAAGATATAGTCTGTACGTAAACGATCCCAAGCACCAGATAGGGTCAACATACCGTTCAATGCACCACCCCATGAAGGAATGATCATAGCTAACGAAATAACCGCACCTAGTGAACCAGTCCAGTCAGGTAAGGCTGTGTATTGAAGGTGGTGAGCACCTAACCATACATAACCGAACATTAACGCCCAGAAGTGGATAACCGATAAACGATATGAATAAACAGGACGTTGCGCTTGCTTAGGAACGAAATAATACATAATCCCAAGGAAACCGGCTGTTAAGAAGAAACCTACCGCATTATGTCCCCACCACCATTGGATCATGGCATCTTGAACACCACTGAAAATAGAGTAGGAAGTAAACAAAGACACGGGAATCGCTAAACCGTTCACAACATATAGGTAGGTGATCATAATCATCATACCTAGGAAGAACCAGTTAGAAACGTATACGTGCGAGTGCGTTTCTTTGTTACGTGATGCAATCGTCATAACGAAGTTAAAGGTATATAAAACCCACACAATCGCGACCGCGATATCTAATGGCCAGATTAGCTCATGATATTCTTTACCTTGTGTCATCCCTAAGGATAAGGTGATCACAGCCAGCAACAAGCCGATGGTAAATAAGATCGCTGTAATCCAAGCAATTTTATTACTAAACAGCTTGATACCATTAGTTCTCTGAACCGTATAAAACGCCGTTGCCATCAATGTCATGCCACCAAACGCGAAAATAACGGTATTGGTATGCATTACACGTAGACGAGCAAAGGTGATTTCAGCAATATCAAAATTTAAAGCCGGCCATGCTAACTGAGAAGCGGCAAACGTTCCCATAAGCGTACCCAGCACCAAAAACACGACGGCAAGAACAGTCAAATACTTGACCACTCCATCATCATATTGTGGTTTTGTCATTGTAGTATCCACGTTGGATTCCCCTTTTAGTCTTAATGTTTCGTCCCTGTCTGCCATTGTTTTTAAATCTCAAACAGTACAAGAACTCCTCAACCGCCAATTATAGGGAGTTTGGAGATAGATTGCTGTTTAAAATCGCCAGAAAACTTAATTTAGGTCAAGATTTGCAAGCACTTTGGTTAGTGGCAGCCTAGGAACCGCTATAAAAATCAACTGAATTATCTAATAAACCACCAAGTCGACACAACTAAAAAATATTTATGACCAAGCTACATTGCACCTAAAGTTGCGAATAAAAATTAAGACTGATCTGCCACTTTTTAACCTTTGACGCATCAACCATGCTTTATTTAACCTAAAAACCTTAGCAAGACAAAACGCTTTTAAGTGCAAATTTAGACAAATTTCAGTATCATAGCTTCCTTTTAAACTTGGTGGGACACGCAATGCGCACAGCTCAAGTTGAACGTAATACGTTAGAAACGCAAATAAAACTCAGCGTTAACCTAGACGGTACCGGTGAAGCCAAACTTAATACTGGCGTGCCTTTTTTTGAGCATATGCTGGATCAAATTGCGCGTCATGGTTTGATTGATATCGACATTCAAGCCAATGGCGATACACATATTGATGATCACCACACGGTTGAAGACATTGGGATCGCGTTAGGCCAGGCGATTCGTCAAGCCGTGGGCGACAAAAAAGGGATCACTCGTTATGGCCATGCTTATGTGCCTTTAGATGAGTCATTGTCTCGTGTCGTGATTGATTTATCCGGACGACCAGGCCTGGTGTTTAACGCTAACTTTACACGTGCTCAAATTGGTCAATTTGAAACCGAGCTGGTTGCAGAATTTTTTCAAGGCTTTGTTAACCATGCGCAAGCCACCTTGCACATAGATAACATCCGTGGCCAAAATGCGCACCACCAAGCTGAAACCATTTTCAAAGCTTTTGGGCGCGCCTTACGCATGGCTTTAAGTGACGACTCAAGAATGGGAGGCCAGTTGCCTTCGACCAAGGGGAGCTTGTAAGTGTCACTAAAGCAGGTCGTTGTTATTGATTATGGCATGGGCAACTTACGTTCAGTCGCCAAAGCGGCTGAACATGTTGCCAACAGCCAAACCAAAATTCTTGTCACCCAAAATCCACAAGATGTGATGGATGCTGACGCGGTCATCTTTCCGGGCCAAGGCGCCGCTAAAGCCTGTATGCAAGCTTTGCAAAACACGGGCATGATTGAACCTATTAAACAAGCCGCTAAAACCAAGCCTTTTCTTGGTATTTGCATGGGCTTACAGGTCTTAATGTCACACTCCGAAGAAAATAACGGCATTGACTGTCTAGACATTATTCCGGGCAAGGTGGTTCGATTTGACGAACAAGCCAACCCGGGTTTAAAAATCCCCCACATGGGTTGGAATCAAATCCAACAAACTCAATCTCATCCTTTATGGCACAAGATTGAAGATCAAACCCGATTTTACTTCGTGCATAGCTATTACATTCAACCCCAGTTAAAAACTGAGGTAACCGGTATGACCCACTATGCGACTGACTTTGCCTCGGCTGTGGCTCAAGAACAATTATTTGCAATCCAGGCGCACCCTGAAAAAAGTGCAGAAGCTGGACTTCAACTATTCAAAAACTTCTTAAACTGGAATGGCGCATAACTCAGTTGCGTTTCAATCTAAGGACCTAAATATGCTACTTATTCCTGCAATTGACTTAAAAGACGGCCAATGTGTTCGCCTCCGACAAGGTGTTATGGAGGATGCCACCGTATTCTCATCCGACATTGTCGCAATGGCTGAACGCTGGGTAACCCAAGGTGCTCGTCGTTTACACATGGTGGATCTCAATGGTGCATTCGAAGGTACCCCGGTCAATGGCGAAGCCGTCCTACAAGTTAGCCAGGCTTACCCAGACTTACCGATTCAAATCGGTGGCGGTATTCGTGACTTAAAAACCATCGAAGCTTATTTAAATGCCGGTGTTACCTATTGCATTATCGGCACCCAAGCGGTTCATACACCTGAGTTTGTCGCTCAAGCCTGTCAAGCTTTCCCTGGTCACATTATGGTTGGCCTAGATGCTAAAGATGGTTTTGTCGCGATTAACGGCTGGGCAGAAGTCACCGAACATCAAGTTATTGACCTTGGTAAGCGCTTTGAAAATGATGGCGTTGAAGCCATTATTTATACCGACATCGGCCGCGATGGTATGATGCAAGGGGTTAACATTGAAGCAACTCAAGCGCTTGCTCAAGCCCTTAGTATTCCCGTGATTGCATCCGGAGGCATCACCAATTTAGATGACATTCATGCGCTGTCTAAAATTGAAAAAGATGGTGTTACAGGAGCCATTACCGGACGCGCAATTTACGAAGGTAGCTTGGACTTTGCTGAAGGCCAAGCACTAGCCGATAAGCTTTCACAAAAAATCGCAGGATCACCTTAATGGGACTCGCTAAACGCATTATCCCCTGTCTAGATGTTAAAGATGGACGTGTCGTAAAAGGCGTGCAATTTTTAGATATTCGCGATGCCGGTGATCCTGTAGAAGTGGCAAAACGCTACGATCTACAAGGCGCGGATGAAATTACGTTTCTAGATATAACGGCCAGCTCGGATGATCGTGACACCATGGTACATGTAGTAGAAGATGTCGCTAGCCAAGTATTTATCCCATTAACGGTTGGCGGTGGTATTCGCACGGTTGAAGACGTGCGTCGCATGTTAAACGCCGGAGCAGACAAAGTTTCGATTAACACCGCCGCCATTACCAACCCAGAGTTTGTTAAGCAAGCCAGTGATTTATTTGGCTCACAATGTATCGTGGTGGCAATTGACGCTAAAAAAGTCAGTGTCGAAGGTGAACCTAATCGCTGGGAAATCTTTACCCATGGCGGACGAAACCCAACTGGCATTGATGCCATTGAATGGGCGCAAAAAATGCAAAATTTTGGCGCAGGCGAACTACTGGTCACCAGCATGGATCGTGATGGTACTAAAATTGGCTTTGACAACGACTTAACCAGTCACATTGCCGATGCGGTAAACATCCCAGTCATCGCTTCAGGTGGCGTTGGCAAGTTACAAGATCTGGTTGATGGCATTCAACAAGGTCATGCCCAAGCCGTATTAGCCGCCAGCATTTTTCATTTTGGCGAGCATACCATTCAAGAAGCTAAACAAGTCATGCAAGAACAAGGAATTGAGGTGCGATTATGAGCGAAATTTTAACGCAACTTGATCAGTTGCTTGAGTCCCGTAAAAATGAATCCGCCGACAGTTCTTATGTCGCCAGCTTGTATGCTAAAGGGCTAGATCAAATATTAAAAAAGTTGGGTGAAGAAGCGATTGAAACCGTGATGGCGGCCAAAGATGGTGAAGCCGAACACCTAATTTACGAAGTCACCGACCTATGGTTTCACAGCCTCGTGTTGTTGGCACATCAAAACTTATCGAGCGCTGATGTTCTAAAAGAACTGGAGCGCCGATTTGGACTGTCTGGATTAGTCGAAAAGGCCCAGAGAGAACAATAAAATTCACACAAGAGAGATCCTCCAATGATTACCGAACCAACTTTATTCACTCGTATTATCAACAAAGAGTTACCGGCTGAGTTTGTCTATGAAGACGACAAGTGTGTCGTCATTAAAGACATCAATCCAAAAGCTCGCGTGCATTTATTGATTATTCCCAAAAAGCCTATCCCCACTTTGTTTGATTTAAAGCCTGAAGATAAAGACTTAATGGGACATATGATGCTACTTTTGCCTCAAATCGCACAGTCACAAAACTTAGATGGCTTCAAAACTCAAATTCATACTGGTGAAACAGGTGGTCAAGAAGTATTTCACGTACATATACATTTACTTGGTAACTAATCACTTATTTTGCTATTATTTAGCGCTTGCAAATTAGCAGACAATTAACCCTGTTTTAAATGGAGCACATTATGGGCATCAGCATCTGGCAACTATTAATTATCCTAGCCATCGTTTTGGTTATTTTTGGTGCAAAACGTTTGAAAAACGTCGGCAGCGATTTAGGCGGCGCAATCAAAGGCTTCAAAAAAGCGGTGAGTGATGAAGACGAGAAAAAAGCTAAAGACGCGGAAGAACTTAAGTTGGAAGATACCGCTGACAAAAAAGGCAACGTCTACGACACTGAAGCGACTGAAAAGAAAACAGCGGATTCTGACGAAACCAAGCCTAAGGTTTAATGCGCCCTAGCGCCTGAGGTTTAGATCATGTTTGATATCGGTTTTCTCGAAATCATTGTAATCCTTATCATCACACTCATGGTGATAGGACCTGAACGCATGCCTGAAGTGGCTAGAAAAGCGGGTGAATTTGTGCGTAAAATGCGCAATTTTATCAGCTCGGTCAAAGACGATTCTAACCTCCGAGAAACCGTTCGCGAACTGCAAGAAGCGGTTGATGTTCAAGAACACAAACGTGAATTTGATCATATTAAACAAGACCTCTATAAAGGTTTTGAAGATGTGCAAGATCAAATTAACTTTGATGAACTTCAACGGCCTTTTGCCAACCCCGAACCAACTCAAGCCGATATTGAGCAGGCTCAACGTCAACTAGACTCGACTAATGACGTCGCGCAAGATCTGCCCGAACCCAAATCGAGCGATAAGACTGCGAAAAGCCAAACTGATACCATTCAGAAAGCTAATCCAAGTCCATCCGCTTCTAAAACTAACGTATAACAACATTGGCCCTGCATGAGCAATAGCGCACTTCCACCTCACGATCAAGAAATGACGCTGGTTCAACACCTGTTGGATCTTCGCAATGCGGTCGCCAAAGCTGTTATCGCGGTCTTAGTGCTATTTTTAGCACTTTTTCCGTTTGCAAATGACTTATACGTTTACATCGCCGAACCTTTAACCCGTTTTATGCCGGTCGGGTCGAGCATGATTGCGGTTGGGGTGGCTTCACCTTTCTTAACTCCGTTTAAATTAAGTTTAATCTTAGCCATTTATCTGGCGATGCCTTACTTGCTTTATCAGTTCTGGACATTCATTGCGCCCGCACTCTATAAACATGAACGCCAACTGATCGCCCCCATCTTATTCTTTAGCTCCTTTTTATTCTATGCTGGTGGCGCCTTTGCCTATTATGTGGTGTTCCCCTTAGTATTTGGCTTTCTATCGCAAACCGCGCCGGAAGGCGTCACCATCGCGACCGACATTTCTCTTTACCTAGACTTCGTCATCAAAATGTTCTTTGCGTTTGGCCTGTCTTTTGAAGTGCCGGTCATTGTGGTTTTGTTGATTTTAACGGGCATGGTGAAACCCGAAGCTATGTCTCATGCACGCCCCTATGTGATTGTGGGCGCATTTGTATTGGGTATGTTGCTAACCCCTCCAGATATCATTTCGCAAACTCTATTAGCCGTTCCGGTTTGGTTGCTTTATGAACTGGGCGTTTTGGTCGGAACATTCATTGTAAAACGTAAAGGCTTGGACAAAGACGAATCAGAAAACGATGCTGAGGCTAACTCAAACCCATCTTCTAGTCGTTCAAAAATGGACGAAGAAGGCTTTGATGATCGTTATGCCGATCAAGTGGATGATGATTTCGATTATGATGCTGAATTTGATAAGATCGATGCTGAAATGTCCTCTTTAAATAAAGAGCAATCGAAGCCAAAACAAAATGACGAAAACCAGGATGACAAACCAGACACAGATAAGCCCAAGGATTCTGATAAACCTTAAAGCTTATTTAGAACGCTTAGCCAGTTTAAACAACAAGCTAAGCGCATGGGTCAGCCTGTCACTTTTTACGTTCACTTGTTCAGTTTTTGCGAGCCCGCTAACCAATCACCCGTCCGCGTATTTGGCCATGCATGCCGATGATCCAGTTAATTGGCAGCTTTGGCAACGCGCCACACTTAACCAAGCCAAACAGCAGAATAAACTCATCCTCATTTCGTCCGGTTACTTTGCTTGTCATTGGTGTCATGTGATGCAGCAAGAAAACTATCAAGACCCGCAGGTCTCGGCGTTGCTTAACCAACATTTTGTTTCAATAAAAATCGATCGTGAACTTTCACCTGATCTAGACGATCACCTGCTTTCTTTCGCGCGCCGAGCAACCGGGCAAGCTGGATGGCCTTTACATGTGATTCTAACGCCCGATGGTTATGCATTCAGTAGTTTCGTGTATTTACCCAAACAAGATTTGATGACACGCCTTAACCGAGTACACCAGCTTTGGCAAACCGATGCCGACAGCATTATCCGACTTAGCCAAAACGCTCAGCAAAACTTGTCGTTTGAATCTTTAAACACTGATCAACTCAAACAACGCATACTGAACAAACTGCCTAGCCAAATTGATGAGTTCGCAGGTGGCTTAAATGCCACCCAGAAATTCCCCAACAGCCCACTACTCAAAGCGCTACTACTAGAAAACAATCTAACTACACCACTTTTGAATTGGTTAGAAACGACGCTTGAAGCCATTCAATCTGAGCATCTTTACGACCACGTGCATCACGGATTTTTTCGCTATACCGTTGACCCAAACTGGCAAGAGCCGCATTTCGAAAAAATGCTCTACGATAATGCGCAACTAAGCGAAATCTATTTTCTTGCCGCCGATCGGTTTAAACGCAAAGACTTTTTGCAGACCGCACAAAACACCCTAAATTATATTGAGACTGAATTAATGAGCCCTCTAACGGGTTTAGCAAAATCCAGTCAATCGGCCGTCGATCAAAATGGACTAGACGGCGGTCGTTACCTATGGACCCGCCAACAACTAAAACAAAGTCTCAACACTGATCACTATCAGCAAGTTCACCAGGCCTGGTCACTGGATCAAGCCCCACCCTTACTGAATTATGGCTGGTTACCTAAACCCATTACCAACCACCAGGCCTGGTTGGCGATTCAATTTCAGTTAAACACCAGGCCTGGTATAACAGACGATAAACAGCTTATCGGTTGGAACGCTTTATTACTCAGCGCTTATGCACAGGCCTTTAAAACAACTCAAAACCCGCACTATCTAAGAACGGGCCATGCTCTTGCCCAACGTTTAAGTCAGCTACTCTTACTCAAAGAGGCACCGCGTGCGGTCAATGACCAAGGCCAGTTTTCCGACTCTGCCAGCTTAGAAGACTTTGCATACACCTTAGCAGGATTAGAAAACTGGCAAAGCGCAAGTCAACTTGATTTAAAAGCTCCTATCGAGCAATTACGTTCAAAAGTGACGCAACATTTTAAAGGCCGCTCTGGCTGGGCTACCAATCAAACAAATCTGTTGCCAACCCAGCAAATACAGTTGGATTATGCCGACACAGCAACCCCATCTAGCACGGCTTTATTAAGCTGCCTAACAACCCAATCCCATATTCAAGTAGAATCCGGCCGACCACTTTGGCAATATGCCAGTTATTTAATTCAGAAGGACTGTTGAACCAAATATGGCATTTTTAATTATTGGCCTGGTTTTGTTGGCGATTATCAGCTTTGTTCCCCAATGGTGGACTCGCTCCATTCTTAAAAAACACAGCCAACCCCATCCAAGTTTACCGGGCAATGCCCACGCATTTGCCGAACACCTAATTAATAAGTTTCAACTGAATGATGTTCGAATCGAAGAACTACCAGCTGATTCTGTTCATGGCGACCACTACGACCCGATCGACAAGATGGTGCGTTTAAGCTATCAAAATTATCACAGTAACTCCTTAACTGCGATTGTAACCACAGCGCACGAAATCGGCCATGCTTTACAGCACCAAGCCAATTACGAACCACTATTAACCCGCACCGAAATGGTCGAGCGTTCGCAATGGTTACAAAAATTCAGTGGGATTGCGTTAATGGCGACACCCGTTTTAATCCCACTAATGCACACGCCGATTATTGGTATGGTGACCTTTGCCGCCGGTTTTATTGCGATGGGGATTCCGGTGTTAATTCATTTATCGACCCTACCGGTCGAGTTTGATGCCAGTTACAAAAGAGCCTTACCATTATTAGAAGAAGGCGAATATCTAGATAAAAAAGATATGAAACGTGCACGCCACATTTTAACCGCCTGTGCCATGACCTATGTCAGCAGTAGCTTGGCGAGTTTATTTAATCTGTGGAAATGGTTCAGCGGCTTTAGACGTTAGCCGCTCGAATAGATTTAAACATGTAACCGATGACGTTGTTTTAACAACAGCCATAAAAAGAACGGACCGCCCAACGCGGCGATCAATAAACCGATCGGCAGTTCACTCGGCGCGATTAAACTGCGCGCCAAACTGTCGGCGGCCACCACTAACAGCGCGCCCATTAAACCGCTTAACACCAGCAACCAACGATGATCTGGCCCAACTAACAAGCGCGCTAAATGTGGTGCAATCAAACCAACAAACCCTACTACGCCCGCTACCGCGACACTCGCACCTACTGCGAGTGCGACTAAGGTGACAATCACAAACTTTAAGCGTTTCACATGCACCCCAAGATGGCGCGCACTGGCCTCCCCCATTAAATGACGATTTAGATCTGTCGCCCATAATGGCAAAATCAGCCAGACAAATAACATCGGCCACCAAATCATTAACACTTCACGCCAACTTGAATGCGCCAACGAACCGAACGCCCAGAAGGTTAAGCTGCGTAGCGCTTCATCACTTGCCCAATAAGCCAGTAAACCCGTCGCCGCGCCCGCCATGGCATTAATTGCAATACCCGCCAATAACATCAACGCCACATCGGTTGTACCGCGATAACTGGCTAATCGATAAATCAACCAAGTCACCGCAAGGCCACCCAAAAAGGCTGCCAGCGGAATCGCCAAACCTAAACCCACCCAATCCAACCACCAAGCCGGGCCAAATACAATGACTAATACCGCCGCCAAAGCCGCGCCACTGGATACACCCACCAGGCCTGGATCCGCTAACGGATTACGAAACAATCCTTGCATTGCCGCCCCCGCCATACCCAAACCAGCACCCACCGCAATCGCGACCAGTAAACGCGGCAAGCGGATTTCCCATACGACCCAGTGCGCCTCTGACTCGCTTGAAACCAAAGCATGCAAAACCTCCAACCAGCGCCATTCAATCGCACCGACTTGTAGCGACAACACACTCAGTGCTGCCAGCAAACTAACCAGGCCAATCAAGGCCAAACTAGGAGAATTTAATAAACGGTTTTGCATTTAATTACGCCAATTAACAAATGCAAACATTGTACCCACTCTTCGCTAACAAGGCATTAATTCAGTTCGGCAAACGAATTTAACCCAATACATTCGGTGCTATTAAGCCTATAAAAATCAACTAGAAATCAAATACCTGTCATTTTGACTTTTGTAACCTAGGTGATTAAGATGAAATAAACATTCGCGATTTAACGTCTTGCACAAAGGGGAAAGTTTAATGGCTCACTCCACTCATCATGAACACGACCAGCATTCAAAACACGCGTCACACTCACATGCTCATCACGGTCATAGCCATGGTCACGACAAACATGCGGGCCATAGTCCTGAAATGTTTCGCGCCCGATTTTGGCTTTCACTATTAATGACCCTGCCTATCGTATTTTGGTCAGGTCATATTCAATCATTAGTTGGTTACGATGCACCTCAGTTCATAGGCTCCAACTGGATCGCTCCGCTATTAGGTACCGCTATTTTCCTGTATGGCGGTCTCGTATTTTTAAAAGGGGCATGGCACGAAATAAGTGATCGCTTGCCCGGCATGATGACCTTGATTTCCCTCGCCATCATGGTGGCGTTTGTGTTTTCTTGGGTAGTGCAACTGGGTTGGATTGATGCGCAAGCCCTTTGGTGGGAATTGGCGACCTTAATCACCATTATGCTGCTCGGTCACTGGATTGAAATGCGCTCAATCAACCAAGCGCAAGGTGCGTTACAAGAACTTGCCAAATTATTACCCGATCAAGCCACACGTATAAATGGTGACCAAGAAGAACAAGTGGCCGTGAGCGAATTAAAGACGGGGGATATGTTATTAGTCAGGCCTGGTGCCAGTATTCCGGCCGATGGCGTACTAAAAAAAGGCCAGAGTGATGTTAACGAATCCATGATTACCGGCGAATCAAAACCGGTGGGTAAAAAACCAGGCGACAACTTAATTGCCGGTACGATTAATGGTAGTGGCTCACTGAGGTTGGAAGTCACCCAAAGCGGCGATGACACCAAGTTATCCGGCATTATGCGCTTGGTTAAAGATGCCCAACAATCTAAATCTGGCGCACAACACCTGGCTGACCGAGCGGCACGTGCTTTAACTGCGGTCGCGATTAGCGCCGGTGTGATTACCCTGATTGCATGGCAATTTGTGGGCGCGGACATCGAGTTCTCCATTGTACGTGTGGTCACGGTTTTAGTTATCGCTTGTCCGCACGCGTTAGGTTTAGCCGTGCCTTTAGTCATTGCAATCTCCACCAGCTTAGGCGCAAAAAACGGCCTATTAGTTCGTGACCAACGCGGGCTCGAACAAGCACGAAACCTCGACACGATAGTATTTGATAAAACCGGCACGCTCACTCTGGGCGAATTTAGAGTCGTTAGCCAAACCACACAATCCTTATCTGACGACCAGGCGCTTGAGATTGCTGCCAGTATTGAATCCGAATCCGAACATCCGATTGCCCAAGGCATTGTTCGCACCGCTAAAGATCGCGAACTTAGCCTTACCTCCGCGCAAAACTTTGAATCCTTAACCGGTAAAGGCGTTTCGGCTCAAGTCAACGGTGAAACCTATTTAATGGGCGGGGCCAATCTACTGGAATTAGAAAAAGCCGAGCTTGGCGAAGATTTAAAACAAGCCGCCCAAAAAGCCGAACAGCAAGGTCATTCGGTTATTTATCTATTACACAAACAACAGGCCATCGCCTTATTTGCGGTCGCCGATGCGGTGCGTGATGAAAGCAAAGCGGCGATTAAAACCCTGCATGATCTCGGCATTCAAGTCGCGATGTTGACCGGCGATGCCAAAAATGTCGCCGAGGCGGTGGCGAAAGAGCTAGGAATTGACCAAGTATTTGCCGAAGTGCTACCAGAAGATAAAGCCTCCAAAATTAAAGAACTGCAAAAAGGCGGTCGTAAAGTAGCCATGGTCGGTGATGGTGTAAACGATGCACCTGCTTTAGCGACGGCCGATATCGGCATTGCGATAGGTGCCGGTACCGATGTCGCGGTCGAAGCGGGCCATATCGTATTAGTGCGCTCCGACCCGCGTGACATTCCGCGCATCATTACCTTATCCAAAGCGACCTATCGTAAAATGTTGCAAAACTTATGGTGGGCGGCTGGTTACAATATTGCTGCGATTCCGCTAGCGGCTGGGGCATTGGCGGCCTGGGGTATTTTATTATCGCCTGCGGTGGGCGCGGTACTCATGTCGGCCAGCACTATTATTGTCGCGATGAATGCGCAACTTTTACGGCGCGTCAAACTTTAGGTAACACAATGAATAAACATGACCCTCAAACCATCTGGCATCAATTTCAGCAGTTTATCGCCAGCTTTCAAACCGCTGTGATTGGTAGCCTTTCCAACGATGGTGAACCTGAGGTCAGTTATGCGCCAGTTATTCAGCACCAGGCCTGCTTTTATATTTATATTTCGGAATTGGCGAGTCACACCCAAAACCTTAAAAATCACCCGCAAGCTGAACTGTTGTTTATTGAAGATGAATCCAAAACCAACAACCTATTTGCGCGCGAACGCGTCCGGCTTAAAGTAATCGCTGAAATCATCCCGCGCGATACCGAAGCTTGGACAGAGATCATTGGACTATTTAGCCAGCAACATCCGCAAATGATGGCTTTACTCACTAATATGCAAGATTTTCAGCTATTCAAACTCACGCCTCAGCAAGCGCATTATGTCGCTGGGTTTGCCCAAACTTACTCCTTAACAGGGGAGCAACTTTCCGAAGTTCGGCAAGTCATGGAATCCCGCTTAAAGCCATAAATCAAAGCCCTCTCTCAAACCTAAATATCACATTAACTATTAGGCATAAGCCACTGTAATAATTCGATATTAACCACAATAGACCTCTTATCTTTTCAACAAAATTCACTTGCTTTTTTTATGCAAAAGTGTTATTTTAAATAGATCGAAAAAAACAACCTAAGAGGTCGTGAAACATGACAACTACTGCGCTTACAATTCAACAGCTAACGCCAGGCAAAAACCTGGATAGCTACTTGCGCACAGTTCGTACGCTTCCTCAATTAAACGCTGAGGAAGAACGTGCATTAGCTGAGCGCTTGTATTATCAACAAGACTTAGAAGCGGCTCGTCAACTGATCTTGTCTTCTTTACGTTATGTCGTACCGGTGGCGCGTAGCTATAAAGGCTACGGCTTACCATTAAGCGACTTAATCCAAGAAGGTAACATTGGTTTAATGAAAGCCGTTAAACGTTTTAACCCTGAAGAAAAAGTACGTTTAATGACCTTTGCCGTGCATTGGATTCGCGCCGAAATTAACGAGTTTGTGATTAAAAACTGGCGTATCGTTAAAACTGCGACCACCAAAGCTCAGCGTAAATTGTTCTTTAAATTACGCGGTGCAAAACATGCCTTAGAGTGGTTTAGTGACAAAGATGCAGACCGTGTCGCGGAAGATTTGGGCGTTACACGCGCAGACGTACTTGAAATGGACAGTCGCTTATACGGCAAAGACATTCAAGTTGATATGAGTTCGGATGAGGAAGAAGAACGCGGTTATACCGCACCTGTATTAATCAGCCATGAACTTGACCCAGAAACCCACTGGGTACGTGAAACCGAAGAAACTCGTCAAACCGAGCTTATGCAAGCGGCGCTAAAACAATTAGACGCGCGTAGCTTAGACATTATCCAATCACGTTGGTTAGGCGAAAATAAACTTGGCTTAAAAGAGCTTTCAGAAAAATATGGCGTTTCGATGGAGCGCATCCGCCAAATCGAACAGCAAGCCATGAAAAAGATGAAAGCCATCCTTAATCAAGACATTGCATTATCAGCTTAATAGGCCTGATTAAAATCAATCAATATGCGCCCATAATGGGCGCATACTTTTTCACCCCATACAAATTA
Organism: Thiomicrospira sp.; assembly: GCF_036568485.1. Taxonomy (GTDB): domain Bacteria; phylum Pseudomonadota; class Gammaproteobacteria; order Thiomicrospirales; family Thiomicrospiraceae; genus Thiomicrospira. The sequence goes on from NZ_DATCSL010000058.1 coordinate 42,721, forward strand.
TCAGGCTAATGAATCCCAATCCTTTTTCTATCCGAAACTTTATGCTGCTGGGCGGATTTATGGCCTTGCAAGCCGGCTACATCAATACCATTTTATTTTTAGAGTTTGGCTTTCCTGTCAGCCAAATGACCGGCATCATGTCTCGCTTAAGCGAGAGCTTGTACCACAATACTTGGTCTATAACTTTTAAAGCCAGTTTAGTTTTTGTCGGATTTGTATTAGGCGCGCTTATATCAGGCCTGGTGATTGGCGACAGAGAAAGCCCTCAAGACCGTCGCTTCGCAATTGGAATGATTCTACTGTCGGCGAGCTTGTTTGCAAGCGCTTGGTTAGCAAGCTTGATGCATTTGGCTACACTTTTTACCACCGCTTTTGCTTGCGGCTTACAAAATGCCTTAACCGCAAAATATCGTGGGCTACAAATGCGCACCACCCATGTCACTGGCATCGTCACAGATCTTGGCGTTTATTTAGCTCGAATGATAAAAGGCCAAGGCTGGCCTTGGCAGGCCTGGTTGCTCATTTTACTGATTGTCAGCTTTCTGGTTGGCGGCGTACTTGGCATACTCATGTTTGCAATCTGGTATGGTGCAAGCCTACTCATTCCAGCTTTAGCTTGCATCCCGATTGCACTGGCGTGGTTAAGACTCGCCCACAAAAGTAAAAGTCCGTTCCGCCAATAAAGCCAGTTTGGTTAAAACGGCCAAACTACCTTATGCACCGCAACGGCCACGATATAAAACAGCACCACTAACGCAACTAACCAGTAGATGGCTTTTTGGGCGCGAGTTTTAGCGAAGCGGAAGGCCATCAAACCTAAACCAATATAAGCAACTAAACCTAAGATTTTGGCGACAATCCAAGGGTCGGTGAAACTAAAGTCGGTGACCATCACAATCCCGATGGCGGAGACTAATAACAAGGTATCCACAATATGCGGCAGAATTTTAACTGGCTTTTTGCTTACCCAGCCTTGGTTAAAAATATGACCAATACCGCGGCCAAAAAATCCAACAATGCTTAACAACACCGCTACCTTGTGCAATAAAACTAATCCGAAATACATACATTAACTCCCTGGTTTTAATTGATTTTGAAACTGATCTAACGTGATTTCATAAACACCGGATTTATTACGCCCCGGCCCTTTCATAACTTCTTTGGCTGCCCAAGCATGGCCGTGCACAATTTCATAACTGGCGGGAATTTTGCCTTGTTTGCGTGCAAGCTCATACGCATCCAACATGGCTTTAAACCGTGCTTTGCCAGTTAAACCTTGTGAGCGTTCGCCTTGCGCATTGGTCGCACCAATCGCTTTTAAATCGCGTATTACGCCGATTGGCTCATCATAGGTTAAAGTGTAATGTTCCACATCCATAACCGGTTGACCAAAACCGGCGCGAATTAACGCATCACCCAAGTCATGCATATCGATAAAGTGATTCATACGTTGATGTCCAGCCTCACCTTCTACCGACACCCAGGCCTGGCGGAGTTCTTTTAAGGTATCCGGCCCTAAGCTGGTGAGCATTAACAAGCCCTCTGGCCGTAATACTCGGCGAAACTCACTTAACACGGCGTCTAAGTCATCACACCATTGCAGCATAAAATTAGTGACAATCAAATCTTGGCTCGCATCGGCTACTGGCAAGGCATAAGCATCGGCTTGAATTAAATTCACCGGACAACGTAACCAATCTAAGCGCGCCGACCAGCTTGCTGGTAACCATTTAAAAACTGGACGCAGTAAACGCAACTTAGCCTGTTGTAACATAGTATCCGATAAATCCAACGCACTAATCTGTGCATTGGGGTAGCGCGCCAGCAGTTTCTCGGTTAAAAACCCCGTGCCCGCGCCCACATCTAATACACGTTTTACATCTAACGTCATTAAGTCTAAACGTTCGTCTAGGTTTTGCGCAGACAGTTTTTGCAGCACGGCGGCTTCATCATAACGTGCGGCGGCTTTAGAAAAATGTTGGCGTAGGTGCTGTCGATTAACCATGCACCTCACCCAATAAAAATGTGTTTATTTGATGAGCCGTTTGTTCGGGGTGAGAGAAAAACGGAATGTGTGCCGCCCCCTGAACCATTTCAATTTTTGCTTTAGGTTGTAACACCGGTAACTGCTTGATAATCTCAGGCGGCACTAACGGATCTTTTTCACCCAACAACCATAAAGTAGGAGCCTGAATTAAGACCAACTTTTGACGCATATCAATATCACGCAACAACTCCAACCCTTGTAATAAACCTGCAAAACTCGGTAAATTACGTGTTTTCATCTGACTCGTATAATGTTTAATCAATTGGCGCGCACCATCCGACCCTTGCAACTGCAGCTTCCAAAAGCGACTCAATAAACCCCAGCTATCCAGGCCAAGTGCTTTAATAAAGTTACTCATTAACTCCGGTGAAACTGCCCATTTCCAATTACCTGCCTGCACAAAACACGGAGTTGAAGCCAAGCAAATCAATCGATTGATGCGTTCTGGATAGGCTTGCGCCAATTGCTGAGCAATCAATCCACCCAATGACCAACCTAATAAATGTGTTTTACTTGGTAATACATCGGCTACAGAGTCTAACCAGGCCTGGTTGAGATCGCTACCATCTTGTAACTCCAGTTTCGGGCTGGCACCAAATCCCGGCAACTCAATTAAAGTCACCTCAAAATGAGGGGCAAGATAAGTTTCGGCCCAGTCTCGCCAAACCGCATTTTGCGCACCCCAACCATGAATCAAACAGAGCGATTCACCCTGTCCAAAAGTTTCGGTATGTAATTTGATGCTCGATTTCATGATTTAGCTCAAAAAAATAGTTGTAAGGATTGTAACGATTGCGTGACGCCAACGCCATAAAAAAGCCGCTTTTTTGCAGTTACCGCCTCAACTGCATGAACTTCTTAGTAAATAATTCATATATAACGATACTTTTTTAAAAACTTGGTGATACAATGACTGAGCGTCATTAAGTTTGATGACGTTTTATTTGTTTTTTTTGAGGTAGTTATGTCAGATTTAGTAACAGGCACCGTTAAATGGTTTAACGATGAAAAAGGTTTCGGTTTTTTAGCACAAGAAAATGGTCCAGATGTATTCGTACATTTCCGTGCCATCAATGGCAACGGCCGTAGAACCCTAGCTGAAGGTCAAGCAGTGACTTTCAACATTACTGAAGGTGAAAAGGGCTTACAAGCGGAAAACGTTACAGCACTTTAATCCTAATTTGTTGCTCTAACACTTGTGTTTAAGCAGCCGGAACCGTGAGATTGTTTTCAGCCTCGCGGTTTTTTTATATCTAAAATTTCTAGCGCGTTGCCATTTACCAATCGTGTAAGCAATGCGAATTATTCTGATTCAAGCCAACAAGCCAGCAGACTTTTCTTTATACTTATACCCATAACTATTTTGTGTATTCGTTTAAGGAGTTTTGTCATGCGCTTTCTACAAATATTTGCGATCAGCTTGATCACCACGCTCGGCTTCAGTGCGCCGACCATTGCAGCCGACACACTAAAATCAGTTCCCGAAATTAAAGGCCCCAGCCAAGATCGCTTTCCAGGTGATCCCGCTAACCACAAAGTGGTATATATGTTTAACCAAGCCGATGAGGCATATCAAACCAGCATTCTCAACTCGATTCAGGCAATGATTCGCCAGTATGGAGATGACGTTGAAATCGCAGTGGTCGTCATCGGCCCAGGCATTCATGTTTTAGCTAAAGAGCCTAAACGCGAAGTTGATTCCTTGATTTATGACCGAGTTGAAAGCTTTGCAAAAGACTACAATGTTCGCTGGATTGCATGCGGTAACACGATGCACACGATTGGCTGGGAAGATAAAGATATGCGCCCATTTGCGGAATATGCCGAAGTAGGGGCCTCGGCTTTAATGGAGCTACAAGCAGCGGGCTTCACCTATATTGCTTGGTAAGGGTTAGTCATACCAGGCCTGGTGGTTGGTGTATAGAATATAAAAACGAGCTTAAGGCTCGTTTTTTTGTAACTGGACTAACGCCTCCAACAAGCTCGAAATTTGGTTCTCTTGGTGGGACGCGCTTAAAGTCACTCGCAAGCGTGCTTGATTTTGCGGCACCGTCGGCGGACGAATCGCGGCGACCCATAAACCCGCTTTCTTAAGTGCGTCGCTCCACGCAACCGCTTGTGCACTATCACCCAATAAAATCGGCTGAATTGCGCTGGCCGATGGCATTAACTTTAACCCTAACGCGTCCGCCCCCGCTCTAAATTGCGCAATATTTTTGTGTAGTTGCTCGCGTAAATCATCGCCTTCACGCAACAACTTTAAAGCCGTACGTGTGGCTAAGGCATTCATGGGGGACATAGCGGTCGTATAAATAAAGGGTCGCGCAAACTGAATCAAACTTTCGATTAATAAATTTGAACCGGCGACAAAAGCGCCCGATGTGCCAAACGCCTTACCAAAAGTGCCAACAAGTACGGTATCGACATCGATCGGCAAGTTAAAGTGATCAAAACTACCTTTGCCCTGCTTACCCAAAACACCTAAGCCATGCGCATCGTCAATCAACAACCAGGCCTGGTGCTTGTTGGCTAAAGCCTGCAGCTGGCAAATATCGGCCAAATCACCATCCATGCTGAACACGCTATCGCTCACAATTAAGCTGGGCGAATCCGACTGTTGCAGCCGTGAGTCGAGCGCAGAATAGTCAAGATGAGGATAACGTTTAAAGTCCGCTCCACTAGCAAGCGCGCCATCAATCAAAGACGCATGATTAAGTTTATCGCCGACAATCAAGTCGCCCTTTTGCATCAAAGTTTGTTGTACCGCTAAATTCGCCATATAACCGGTGGAAAATAACAATACGCGCTCCACGCCTAACCAGTCAGCCAATTCATCTTCTAATAAATGATGATGCAAATGGTGGCCAGTTACTAAATGCGCGGCGCCGGATCCCCAACCCGCTGTATCGTCATCGCACACCGCCTGTTTAATGCGAGGATCGGCGGCGAGACCTAGATAATCATTCGAGCAAAAGTTGATCATCTGCAAACCATTAATTTGCATTTGCGGACGCTGAGGAGAAAGCGCCAACGGACGTTGGCGATAAAGGGATTGCGCTTGTCGTTCGTCTAACCTAGGTTGAAAACGATCCGCGATACTGAGTTTCATGGCAAAACTTAAGCCGACTCTTCTTCAAGATGAGCTTTGGCTTGGGTTTGCATATTTAAACCCAACTTTTTAAATAACTGCACATCACTATCGGCTTCTGGGTTATCTGTGGTTAACAACTTATCACCATAGAAAATTGAGTTGGCACCGGCAAAGAAGCACCAGGCCTGGGCTTGCTCATTTAATTCCATGCGACCCGCCGATAAGCGCACATAGGACTGCGGCATCAAAATACGCGCGGTCGCAATCACACGGATAAACTCAAATGCATCGGTTTTGCCCTTCATTTCAGCCAAAGGCGTACCTTCAACCGGCACCAATAAATTAATCGGCACACTGCCAGGATGATTTTCCATATTGGCAAAGGTGCGCAATAATTCAGCGCGATCTTTGTGCTGCTCGCCCATGCCGATAATGCCGCCTGAACACACGTTAATGCCGGATTTTTGTACCTTTTCAATCGTATCTAAACGATCCTGAAAAGAGCGTGTGGTGATGACTTTGGAATAATAAGCTTCTGAGGTGTCTAGGTTATGATTGTAATAATCTAAACCGGCTTCTTTTAACGCCGCGACCTGGTCATCGTCCAACATACCTAGTGTCATGCAGGTTTCCATGCCCAAATCACGCACCACTTTGACCATTTCCAGCACCACCGGAAAGTCTTTTTTGTTCGGGTTACGCCAAGCCGCGCCCATGCATAAACGGGTCGCACCCTTGGCTTTGGCTTGCATGGCTTTATCCAGCACTTCTTGCACCGCCATCATTTTTTGTTTTTCTAAACCCGTGTCGTAGCGTGAACTTTGCGAACAATAGGAACAGTCTTCCGCACAACCGCCTGACTTAATATTGACCAAAGTGCTGATTTGCACTTCATTGGGTTCAAAATTCATACGGTGAACCGTATGCGCTTGAAACATCAAGTCGTTAAAAGGTTGATTCATAATGGCGTGAATTTCGGCCAACGTCCAATCATGACGAATTTGTCCTAAAGATTTCATTTCGAGACTCGCGTTTAAAATAAGCGGTTATTATAACGATAATTCAACCTGGATTTGGAAAATGCATTGGCTTGAAAAATGGCTGTTTCCGCCCACCTGCGTTATCACGGGCGTCACATGCGAAAAAAAAGACTTAGACCCAAGTTTTGTCAGCAAATGGCAAATTGGCTCTGAAGTCTGTCCGCGCTGCGCCGAACCGAGCCCACAAGGATTACTCTGTGGCCAATGTCTGGCAAAGCCGCCGAGAGTGAATCGAACTCAGGCTGCATTTAGATTTGAAGATGAACTGCGCGACTTAATGTATCAATATAAATATCATCAGCAATTGCATTTAAGCCGATTGTTTGCAGAATTGTTAGCCGAAAAAGTAGAGTTTCAAGGGGTTCAGGGCATTATTCCGATTCCGCTTCATCCTTCGCGCTTGCGAGAACGTGGTTATAATCAAGCATTTGAATTGGCACGCATGTTAAGCCCGATTTTGAATATACCAATCATTTCCGCGCTAACCCGGCCACTTGCTACGCCAAGTCAAACACATCTCAAAGCCAAACAACGTCACCAAAATTTAAATCAAGCTTTTGTCGCCGACCCCCAACTTCTAGACAACCTGGATCAGGTGGCTTTGCTCGATGATGTCATCACCACTGGAGCCACCATGCAAGCCGCCGCGAAACAACTTCAAACCGCGCGACCAGGCCTGGTCGTTGAGGCTTGGGCTGTCGCTAAAACACACTGATCGCAGTTGTTGTAAAATGAAGGCTCATTATCAAGGAGTGCCTGAGCATGTTTAAGTCCGTATCCGAATTAACCCCGCAGGAAATTTACCGTTATTTAGTCGGCGGCATCGTGCCACGCCCGATCGCTTGGATCAGCACTCAAAACTCGGATGGTGTACAAAACCTAGCGCCTTATTCCTTTTTTACGGTCGCCAGTGTAAACCCGCCGGTGTTGGCAATTACGCATATTCCATCGCGCGCTCAAGCCGAAAAAGATACCTTAAAAAATCTACGTTCCAACCTGCAATGCGTCATCAACATTGTGAGTGCCGCACAAACTCAATCCGCTAATGCCAGCAGCCAACCACTGGCCAATCATGAAAGTGAGTTTAAAACCTTCGATATTGCATCCACCCCTAGTCAACAAGTATCCCCCGACAGTGTCGCCGACTCAAAAGTTCGTTATGAATGTCAGTTACGCGATATTGTTGAAGTAAGCACTGGTGGCCAGCTCATTTTAGTGGAATTGATTGGCATCTTTGTGGATGACGATTTAATCCAAGACGGTGTGATTAACTCCGCTAAACTCGATGCCGTTGGTAAAATGGGCGGTGATGAATATAGTTTGACTCGTGAACTCATAAAAGCCAAACGTCCAGACTAACCCAACACAAACTTTATACTTTGAGAGCTTAATATGCATTCACACCCATCTCCTCACCATAGCCATACGGCGAAACCCAACCAAAAAAACCAGCGTAAAATTATTATCGCTGCGATTTTAACCTTTACCTATATGACGGTAGAGGTCGTAGGTGGAATTTGGGTTAACTCAGTTGCCCTGATTGCCGATGGCATGCACATGCTTACTGATTCGATTGCGCTCGTAATCGCTTGGTGGGGTTTTCATATCGCACAAAAACCGGCGACTGAACGCATGACATTTGGCTATATGCGCGCTCAAATTTTGACGGCTTTTGTGAATGGCGCGGCGTTACTTTTAATTTCGGCTGGTATTGTGGCGATGGCGATCGAACGCATGTTTAACCCTCACGAAGTCATGGGGGCCGAAATGTTTATAATCGCCATTATTGGGTTAGGCATTAATTTAACCGTGTTTATCATGTTACATAGTGGTGATCAGCAAAACCTCAATATGCGAGGCGCGACCCTGCACTTTATGGGTGATACCTTAGCCTCGATTGCGGTCATTACCGCCGCCATCATTATTTATTTTTCCGGCTGGAATATCGTCGATCCAATCCTATCGATTTTAGTCGCCTGTATTATCGCGTTTAATGCCTTCAAGCTCACACGTTCGGCCGCCACCATATTATTGGAAGGTGTACCGGCAGGCTATGAAATTCAGGCTATTAAAGACGACTTAGCCGAACGCTTTCCTTATCTTGAACAAATTCATCATATTCACCTGTGGGCGATTGCCGAACAACAAGTGATGATGACGCTGCACGCTAAAACCGATCTTTCACATATAAATGATGAGACGCTGTTCGAAATTAAAACTTACCTCAATGATCATCACGCCGTGCATCACGTCACGCTGCAACTCGAAACCTTATAAAAGGCGGAAACCATGCGCAGAATTCTACTCGCCCCCGACAGCTTTAAAGGTTCGATCACGGCGCGTGAGTTTTGTCGCATTGGCGCGCAGGTTATCCAGCGTCATTGGCCAGATATTCAAGTCATTCAACGTCCTTTATCAGATGGTGGCGAAGGCTTTGTAGAGGCGATGCTAGAGTCTGGCCAAGCCACATGCCATGTTGTTAACAGCTTAGACCCACTTGGGCGTCCAATAAAAGCGGCCTTTGCTTGGCAAGCCGACAACCATACGGCGATTATCGAGATGGCGCAAGCCTCCGGTCTGCCCCTGCTCAGCAAACATGAACGCGATCCGATGCAAGCCGGAACTTTAGGAACCGGTCTGGTAATTAAAGCCGCCATCGAACTTGGAGCGAGACGCATTATTTTGGGGCTTGGCGGCAGCGCGACCAATGATGGCGGTGCCGGTGCTTTGCAGGCACTGGGAATCCAACTTCTGGATCAGCAAAACCAACCGATTAAACCAGGCGCGCAAGGCCTAATGCAATTGGCCAGGATTGGTGAAATTCCGCAAAATTTGTTAGATATCGAATGGCAGCTGGCTTGCGATGTCAGCAATCCTTTATTGGGCGAAAACGGAGCGACCGCCATTTATGGCCCACAAAAAGGAGTCACGGCTCAAACGCATCCTAAACTAGAACAAGCTTTAGCTCAGTTTGCCCACTTGATTGACCAAAAAACCGGCCACAACATCACTACCAGGCCTGGTGCTGGTGCCGCTGGTGGCATGGCGGGTGGCTTTATGGGCTTGTTAAATGCGCAAACTCACAGTGGCTTTGCATTGCTGGCTAACAGCATCGGGTTAAATCAGACCTTTGAACAGGGTGTGGATTTGGTGATTACTGGTGAAGGCCGTATGGATGCTCAAACTCGTCAGGGCAAACTGCCGATGAAGCTTGCCGAACTGGCGCAAACCTACCAAGTGCCGATTCTGGGCATTTGCGGCCAACTCGATATTCGCGCCGAACAAGCACCCGAGTTTATTGGCTTGTTCAGCCTAGTAAATCGTTTAACCGATGAAGCCGATGCGATGCAACAAACCGAAACTTGGCTAGCCGATACAATCTATAGTGCTTTAAATCTTTACTTACATTAATGCAAAGTTAAGCACCAGGCCTGGTACTCAATTGGTACTCATCGCCCAAAGTGGGCTCACATTGTCCACGCTATCTGGCATCAGCCACACAACTTGATAAGGCTGTAAAACTAACGGTTTTTGCTTGGGTTGATAATGTTGATGATCCAATATATCCACCCAGCCAACCGCTAGATCTAAACCCGCTTCGTGTTGCATATCCAATTCTTTTACCTCACTGGTTAGGTTAAAGATCGCCAATAACGGAAAATCCAACTCGTTAAGACCTCGCCAAATGGCGAAAAAACTGGAACCTACATCCAGCACCTTCTGCGAGGTGTCGGGATGAAAAGCTTTGTGTTTTTTGCGCCGTTTTAACACATGAATCAAACGATTTAAAACTTGCGAGTTGGCGGTATTTTGAGCATCCAACAAGGCTTTTAAATAACTTTTTTCCCACTTTTTGCGGTTAATACTGCGCGTACGGCCCGTGCGCTCGACACCTGTTTGATCATTTTCGGTCGCCAATAAACTGTGGATGTAGATGGCAGGAATGCCCTGTAAACTCAGCATGATCAGTTGCGAACAAATAAAGCGATCTATCTGCCATTGATCTGGCCCCTGACTATTACAGGTTTCGCGAAATGCGCTAAACAAGGCAATGTTAATTTCATAGGGTGACTCCGAGCCATCCGGCCGAGTGCGCATAGAAATGTAACCGCCTTGGCGGTGCATGCCAGTGATCAAATCCTCAATTTCACGCTGCGGTAAAATGCCTTCGACCGGCCGCAAACCTATACCATCATGCGAAGCGGTAAAGTTTAAAAAATTACAACCTTCGGCGGGCGGTTTAAGTTGTTGCGCCCATTGGGTTAAATAGTAACCATCAGCACGATACAAGGCGTGCAATACTAACGGTGCCAAACTAAACTGATAGACCAGATGAGCTTCGTCTTGTTGACCAAAATAAGACAGGTTTTCGTTATGCGGCACGTTGGTTTCGGTCAGAATTAAACCTTTTGGGTTCACCAAGTCGAAAACGTCTCGAATCAGCTTCACTACTTCATGTGTTTCAGGTAAGTGAATGCAGTTAGTGCCCAGTTTTTTCCATAAAAATGCAATCGCGTCTAAACGCAAAATATGGGTTTTTTGTTTAACGTAAAACAAGAGCACTTCGATCATCTTCACCAATACAGCTGGATTTTCGAAGTTTAAATCAATCTGATCAGCACTAAAGGTCGCCCACACCATTTTGCGTCCACGGTGAGTATAAGCGGGCACCAACAAAGGCGAGTTTCGAGGTCGCACCACCATCGACACATCCTCATTGCCATCCACTTCTATAAAAAACTGATTAAATGGCGCAACATCCGCTTTGTAATCGGTAAACCATAAACTCTCGCGCGAGATATGATTAATCACCAAATCCACCATGAGCTGATAGTCGGCACTGATGGCCTGAATATCCGGCCAATCGCCAAAATCTGGCTCAACCTTGACATAATCAATCACCGAAAAGCCATCATCCGAACTGAACGGAAAGAACGGCAACAGGTGAATGGTATTGACTGCATCTTTAACATAGTCTTGCAAAAATTCACGCAAAACTTGCAAAGGGGGTTGCGTTTGTTCTGTATCAATCAAGCTATCCGCATAACTAATTAACACCACGTCTTCTTGGTTCCAGTGCTCATCCTCCTGCGTCGATTCAACGCCACAAATTTGAATCAGGCGATTCAGTTCTTGATACGCGTCTTTCGCCTGCTCGAGTGGATAGAGTTTTTCTAAACGATGTTTAATGCGTTCAAATATCGCTTGGCTCATGTTTAACTCCTAGGCATTATCCTGTTCTACCGCATGTTTGAGCTCGTCTAATATATCGGGAAAAGCACTAATCACTCGGTTCCAGTTCGCCACAAACGGCCGCTCATCGTGCATTTCCATAAACGCCTCGCCTGCCACCAATAAATTGTCTGCAAACAATTCCACTACACGCTCTTCTTCGTGACGGTCTAACGATAACCCATTCATCTCGGCATCAAACGCATAAGATTCCAACTGATCCAAAGCGGTACGATGATAAACAGCACGAATCGTACGAATCGTTTGTCGTGAAAACTGATGTCCACTGGTGGCTAATTTGCGATACAGGGATTTGGCAATATCCTGGCTCATGCGTGATAAACCGGCATTAACATCATCAAACGATACTTTTTGATGTTTGTGATCGTAACGGTCGGCCACCTCTACTTGGCAGACACGACGGTTAGAATAGTTACGTCGTATTTCAGCCAAAATCCCAATTTCTAGTCCCCAGTCGCTGGGAATTCGGACATCTTTTAGCGCACTCACTTCAAGCGCAAACTCCCCCGCTAATGGATAACGAAACGAATCTAAATAAGTAATTAAATCATCTTGGCCTAATACCGTTTCTAAACTTCGTAATAGTGGCGTTACCAACAAACGTGCAACACGGCCATTCATATGACCATCCGAATAACGCGCATAATAACCTTTTGAAAATACAAAGTTGAAAGTTGGGTGAGCCACCGGATAAAGCAGACGGGCTAACATCTCACGCTCATAAGTCAGCACATCACAGTCATGTAACCCAACTACCGAGGTTTTACCCGAAGCCAACATATACCCAAAGCAGCCCCACACATTTTTGCCCTTACCCGGTTCGGTCGGTGCTAAATTCAATTTTTTCAGTGGTTGCATGACTTTTTGCAATCTTGGACCATCATTCCAAAGAATTTTATGCGGCTGCGGTAAGCGTGCAAAGAATTGCTTGGCATGTTCAAACTGAGTTTGATTGGCCTGATCCAAGCCAATCACAATTTCAGATAAGTAAGGCACGCGTTCCAATTCATCTAAAATACGCGTTAAAGCCTCACCTTCAAGCTCACTATATAAAGAAGGCAACACCAGCCCCATCGGGCGTTCGCGTGAAAAATTCACCAAATCCCACTCAATCTCCGATAGATCACGCCGCGTTAAATTGTGTAGGGTCGTTATTGTGCCGTTTTGAAAAAAATCACTCATTCCGCCTCCTTTAATACCCACCGCTTGACCGCTTCTATCCAGCCCAGGGGGGCGGATTGTTGAGCCTGATAGATTTGATTATTTGAATTCAAAGATAAATATTGGCCTTTTGCATCGGGCATCACCACCGCCACATCCGCCATTTCAAGCATCGCGCGGTCATTTTCACCATCACCCAACACCAGCAACTGCCAATCGGTCTGCTCAGGCAGCTTCTGATATTCTTGGTTGATAAGCAGGGTTTTGAGCGCACTGGCCTTGGAGTGCTGCGCCATTACATGATAAAAGCGACCGCCTTTTTGGAGCTGCAAACCTTGTTGCGCCAAGGCTTGTTCAAATAGCACCAGGCCTGGTGCTTCACCTAACCACAGAATAGGTTCGGTCACTTCGCGCTGTTGGGCATTCCGTGCATCTTGCGCATTCAGGCCGGTGTGCTGTATTACCTGTTCAACCGTCCAGTCGCCAAAGCCTTCAAACAACCATCCATGTTGATCACGCCAAAGGTTTAAAAAAGTGCGTATTTGTTTGATCGGTCGACCTGTTAAAATCGCTGGCTGTTGACCGATTTGAATAACGCCACCATTTTCAGCAATCACTGGCCAAGTCAAATCTAGACATTCTCGCCACTTACTCAGTTCTGCTCGTGTTTTACTGGAATTTAGAATCACAGGAATCGCGTGTGCTTTTAATTGCGCCAGCAATGCAACAATACCCGTGTAGTCATAAGTCTTATGATTTAATAAAGTGCCATCTAAGTCGGTCGAAATCAGCCAGCCAGCCATCAAACCTCTCCTAATATGTTGTTTTTATTAAACCATAAAGCAAACTTAAATCCCAATTAGTCAGCACAAAACTAACTTAAAGGCTAATATATAGCTTGTTGGTTTTTGTATGAATTTTCTATGCCCATCGCCCTACCTTTCAAAATTAGTTTTTGGCTAAGTTTATGCCTCTCGTTTTGGGTGCTACCTAATACGGCTAGTGCGCAAGAGCCATCTTCAAATGATCAAGCACCACTTAATAATGGCGAATACTTTAAGTTGGATTTTGAATTGGTCACCATCCAAAACAATCTGGCCTGGTTGACCAAGCATATCGATCGTTATGCCAATAGTATTGATCGATTTTTTACACCCGAATCTGAGGTGCCAGAAGGTAAGTCTTTAATCAAAACCACCCTCAGTCATCAAAGCTCGCAACACTTAAGCGCACAAAACCAATTTAAATTTAAGTTAGTTGCGCATCTACCCAAAACCCAAGAACGCTGGAATGTCTATGTCGAATCCTTTTCGGGCCCAGACGAACGTAATGCACAATCTAGCGCCCAAACACAACTTGATGCTGAACAAGAAACCCTATTAGGCTTAAGCTCTATTTATCAGTTTTCGGATATGATTGGCTTCAAAACCCGCACCGGTACCCGCTTGACTGACGGTGAATTGAGTCCTTATATTACGGCCAAACTGCGCTTAGAATATGCAATCAACCCCGATTTATATTTGGCGTTTGAACCGGAAGTGTTTTGGCGAAGAGTTGAGGGTACGGGTAAAGAAGGCACATTAAACTTGGCTTATCAGTATGATGAACAACACTATTTGCGCTCGACATCAAATGTGTTTAAGTTTGATGAGCTACCCGAATGGGAAATTTCACAGGTTTTTGAGTGGCGACATAACTGGGATAAAAATAACCGCCTAAGTTACCAGCTGGGGCGTCAGTGGGATTGGACTCGTGAATATGACTACAAACAGCTGGATACTTATGCACAACTAACCTGGCGCCACCAAATGTATGATAATTGGCTATTTTTATCCGTTACGCCGGGTGTACACGCGCCACTTGAACTGGACTATCAAACCAATCGGTTTATTGTAGTCAGTCTAGATATCTTTTCCAGAAAAGTGGGACTTTAATTCACCCTTTGTTGCTTAATTATAGCGCCTCCAAATTGGCATAAGCCTTAACCAACCACTTTGAGCCAGCATGTTTAAAATTGACTTGAATACGTGCATGATCTCCCGACCCTTCGGTCGCTAATACCGTTCCTTCACCAAATTTTTGATGAAACACACGCTGCCCCATCACAAAGCCAGCCTCGTTATGCTGAGTTTTTTGGCTGCTTGTCGATGCCCAATCGCGTGCGGTTTGCACTTGGCCGGTCATACGCACCCAGTCGAGACAATCCTCTGGCAATTCTTTTAAAAAACGCGAAGGACCGGAGTAAATTTCTGCGCCGTGTAAACGCCGGCGCAGCGCATAGGACATCACTAATTTTTGCTCCGCACGAGTAATGCCGACATAAGCTAAGCGGCGTTCCTCTTCCAGTCTAAACGGATCATCAAACGAGGGTTTTGAAGGAAACAGGCCTTCTTCCAACCCGACCATAAATACCAGCGGAAACTCCAAACCCTTGGCCGAATGCAAGGTCATTAGCTGTATCGCTGACTCCCAAGCTTCGGCCTGATTGTCGCCCGCTTCCAAAGTTGCTTGGGCTAAAAAGTTAAGTAATGGGTTATCGCTAATCGCGGCATCTAAATCATCAGGGTTCGGGTTTTCTTCAGCAGGCGGTGCTTTATCAAACCCGCTGGCCGCGTTAATCAATTCATCCAAGTTTTCAAGCCGCGCCTGACCCTGCTCGGAGCGATCTTTTTCGAAATGCGTTTGCAAGCCAGAACGTGAAATCACCATCATTACTTGATCTTGTAAGCTCTTACCTTGGGTATCAATTTGCAACTGCTCAATCAAATCTAAAAACCCACTCAGCGCGCCTTTGGCTCGTGCAGTTAGGCCTGACTCCAATTGAACCTTGGCGGCATCCCACAAAGATAAACCTAAATCCCGTGCTAAGTCGCGCACGGTCTGCATGGTTTTTTCGCCTAAGCCGCGTGTCGGTTGGTTATAGACGCGCTCAAACGACGCATCGTCATCGCGGTTTACCAATAAACGTAAATAAGCCAGTACGTCTTTCACTTCAGCACGATCATAAAATCGCAAGCCGCCATAAATTCGATAAGGCATTTCGGCTTGAATCAAAGCCTGCTCAAACACCCGCGACTGGGCATTTGAACGATATAAAATTGCCACGTCAGAACGTTCGCCACCTTGCTCAACCCAAGCTTTGGCTTGGCTGATCACATAATTAGCCTCGTCATATTCGTTAAACGCCTCATAAATGCGAATAGGGTCGCCGTCTTCGCCGGCGCTCCATAGATCTTTACCCATGCGTTCGGTGTTAAACGCAATAATATGATTAGCGGCTTTCAAAATACGCCCAGTTGAACGATAGTTTTGCTCTAAACGTACCGTTTTTACATCAGCAAATTCTTGCTCAAACAAACGGATATTTTCGATTTTGGCGCCACGCCAGCCATAAATGGATTGGTCATCGTCGCCCACTACAAACAATTTGCCCGTGCCGCCCGCTAATACTCGCAACCAGGCATACTGCAAACTATTGGTATCTTGAAACTCGTCCACCAAGATGTGTTTATAACGTGCTTGATAAAAACTCAAAATCTCTGGGCGCTTCAACCAGAGTTCATGCGCACGCAATAACAGCTCAGCGAAATCCACCAGGCCTGCTTTTTGACACTGTTGCTCGTAGGCTTGGTAAATTTGCAGCATTTTTTTCACGAACGGATTGTGACCTGGGTCAATATGATGCGGACGCCGACCCTCTTCTTTTTCACCATTAATATAGGCTTGCACTTGCTTGACCGGCCACTGAGTTTCATCCAACTCCATCGCCTTTAATAGGCGTTTAATTAAACGTTTTTGATCGTCCGAGTCTAAAATCTGAAAGCTTTGTGGCAAGCCCGCCGCTTCAAAGTGCTGTCGTAATAAGCGATATGCAATGCCATGGAAGGTTCCCATGGTCACGCCCTGTGCTTGGTGACCAATCAGCTGTTCCATACGGCCCCGCATTTCACGTGCGGCTTTATTGGTAAAGGTGACGGCTAAAATATTAAACGGTGATAATTTCATCACTTCTGTTAACCAAGCAATGCGATGCACTAATACGCGTGTTTTACCACTGCCTGCACCCGCCAAAATCAACGCATGACGTTCTTCTAACGTCACCGCTTCGCGTTGCGCATCGTTTAAGTCGTTTAATATAAATGTAATATCCATGGGCGCTGATTGGTTTAACCTAAATGTGTGGGTGGTTTAATAAGATTGTGTTCTGCGAAATCGTTCGGTGCGTTATGCTACGATAAAAAACGCCAAAAGGGAAAATGCATTAAAAATTCCATCGGACATAAAAAATTAGCTTGCAAATCCTACATGCCTAGTGTAATAATTATCAGAATGTTTTGTCAGGGCAAAAATCAGCCCCCGAATCACAGTGATAATAGAGTAGCTAAAAAATAGTGAAAAATCACTGCTCTTCGTTTCAACGAACACTTTCCGTACGAATCCCCTCACACACTGATGACATTCAGAATGGCCATTCGTACCAAAAAAATATAACTATATAAGGAGTTACCTATGAGTGACAAAATTATTGCAACATCTGATGCCAACTTCGAAGCCGAAGTTTTAAAATCTGAACTACCAGTATTGGTAGATTTCTGGGCTGAATGGTGTGGTCCTTGTAAGATGATCGCTCCGATTCTTGACGAAGTAGCTGGCGATTACGATGGTAAGCTAAAAATCGTAAAATTGAACATTGATGAAAACCCATCTACACCACCACAATATGGTGTTCGCGGTATTCCAACACTAATGCTGTTCAAAAACGGTGAGGTAGATTCAACCCAAGTAGGCGCACTGTCTAAATCACAACTATGCACTTTCTTGGATAACAACCTGTAACATCGTTTCACGCGCTGAACGCAACTTCAGCGCGTAACATTCCAACCCACGTTCCCAATCAGAATTTCAAACCCGCCTTTAAATTAAGGCACTTCCTTTAAATAATAAAAACACCAAAAAGCATTATGAATCTAACTGACTTAAAAAAACTCTCAGCCGCTTCACTTATCGATCTTGCTAGCGAAATGGGATTGGATAACAATCTTGCTCGTCAGCGCAAACAAGATATTATCTTCGCCATCTTAAAAGGCCACGCGCAAAAAGGTGAAGACATTTTTGGTGAAGGCGTGCTTGAAATTCTGCCGGATGGCTTCGGCTTCCTGCGCTCTGGCGATGGCTCTTACTTAGCTGGCCCGGACGACCTTTATGTTTCACCCAGTCAAATCCGTCGTTTTGGTTTGCGTACTGGTGACACAGTTCAAGGTAAGATTCGTCCACCTAAAGAAGGTGAGCGATATTTCGCCCTACTAAAAGTGGATCGCATCAACTTCGAAGACCCAGAAGTTGCGCGTAAAAAGATTGCATTCGAAAACCTCACCCCTTTGCATGCCGACAGCCGCATGCGTATGGAAATTGGTAACGGCAGTACCGAAGACATTACGCCACGCATTATTGACCTAGCCTCACCAATCGGCAAAGGTCAGCGTGGCCTAATTGTTGCCCCACCTAAATCCGGTAAAACCGTGATTATGCAAAGTTTGGCACAGTCGATTGCCGAAAATCATCCTGAATGTTATTTGATCGTATTATTGATTGATGAACGCCCAGAAGAAGTAACCGAAATGCAACGCACGGTTAAGGGTGAAGTGATTGCGTCCACCTTTGATGAACCGGCTACTCGCCACGTACAGGTTGCTGAAATGGTGATTGAAAAAGCCAAGCGCCTAGTCGAACACAAAACCGACGTGGTGATTTTGTTAGATTCGATTACACGTTTAGCACGCGCTTACAACACCGTGGTTCCGGCCTCTGGCAAGATTCTAACCGGTGGTGTGGATGCAAATGCTTTACACCGCCCAAAACGTTTCTTTGGTGCCGCGCGTAATGTTGAAGAAGGCGGTTCTTTAACCATTATTGCTACCGCGTTAGTCGATACCGGCTCCAAAATGGACGAAGTTATTTTCGAAGAATTTAAAGGCACCGGCAACATGGAACTTCACTTGTCGCGCCATATTGCTGAAAAACGCACCTTCCCGGCGATTAACATTACCAAGTCCGGCACACGTAAAGAAGAGCTCTTAACTACCCAAGAAGAACTCCAGAACATTTGGATTCTACGTCGTTTCTTACACAGCATGAACGAAGTAGAAGCCATTGAAACCCTGATTGATCAAATGAAAGTGAGCAAAACCAACACGGCTTTATTTGAGTCGATGAAACGCTAGTTTATTAGATAAATCAGAAACATGACTTGATTTTAAGTTTTTCTCTGTTAAAATCTCGTCTTTAATTTTTAACCCCCTATTAATTTGGACCGTCATTATGAAAGCAGACATTCATCCAGAATATAACGAAGTCGTCTTCCAGGACATCTCAACTGGTGAGACATTTATGACTCGTTCGACCATGAAAACTTCTGGCGATACAATCACTCTAGACGGTAAAGACTATCCGCTGGTTCGTGTTGAAGTATCAAGTGCTTCTCACCCGTTTTATACTGGTAAGCAGACACTGGTTGACACCGAAGGTCGTGTTGAGAAGTTCCGTCAAAAATACGGTTCACTTCGCAAGTAAGATCAGGTTTTTACCTATCGCCGTCAAACGCGTCTCTAAAGCCACATTTTTATGTGGCTTTTTTGTTTGTGCA
>NZ_DATCSL010000059.1:0-41802 GCF_036568485.1 Thiomicrospira sp.
GTTTCGACCATCCCAGTAGGCTCTTATCCCATCTAACTTCTCACTCACCAACCAGCCTTCAATCGCTTGGTCTTCATAGTTTTCCAAAGCCATTAACTGCGGCTTTTCAGCCCAGCTTGGAATCAGTGAGAAACTTAATAACAATAGCCAAATAATACGCATAAAAATCCTTTCTTATTAAAAATTACTAGAAATAAAAAACCCGCCATAGGCGGGTTTAATCAGGATTTAGCTCAAGTTTAACCCCAAACTTCGTTAGTGATGCTGCGATACCATCCACGAGTGTATTCCGCCTCTTGTTTACGGAATTCTGGCGAAGCACCCATCGGTGACACACCACCTGCGCCTTGTACTGCAGCAATTTTGCCATCTTTAAAGTCATAAACAGCCGCAACCGAAATCGCGTAATCCGGTGTGACCAATGAATAACAAGTATTCACATTTTTCGCCGAAATCGGTTCTTGGCCGGCTAATTCCAACACAATATTAGCCGCCGTCGTTTTCGCTTGGCTAGTAGCCGAGTGCCCTGACTTAGGCATTGGGCTAGCAATTGAAGCATCACCAATCACGTGAATATTTTTATGAATCGTTGACTCAAACGTTTGCTGATTAACTGGGCAGAATCCGCTTTCGTTAGTCAAACCTACGCTGAACGCCAATTTGCCTGCTTTTTGTGGTGGGATGTAGTTAATGACATCACCTTTTACTTGACCATAACCTGCGTCAATTGTTTTGTTGGCCACATCAAATCCTTTCACTTCGCCACCATCTTGCATGGCGACCCACTCAATCATTTGACCGTAGTTATTACGCCAACCTTCTTGGAATAGACCTTGTTTTGAAAAGGCATTTTTTTGATCTAAAATCAAAATCTTAGATTTAGGTTTGTTATTTTTTAAATAATGCGCAATCATGCCCGCCCGCTCATAGGGCCCAGGAGGGCAGCGGAATGGGTTAGGTGGCGCCACCATCACAAACGTACCGCCATCTTTCATGGCGCGAAGTTGATCACGCAATAATAAGGTCTGATCGCCTGCCTTATAGGCATGAGGTAAATGATTTTCTGTGTCTGTATCTACGCCTTCATGCGCGTCCAACTTAAAGTCAATACCTGGCGACATAACCAACTTGTCATAATTTAAAGTCTTTCCGCTTGATAACTTAACGCTTTGTTTTTCTGGATCAACTGAAGTCACCATTTCATGAATGACGTTAATGCCATTCTTTTTAGCCGCATCATAGTTGTGCGTAATTTGAGTCATTTCAGCGATGCCGCCAATCACCCAGTTTGAACCTGGGCAAGTAACATAGGTTGTATTAGGTTCAATTAAGGTGACATTCAAATCGCCGTTATAACGTTTTAAATATTTAGCCGCCGCCGACCCACCAAATCCACCACCGATAACAATAACGGATCCTGCGCCTTTGCGGCCATTTTGTGAACAGCCACTTAATGCTAAACCAGCGGTTGGTGCGGCAATACCAGCTGCGGCTAATTGGATTAATTGACGACGTGAAAGTGATTGAATAATGTTTTTCATAATACTTCTCCTATGATCCTTGTTTACCGATGTACTGAGCCATTAACTCGATTTCTTCATCGGTATAGCCTTTTGCATGGCGATCCATAACGGTAGCGGTACGAGTTCCATCACGAAAAGCTTTCATTTGCGACACAATCATAGAAGCTGGATAGTTAGCAAGCGGTGGAATCTTAGCGTCTGAAACCTGTCCATCATAACCATGGCAAGAGAAACAGCTATTCGCTAACAACTCGCCACGGTCTACCGCATGAGCAAAGGGAACGGAAAAGGTCAGCAATAAACCGACGGCGGGTAAAATTAACTTCTTCATGAATTCAACCTCATTTAATTTGTTTGAACGAGCTCAATCAATATAGAAGAGTTACGTACCGCCTACCAATAAAACTTTAGAACTAATGATAGTGTTATTTTATATAATCAAACTGTAATATAAATTAACTAAAGAACTATCTTGTTGTTTTTTAAAGGAATAAAAACCAAAAAACCCCTATAAAATAGGGGTTTAGTGATTGTTTGAAAAAATGGAGAAATAATGAATGTTGAGACAGATCAAGAAATTTAGTATTCCTTGAATTACAAACGCATCGGCATAATGACATGCTGACATGACATGCTGTCAAGATCAGCCGCAACCAAACAACTGCTGCTGCTATCTTTTAAGCTTAAGGTAATGCAATCATCTTTTACCGAGTTAATTACATCAAGTAAATAACTTACATTAAAACCAATTTCAATTTTTTCGCCTTGATAATCAATCGCCATATCTTCATGCGATTCATCTTGCTCACTATTTTGTGCATGAACTGTAAGTAAGTTTTGGTCTAAAACCATACGAACCCCTTTAAAACGTTCATTCGACAAAATAGCAGAACGTTGCAATATGGCCTTTAACAATTCACGATCTGTTTGCACAAAAACATCGTTATTCTGTGGAATAACTCGGCGATAATCTGGGTAGCGACCATCAATTAACTTACAAGTAAACACCGTATCTAAAAACTGAACGGTTAGGTAGTTTTTGGCTAAAGAGATCTGAATCTCTTCATCTTGATCTACCAATAGCTTACTTAATTCCATAATCGCTTTACGCGGCACAATCGCTTGAGTCGGCGTAAGTTCGCCAAAGTCTGCCTCTAACGCACAGGTTGATAAACGGTGACCATCTGTTGCAACCAGACGCAAAGAACTTGAAGTGATATCAAACAACATCCCGTTTAAATAGAATCGCACATCCTGACTCGCCATCGAAAAACTACAGTGCTGAATCAGTTGTTTGAACTGACCTTGCATCAATCGAAATCCTAGTTGAGCTTGGGTCAAGTCGATATGGGGATAATCGGCACCCGGCAAGGTGGAAAGTTTGAAAGAAGAACGCCCAGCTTTTACAGTACAACGCACCTCATCAAACTCAAGTGTCACTAAAACGCCATCAGGTAAAGAGCGCACAATCGTTAATAACTTCTGAGCGGGCAAGGTAATATCTAAAACATCACCTTCAACCTGATCGAGTTCAGTCTGTGATCGAGTTTCAATCTCTAAATCCGATCCTGTCACAATCAAAAATGATTGCGATACTTGAAATAAAAAATTCCCTAAAATGGGCATGGTTTGACGTTTCTCAACCACACCTGCCACGGTTTGTAGGGCTTTTAGGAGGTTTTCACGTTTCAAGGTCAATTTCATCTTAACAGCCTCAAGAAGTTATAATTCGAATTAGTTTATTAAAGTCTTCATCCATTCTATGGTCGGTTTCGCGCAACTCTTTAACTTTACGCACCGCGTGCAATACAGTGGTATGATCTCGACCACCAAAAGCATCTCCAATTTCTGGCAAACTATGGTGCGTCAATTCTTTAGCCAAAGCCATCGCGACTTGTCTTGGTCTGGCAACATTGCGAGTACGACGTTTAGAAAGCATATCGGCGACACGTAACTTAAAATAATCAGCGACCGTTTTTTGAATATTTTCCAACGTGACCATCTTTTGTTGCAAAGCCAACAAGTCTTTAAGCGCCTCTTTCACCATTTCAACACTTAATGTTCGCTGAGTGAACTGGGCAAAAGCTACCACACGCTTTAGTGCACCTTCGAGTTCACGTACATTACCGCGCAAACGCTTAGCTATAAAAAAGGCCACATCTTCAGGTAATGAAAAACCGGCTTCGCTGGCTTTTTTCATTAAAATCGCAACACGCATTTCAAACTCTGGCGGCTCAACAGCAATGGTTAAGCCCCAACCAAATCGGGACTTGAGACGGTCTTCTAAACCATCTACTTCCTTTGGAAAACGATCAGAAGTGAGGATAACCTGCTTATTACCTTCTAGCAAGGTATTAAACGTATGGAAAAATTCTTCTTGGGATTGTTCTTTGTTTGCAAAGAACTGAATATCATCGATTAATAAGGCATCCAATGATCTATAAAAGCGCTTAAAATCTTCTATTTTATTATGTCGTAATGCATTCACCATATCGGCAACAAAGCTTTCTGAGTGTAAATAAGCAACTCGAGCTTGTGGATTCTTTTCAATTAAGGCATTACCGATGGCATGCATTAAGTGGGTTTTACCTAAACCAACGCCACCATAGATAAAGAAAGGGTTATAACTGCCACCTGGGTTATCTGCTACTTGTCGAGCCGCCGCCGCGGCTAACTGATTGGCTTTACCTTCGACAAAGTTATCAAAGGTATAGTTGGGGTTTAATTTATGCTTGATCGTTTTTTTATTTGTGTCAACTTTTGCACCTGGAGCTTGAGATTGAGTGGGTTGCTGTAATGGTTGAGGTACGCGTGCTTCTGGCTCTGGTGCGTGTGTATCATACTCACCGATTTCCAATCTTACCTGCGGGGGATTGTGAGGTACCACTTTGTGCACTGCTTCACGGATATTACTCATCAGCTTACGGTTAACCCAATCCAGTATAAAAGGCGTTGGAGCTAGCAAGCGAATAACAGATTCTTCTTCGATAACTTTTAAAGGGCGTATCCAGCTGTGGAACTGTTGTTCATTTAGATCATTCTCTAAGAACTTTAAACTTTGCGACCATAAATGACTCAAAACTGACACTCCTCACATTAGCTTTATGCATTAGCCCAAAATACCAGTCAATTAGGCTAAATATTATTTTGGCTGATTATACCTGTGAATAACTTTTAAAAATAGAGCCTTCCTGTGGATAAGTGTTGCATAAACCCTGTGGACAACCTGGTTTTAAACTTATTATTTTATTGTTTTTATTAGACTTTTATTTTAAAAATTATTTTCTGCTGTTTTTCACTAATGTAACAGGTTAAGAGAAAAACAACATTTTAATGCCTAGAGCAATAAGCAATAAACCAAACATGCGCTTTAAGGCTTTGATAGGCAGTCGATGAGCCAACTTAGCACCCAAATAAGCTGTAAAAACACTCATACTCACTATCGCAATAAACGCGGGCCAATACACAAAACCGGTGGTATAGGCGGGTAGGTTTTCAACTTGTAGACCCCCTAGCATATAGCCCAAGGTACCAGCCAATGCGATGGGCAAACCTATCGCGGCGGAAGTCGCAATCGCTTTTTGCATGACAAGGTTATGCCACTGCAAATAGGGCGTTGAAATCGATCCACCGCCGATACCCAGTAAGGCAGATAAACTACCTATACCCAAACCAACCGTATTTAAAGGTAAAAAGCCTGGTAAGCAACGATCTGCATGAGGTGGTTTACCCCGAATCATGTAAAGTCCGGCCATGATTTCCATCACACCAAAGAGCTTAGATAACCAAAAGGTTGAAAAGAATTGTGAGCTCCAAGCGCCAACAAACCCTCCCACTAGTATTCCAATTAACATCGCACGAAATACTTGCCACTGAACTGCGCGTTCATAATGGTGGCTAATAACAGAAGACAGGCCAGTAACTAATATCGTCGCTAACGAGGTAGCAATCGCGAGATGCACAATGTATTCGGTCTGCAGAAATATTAAAAATACTGAGCTGAGAACGGGTACAAGAATTAAGCCACCACCAATTCCCAACAAACCAGCTAATAACCCGGTCACCACGCCACTTAATGCATAAATTAAAATTTCAATAATCATCATTTATTTATCGTTTAAAAAAAAGCCACGTTTTACCGTGGCTTTTTACAATCGCGAATTAGCGCTTTTTAACTTCATTGGATTCGTTGGCTTCACCCGCTTCAATTTTACGCGTGATATACCATTGTTGAGAAACCGATAGAATGTTGTTCATCAACCAATATAGTACGAGACCGGCCGGGAACCACATAAAGAAGAAGGTAAAGATAAAGGGTAACAACTTCATTACCTTTTGTTGCATTTCGTCCATCATCGCGGTTGGGTTTAGTTTTTGCTGAATCCACATGGTTAGACCCATCAATACCGGCAAAATGAAGTAAGGATCTTTGGCGGATAAGTCAGTAATCCACAACATCCACTCTGCTTGACGCATTTCAACCGAATAAATCAACACCCAATAGAGCGCGATAAATACTGGCATTTGCACCAAAATTGGCAAACAACCACCCAGCGGATTGATTTTTTCTTCTTTATAAAGCTTCATCATTTTTTGTTGGAATAAAGCTTTGTCGTCGCCATAGTTTTCTTTCAGCTGCTTTAACTTGGGCTGAAATTTACGCAAACGTGCCATAGAACGGTAACTGGTTTCCGAAAGCTTGTAGAAGGCCAACTTAATTAAAATGGTCAGCGCAATAATTGACCAACCCCAGTTACCGATTAGGTTGTTAATATGATTAAGCAACCAAAATAACGGTTCCGCTAAAATAGTGAACATACCGTAATCAATGGTTTTTTCCAGGCCTGGTGCTATCTTTTTAAGCACGTTTTGCTCAGTTGGGCCAATATAAATCTGGCTGCGCAGCACATCAGACTGGCCCGCTTCAATTTTCACACTGGGCTCAACCACACCAATCGCATAACGACCTTGATCCAGAGTTTTGGCGTAATAAGTATTGGTTGCTTCTTGATTTGGTACCGCGGCGGTTAAGAAATAATGCTGAATCATCGCGGCCCAACCACCTTGAATCTGACGGTTTTCTAGCGGCTGTTCAGTGATGTCACTAAATGAGATTTTATTATATTTATTATCTTCACTATGATCATCGTAATAAACTGGCCCAGTATAGGTATACATCATACGAGACGAATAAGGGTCATGCGCGGTACGCACGAACTGCGAGTACAAACTTCCTGACCAGGCCTGGTCGGAGGTGTTGCGCACATCATATTCAACATCAATTAAATACGAACCCTTGGTAAACACATAAGTTTTTGTGACCTCAATGCCGCCTTCACTCCACACCATTGGTACCCGTAATTGATCGCCGTTTAACTGATAATCACGCTGTTCAACTTGGTAAACAGCACGATGCGTAGGCGCAGGCAAATTGGCACTTCGTGGTACCGCAATACCATTTTGTGCAAAGTAAATAAGCGGACCTTGATCGGCCATTAGGTGAAAAGGGGTATCGTGATCATTTGGCATACCATGTTGCAGCATTTTGGCATCGCGAATGTCACCACCAAGCGTATCAATTTCCAAAGCTAAGGTGTCAGTCGTCACACGAATACGCTGGCCTTGTTCTATTTGGGTCGTGGCCTGTGGCACCGACTGATCTCCAGACTGAGCACTTGGCGCGGTATTGGTTGAAGGCATATTAGCAGCCGGTACGTCAGATGGACGTTCAGCGTGAATCTCTGCTGCTGTTGAATTTACCGGCTCTGGCGCACTAAACTTCATCCACTCAAACCAAATCCACATGGCGGTGAAGGCGAGTGCGATCCACCAAAATGCTCTCATATTCATGCTTATTCCTTAACTCTGTTTATTTTTTAGATTACTTGCCTGAATCTTTTGAATTAAATGCTGAAAACTGTTGGCCAGCGTCAAACGATCCATATCCTGCATACCCTTGCGCCCCAACACCACAATATCATACCCGCATAGCTCAAGCTTATGTTGACGAAATGCTTCACGCGCGATTCTTTTGACACGGTTGCGCCACACAGCACGCGGTAATTGTTTCTTAGAGACGGCTAAACCTAAACGCGGAATGGGCAAATTATTTGGGCGGACAATGAGTGTCCAATGTCGATTAGCGAATTTTTGCGCATCAGCAAAAACAAATTGAAACTGGGCTGGGGAAAGTAGGCGGAGGGATTTTGGGAAATCTTGGTGACGCAACAAGTCGACTTGTTGCTCACCAGATAAGGCATCCATGCTTACGCAAGGGGTGCTCATTTAACTCTATACAGTTAAACGTGCACGACCTTTTGCACGACGCGCCGCAAGAATTTTACGGCCATTTTTAGTTGCCATACGAGCACGGAAACCATGATTGCGCTTGCGCTTGATTACGCTTGGTTGAAATGTACGTTTCATGTCAGTTACCTATTACAAAATTTCGATCGAAAAAAGAGAACAGCGAATTTTAAAGAAGCCCAGCAAAAATTGCAAGTAAATTAACGACAAACACTCAAATCAATCACCTAGCCTTGCAAATCTTAGTGTATCGAGATCATGGTAGAATGAGTTTTTTTATTGATTGAAAATGCATGGCTCGCCTTAAAACACTGCAACTCACCCAATTTCGCAACTTACACCAGGCCTGGTTATCTTTTTCACCCGGTTTAAATATCATTATAGGCGATAATGCGGCCGGCAAAACTTCGATAATCGAGGCATTATGGGTGATGGCTTCCGGTCGATCATTTCGCACCACCAAACCCCAACAATTGATTGAATTGAATCACACCGATATGACGCTTTATTGTGAAGTTGAACAGGGTGATCACGTTCATAAACTCGGCTTACAACGCAGCGCACAGGGACTCGAGCTACGTCTTGACGGCCAAAATTTAAAAAACCAGTCAGAACTCGCGCGCCATTTACCCATTCAGCTTTTAACACCTGAAAGCCACCGTCTTTTAGAAGAAGGCCCGAAAGCCCGCCGTCAATTTTTAGACTGGGGCTGTTTTTATCACCACCCCAATTTTATTCAGGCTTGGCGAAACTACCAGCGTGCCCTAAAACAGCGTAACCATAGTTTAAAAAAACAGTTACCTAGTGTCCAAACTCGCTTGTGGGATGCGCAGCTAATTGAAACATCAGAGCAAATTAACCATTTAAGAGCAGACTATTTAACCGCTTTAACTCCCTATTTAACAGATTTTATTCAGCATCTGATGCCGGAACTAGATAGCCAAATTGATGTGCGGTTTTATCCTGGATGGCCCGCGAATCAAGCCAGTTATGCGACTTGTTTGGATGAACACTATATGCGTGATGTTCAACTCGGGCACACCCAGTACGGTTGCCACCGAGCCGATATAAAATTTCGCATTCAGCAACAAGAGCCCTTGGTCAGTTTGTCGCGTGGACAGCAAAAGTTATTTGTTTGCGCTCTATTACTGGCACAAGCTCAATATTTGCAAACCCAAACTCAAAACTCTGTCATCATGTTAATTGACGACTTGCCAGCTGAACTCGACAGCCCACACCGCTGTACTTTAATGTCATTATTACAAAGCCTAAATATTCAACATCTCGTTACCACTACGGCGGCCGACTTAATTCCGATCCTGAACCCAGATAATACCGCTCGCTTTCAAATTCAGCAGGGCAAAATCCAATCCATCTAAGCCTGTGCAAACTTTGCCAACTCAACAAATAGGGAAATTTTGTGGTAGAATCCGATGACTTAATGGCCTGTAAAAAGTAGCTAACTATGACTGAACAAACGCAATACGATTCTTCTTCGATAAAAGTCCTTAAAGGACTAGATGCGGTTCGTAAAAGACCGGGTATGTATATTGGTGACACTGATGATGGTTCCGGTTTACACCACATGGTGTTTGAGGTGGTCGACAACGCGATAGATGAAGCGCTGGCAGGCCATTGCGACACGATCAAAGTGATTATTCACACCGATAATTCGGTTTCGGTGTCCGATAATGGCCGCGGTATTCCAGTCGATATCCATAAAGAAGAAGGCGTGTCTGCCGCCGAAGTCATTATGACGGTATTGCATGCGGGTGGTAAGTTTGACGATAACTCTTATAAGGTATCGGGTGGCTTACATGGTGTGGGTGTTTCCGTGGTGAATGCTTTATCGGAAGAGCTTCAATTAACCATTCATCGTAGCGGTAAGGTATGGAAACAAACCTATCATTTAGGTGTACCACAAACCCCCATGACTGCCGTAGGTGACTCGGATAAAACCGGCACGGAAATTCGCTTTAAACCAAGCCCTGATATTTTTGCCATTACCGAATTTAACTTTGAATACCTCTTAAAACGTCTGCGTGAGCTTTCTTTCCTAAACTCTGGCGTGCACATTGAGCTCATCGACAAACGTGATAACCGCTCACAAGTATTCCAATATGAAGGCGGGATTCATGCCTTTGTTGATTTTATCAATACCAATAAGACTCCCATTAACTCAAAAATATTTCACTTCAGCACTATGCGTGATGATATTACGGTTGAGGTTGCTCTCCAGTGGTCGGAGTCTTATCAAGAATCGATTTTTTGTTTCACCAATAACATTCCACAGCGTGATGGCGGTACCCATTTATCAGGTTTCCGAGCCGCGCTGACTCGTACCCTGAATAGCTATATTGAAAAAGAAGGTCTGAACAAGAAATTCAAAATCAATATTTCTGGTGATGATGCGCGAGAAGGTTTGGCTGCGGTTATATCGGTAAAAGTACCGGACCCAAAATTCTCATCACAAACTAAAGATAAACTGGTTTCATCTGAAGTTAAAACCGCGGTTGAAACCGCGATGAACGAAAAATTGGCCGAGTTTTTACTCGAAAACCCAAATGAAGCCAAAGCTGTGTTCGCTAAAATTGTCGATGCGGCACGTGCCAGAGAAGCCGCCCGTAAAGCACGTGAAATGACACGCCGCAAGGGGGCACTCGACATCGCCGGGCTGCCTGGCAAATTAGCCGACTGTCAAGAAAAAGACCCCGCTCTAAGCGAACTTTACTTGGTGGAGGGTGACTCAGCTGGTGGTTCAGCCAAACAAGGCCGAGATCGTCGTACTCAAGCGATTTTGCCATTAAAAGGTAAGATCTTAAACGTTGAACGTGCTCGTTTTGACAAGATGATTGCTTCGGCTGAAGTCGGCACACTGATTACCGCTTTGGGTTGTGGCATTGGTCCAGAAGAATACAATATAGAGAAACTACGCTATCACCGCATTATTATCATGACAGATGCGGACGTCGATGGCTCACATATTCGTACCCTACTTTTGACCTTCTTTTACCGTCAAACACCTGAATTGATTGAGAACGGCTATATTTACATTGCTCAACCTCCGCTCTATAAGGTTAAGAAAGGCAAGCAAGAAGCTTACTTAAAAGACGATACCGAGCTTGAAAGTTATTTACTGAATAGCGCATTAGATGAAGCTGCCTTATGGGTTTCTGAACAAGGTCCTAGCATTAAAGAAGTGGCGCTTGAGCAATTAGCAAAGCAGTTCTTACAAGTTAACCGTACCATTCGTCGTTTAGCACGCCGTTACAATCAAACTTTCTTAGAATTACTCACAGACGTTAAGAATGTTACACCGGTGATGTTAAATGACTTTGATGCTTTAACCGACTGGGTTAAACAAATTGAGCCTCGCCTTCAAGCGATTGGTGAGTTGCAAAAAGTGACCTACCAGCTTCAGGTTGAGCCTGCGCTAGAAGGCGAATCAAAATTCCAAGTTCGCCTGCAACAACGTGAACACGGAACTTTAAGTTCACAAATCTACAGTGAGGAATTTTTCCTCTCGCCAGAGTACAGTTTGTTTAGCAAACTAAGTGATACGTTACATGGCTTATTAACGGAAACGGCTTATGTACAACGTGGCGAAAAGCAACAACCGATTAACTCTTTCAAAGAAGCATTAGATTGGTTGCTGAACGAAGCCAAACGAGGTCAAGGTATCCAGCGCTATAAAGGTCTAGGTGAAATGAATCCGGATCAGCTATGGGAAACCACCATGAATCCGGAAACTCGACGTTTATTGCAGGTTCGAATCCAAGATGCAATTGAAGCCGATCAGATCTTTACCACGCTCATGGGTGAGCATGTTGAACCGCGTCGTGATTTTATCGAATCCAATGCGCTTAAAGCCGAAAATATTGATGTTTAAATAATCACGCCTGTTCACAGGTGTGATTTAAAGTTTTTAATTTAAATCCTGACCAGGCCTGGTCGAATGAATGAAACCATTCATTTTTTATTATGGAGGCTGTTTATGTCTGTAGTTCATCCTATTGTTACTGTCACCGGTTCATCTGGTGCTGGTACATCATTTGTAAAACGTGCGGTAGAGGAAATCTTCAAGCGTGAAAATCTAAATGCGGCAATTATCGAAGGCGATAGTTTTCACAAGTATGACCGTGCGACTATGAAACAAAAAGTAGCGGCAAGCAAGGAAAGTGGCGGCCGTGTGCTTACGCATTTTTCTGAGTATGCAAACGAGTTTAAAAAACTAGAACAGTTGTTCAGTGAATACCGCTCTACCGGTCGTGGTAAGCGTCGTTACTATATTCACAGTGATGAAGAAGCGGCTGAATTAAATGCGCGTTTGGGTACCAACTTAAGTCCTGGCGAATTTACACCTTGGGAAGACATCCCTGAAGGCACAGACATCCTGTTCTATGAAGGTCTTCACGGCATGGTTCGTCGCGTGAAAAATGAAAAAGAAGACGCTGAATTTTATGATGTGGCACAACATGTTGATCTTGGCATTGGTGTATGTCCAGTCGTCAACATTGAATGGATGCAGAAAATTTACCGCGATACATCTGAGCGCCCATATAGCGTAGGTCAAGTACGCGATATTATTTTAGAGCGCATGGAAGACTATATTGAATATGTGGTGCCTCAGTTCCACCGCACTCATATCAACTTCCACCGTGTGCCATTAGTCGATACTTCTGATCCCTTCTCAACACTAGAAGACGAAGCGGCTTTGGTTCCAGAACCCAAAAACTCTTTAATGGTGACGCATGTTCGCCATCAAGACATTGATCTACAGAAGATCGCCGATAAAATTCCAGGTGCTTGGTTACAAACTCCAGAAACCTTGGTATACAACTCAGAACATATGGTTTTAGCGATGGATTTACTTATGTCGCCAATTATCCATAACCTAGTTGAGAAAAAACGCGCCGCTTTAGCTAACGCTTAAATCTCACGTCGCGTTTTTCATAAAGCCTTGCTTTGATCCATCGATTAAAGCAAGGCTTTTTTACATCAAATCCTGTCACCTGTTGATCCTCAGCTTTGTTATAATTCATTTTACTTATCCTCAGACAGAGTTAGCTTTATTAAACGGATGATGCGCCCCCTATTTTTGCTGATATTTATGTTATACAGCAATCTAAGCCTTGCCCTTAATCAGCGCGATGAGGCTTATTTGTGGGTGGGAACTGAGGTTTTTCCAACACTGGTTAAGTCCATTGTGACAACGCCGAACGAAACCAAGCAGTCGATTGTGATTGTGTATCAACAAAATCGACATCAAGCTGAAATAGTCGCTCAACAACTCAAAAAAACGCTTAATCAACCCATCAGCATCCGCACACTAGAAAAAACGCTAAATTCTGACGATATCCAAATTCTTTTTATTAGCCATCCAGATTTACAAACATCTCGACTGTTTGAATTTACTACACAACATCAAATATTAAGTTTTTCGCCCTTTTATCAAGCGGTATCAATGGGAGCTGACACCGGCATTTCAGTAAAAGAACAAGTGCGTCCTCAAATTAATACAAAACAACTAAAACATAAAAATATTGTCTTAAAACCCTTTTTTGTCAGAGTGGCCGAACATTATGAATAACCAAAGCACTCACCGTTTAACCGGGAACTTAGGCTTAATTTTTATCGCCTTATCTATGGGCATCATTCTTTTGGTATTTATTTATTTTTATTATGTGCTACAACCCAGACTGCATGAAGAAGCACAATCACAGGCCAATTTACTTACCCAATCCTTAAGCCGTGAACTTATGCACAAAACCGTATTGGATGATGCGTTTTTATTGCAACGTGAAGTAGGGAAAATTCTGCTTTATAACGATGAGCAACATCAAAAACCCTTTGTAAAAGGTATAAAAATTGAATTCAACCCCGAATTTTTTCCGAATCATAATCGCTCATTGCAGCGTGGAAAAAGTAACTGCCAAGATTGTTTTAAAGTGGTTACACCCCTTTATGATCAACATTCGCTAGAGCTTTTAGCCAGCGTCACTTATTTTGTAAATCCAGAAAACTACGATACTTTATTAGATGAAATCTCGCGTAAGTTCTTTTTCATTTTAAGCATTTTAGCCATGCTGCTATTTGTGATTTGGTCGGCAACTCAAAAACTATGGAAAGCCATGGTAGAGTCCCAACAAAAACTCTATAACTCGAATCGATACAACCAACAAATTCTCAACACTATGCAAGATATGCTGTTCTTAATTGACCACCAAGGGCGTATCCTAGATGCCAACTTATCCGCCCAACAACAACTAGAAGTCAGTTTGGAAACCTTGCAAAGTCACTTTATCCAAGAATATTTTCAAACCAGCCAGAAAAACCAAAGATTATTAAGCCAGCTCAAAACCCTAGGCCAAAAAAGTTTAGAAGTTAATTTTCAACTCAACAGCCATGGTAAGCATTTCGGTTTATTATCTGCCTCAAAGTTCGATACTCATCTTGAAATAGAAGGTTCAGAAGATACCGCGCGCTATTTATTAGTCATTAAAGATATTGATGCATTAAAAACGGCTGAAGCTAAATTAGCCTATCAAGCTCAAATGGCGCACGCCAGTCGTTTGAAGTCATTAGGTGAAATGGCGACAGGTATAGCACATGAAATTAACCAACCTTTGGCCGTCATACGTTTAGGTGCAGAAGGCATTAAACATTCATTACAAGATCAAAACCCGCAAGCCTTTGAAGTCGAAATAGCACAAGATGTAATTGATCAGGTAGATCGTGCCACTCAAATCATCAATAACATGCGTTCGTTTGCACGCTTACAACCCTCACCAAAACGTTGGGTGGAACCTCAACATCCGCTTAACTCGGCCTTATCGTTTTTTAAAGAACAGCTTCGTATTAATTCAATCGAACTGGTTGAATATATTGATACCAGCTGTCCTCAAATATTGATCGAAACCCAAAAATTTGAACAAGTAATCGTCAATTTAATTACCAATGCACGTCACGCTTTAGGTGCGCTTAAAGATACTCGAGCTAAAAAAATTGAAATCAAACTCCACTGCGATCATCAATTCGTCACGCTGGTGATTGAAGATAATGGCATCGGGATGGATGAAATGACACGCCAGCATTGCCTTGACCCCTTTTTTACAACCAAAGAGGCCGGAGAAGGCACAGGACTTGGGTTATCCATCGTACATAATATTCTGCAAGAATTTAATATTAATCTCATGATACAATCAGAACTAGGAAAAGGTACGCGTTTTATAATGCAAATTCCCCATAAACTATCTGAGATTCCATCATGAGCACAATATTACTAGTGGATGACGAACCAGCGATTATCAAAATGCTAAAGTGGCGTTTAGAAACAACTGGCTACAAGGTGATCAGTGCAATCTCTGGCTTAGAAGCATTAAAAGTCATCCAACAAACGCCGGTCGACTTTGTGATTACAGATGTGCGCATGCCGAGTATGGATGGCTTTACTTTAATTACCAAAATAAAAGCCATCTTGTCGAACATTCCCTGTTTAATCATGAGTGGACATGGTGATATAGACATGAATAACCAAGCCCAACAAGTGGGCGCTTGCGGCTATATTCATAAACCAATTAAGTTCGACGAGCTCGAAACTCTCATCAATCAAAATCTCGATCATGAATCGACTTCACCAGCTTAAAGTTAAGCGGTTAAGAATAATCGAATGAATCGATTTTACGCCTATCGCGTTTAGTGGGACGACCTGCGCCTTTTTCACGATAACCTACTAAGGCCATATCAGCGGTCGGTTTTCGTTGAAGTCTTTCTTCCAAAATGAGTTCATATAAACTAGCGGCTTGATCAGCCGAGCCACGCCGATCAGACAAGACAAGCACTTTGATTTCAACTTTACGATGTGGTTGAGTAACGCGTAATTTATCGCCTAATTGAACGGTTTTACTGGGTTTGGGTTTTTGGCCATTAATTTCAACTTTGCCACCTTTGACAGCCTCAGACGCCAACGCGCGCGTTTTGAAAAAACGCGCGGCCCATAGCCATTTATCAATGCGAATTTTTAGTTCGTCTATTGGCATATTTTTTCCTACAAACAATCACCAGGCCTGCTGTTATTCGCTTAGCCATTCTCTAGGCTTTAAATAGTCATATAATTTAGCTTCAGCTGTGCCTGGCTCTGGGTGATAATCGTATTTCCAGCTCGCAAGCGGCGGCATTGACATCAAAATAGATTCAGTGCGCCCACCCGTTTGCAGTCCAAACAAAGTGCCGCGATCAAATACCAAATTAAATTCGGCATAACGCCCACGACGATAAAGCTGAAAATCACGTTCACGCTCACCATATTGCATGGTTTTACGCTTGGCAACAATCGGGCGATAGGCTTGAATAAAGTGATCACCCACCGAACGCATAAATGCAAAACAGGTATCGAAATCCCATTCATTAAGGTCATCATAAAATAAGCCGCCTACACCGCGGGTTTCATTACGATGTTTTAGATAAAAATACTCATCACACCACTGCTTATATTTTGGATAAATCGCCTCACCAAATGGATCACAAGCCTGTTTTGACATTTGATGCCAATGCTTCACATCTTCATCAAACGGATAATAGGGAGTTAAATCAAAACCGCCACCAAACCACCAAACTGGCTCTTCACCTGGTTTTTCGGCGATAAACAAACGTACATTGGCATGAGAGGTTGGAATATAAGGATTTTTTGGGTGAATTACCAAAGATACCCCTAAAGCTTGAAACGAACGACCCGCCAACTCAGGACGATGTGCTGTGGCCGAGGCTGGCAAGGTTTTACCTCGCACATGTGAGAAATTAACGCCACCTTTTTCAATCACGCCACCGGCCTCTAATACACGCGACCGTCCGCCACCGGTTAACCCCATCGCGCCTTCTTCACCCTCACGCTCCCAATTATCTACGATAAAGTCTTTGGTGCCGTCTTCTGAGGCTAACTGTGCGCAAATGTCGTCTTGTAAGCCAATTAGGTAATTTTTTACGGCTAGGATTTTATCGTCAAATTGTGTCATGAGGTTTCCTTAAATCTTGTTCTTAAGCGTTATTGACTATGCGTCGGGTTTATCTTGTTGAGCTTGATACTCAAACCACTCATCCAGTTTCGACCAGGCCTGGTGCAAACCATCTCGGTTTAACGATGAAAAAAGCTGAGCGGATGCATGCGGATAGTCATCATTTAAAACCTTTTTTACTCCAAGTAACGCACTGTTAGCTGGGCCGCGTTTAAACTTATCTGATTTGGTCAACAAAATATGAACCGGCAAATTCAGTTCTTTTGTCCAGTCCAACATCATTAGGTCTAAGGGTTGTAATGGATGGCGCACATCCATCATTAAAATCAAACCTTTTAAGGCTTGACGCTTTTCAACATACTCAGCCAAACCGGCTTCCCATAATTTTTTCACATTTACATTTACCTTCGCAAAACCGTAACCGGGTAAATCTACCAAGTAGCGTGTTTCATCTAAGGTAAAAAAGTTAATCATTTGGGTTCGGCCAGGCGTTTTACTGGTGCGCGCTAAACTCTTTTGTGACGTGATAACATTAAGCGCACTCGACTTTCCAGCATTCGAACGACCTGCAAATGCGACTTCGTAACCTTCATCTTGTGGACAGTGTGATAAGTTAGGCGCGCTTTTTAAATAAGCCGCCTTTTGGTACAGAGGGTGTTGAGTAATCACGGTTTTTTTACCTTTAACATTAACAGTGAGAAGTATATACTCATACGCCAACCGATTCTTTTAAATCCGCAAAATTGAAGAAAACTCTTATGTCTGAAAACAAAAATATGTCCAAGCCTAATCGCAAAACCCCCATCTGGTTAGAGTTTTTAGGTTCCATGAATTTAGCCATTACTTTATTGGTAATGCTTTCGATTGCTTCAGTAATTGGTACGGTTTTACAACAGAATCAGGTTATTCAGGATTATATTATTAAATTTGGCCCTTTCTGGCATGAGGTTTACAGTCAATTAGATCTTTATAGTGTCTATGGCGCTTCATGGTTTATGCTGGTTTTATTGTTTTTACTAGTTTCTACTGGCGTCTGTGTAAGTCGCAATACACCAGTATTTATTAAGGACATGAAACAATTTAGTGAAAAACTTTCATTAAATGCTTTAAAGCACCAACCAAATCACGTTAGTTTTACCCTAGATCAAACAACTGAAAACCTTCAACAACACGCAATTAAAACACTTAAAAGCCATGGTTTTCGATACCGTACACATCAAAAAGAGGATGGCAGCATTACCCTTGCGGGTTTAAAAGGTCATTGGAACCGATTAGGCTATTTTTTCAGTCATATCTCAATCATCATTATTTGTATCGGAGCCTTAATGGATGGCAACTTATACTTAAAATTTAGTGAGTGGACAGGAAATTTAGCTCCAGAAACACGTAACGTTTCCTTAAATGATGTTGATCCAAAAGCTTGGTTGTCAGCTGATAACTACTCCTATCGCGGTAATGTAAATATCACTGAAGGACGGGATGCTGATGTATTGTTTTTGCCCTATGGTGATGGTTATTTGGTTCAACAATTACCTTTTAGAATTGAAGTAACCGATTTCCGGTTAGATTATTACGACAACGGCATGCCTAAATCATATGAAAGTGACATACTGCTTTATGCCGATGATTTAGAAGAACCCTTAGCTAAAACAATTGAAGTAAATCACCCGCTTTATTACAAAGATTACGCGATTTATCAGTCATCCTATGGCGACGGTGGATCAAAAGTTAACTTTAACGTGCATGCTTTAGCCTCACCCAACATCAGCAACTCGGTTGTTGAATCAGCCATAAATAAGAATGAATCTTTAACTACACCGGTTGGCCAATTCCGCATTGAATTTACAGATTTCAAACTTTATAACATCGTGCCTAGAGACAAAGAAGAAGCCGAACTAACCGGCCGAAAAATGCAGAATAATGGCCCAAGTGTATTATTTAAAGTCCGCAATGAACAAGGTAAAGCTTGGGAATATGAAAACTTCATGATTCCAAATAAACAAGAAGACCGTTGGTTTTTCATGAGCGGAGTTAGAACTTCGGTGGCCGAACCTTTCCGTTATTTATTTATTCCAGCCGATGCCAATCGTAGTAAAGATCGTTTCTTTAAGTTTTTAGCTTTGTTAAATAACCCACAAGCACGAGAAACCGTGCTCAGTAACATGGTGCCAAAACCTGAGAACATGGAAGAATCGACCTATCAAACTCAACTTCGTTTATTTGGTCAACTCATTAACCTGTTCCGCCAAACCGGTTTTGATGGTATCGCTCGTTTTGTAGAAACCAATGTGCCGCAAGATCAACAAGAGCAGGTTATGGCCTTTTATTACGATCAATTAGCCAGCTCATTACAAACACTTTATCTGCATATCCTGGATGAAGAAGGCATTATTAGAGATGACGCAGATAATATTAACCAAGAGCATCAACTGTGGTTTGAAGACGCGTTAACCGCGATTGCCAGCCTACATCGATATGGTCCACCGTTATTTTTTGAACTAACCAGTTTTGAGCAGATCCAATCCACTGGATTAC
Source organism: Thiomicrospira sp. (assembly GCF_036568485.1). Classification (GTDB taxonomy): domain Bacteria; phylum Pseudomonadota; class Gammaproteobacteria; order Thiomicrospirales; family Thiomicrospiraceae; genus Thiomicrospira. Next base: position 19,376 of record NZ_DATCSL010000059.1, read on the forward strand.
AGATCACTAAATCTCCTGGTAAAGATGTGGTTTATTTTGGTAGCGCCATGCTTATAATGGGGGTCTTCTTTATGTTTTATGTTCGCCAACGTCGTGTTTGGATACATTTAAAATCGGCGGGCGATAAAACAGAAGTAACGATTGCCGGAAAAGACAACAAAAAACTACCGGAAACAGAAGAAGAATTTCAAAAATTTGTTACACAACTTAAATCATAGGTCGGGCTCTTATGGAAAACACAAATAAAAATACAATTTGGCAAAGCTTTTCACTGCGTGACTGGATTTGGCCGTTAGTGGTTTTAATTGGAAGTCTTGTTGCTTGGCAAATTTATGCTGACAATATGGATCGTTATGAAGTCGCCATATTATTTGGCGTCTCATTAGCCACAATATGGCTTGGTTGGTATTGGAAAAGTTTCCAAACCCATGCTTATTTTGTAGCCTCGATAAGTTTGGTCTCCATTTGGTTTTACCAAATGAATGGAAATCTCTATCAAGCCAATGAAACCGTATTTTTTCTCAAATATCTGATTTCAAGCCAAGCCGCCATTATGTGGATGAGTTTCTTGGTGTTATTAGGCACGGTCACCTACTTCTTTGGCCTATTTAGACAATCCGACTTTATTTATAAAGTTTCTACTTTTATTACCTGGACAGCCGCTACTTTAGGTTTTGTAGGTATCATGGTGCGTTGGTATGAATCTTATCTAATCAGCTCTGATTACGGTCACATCCCTGTTAGTAGCCTATATGAAGTATTTATTTTATTTATCGTTATGACGATTCTTATGTACCTCTATTACGAACAAAAATTCAAAACCCGTGCTATGGGTGGTTTTGTAATGTTAGTAATGAGTGCATCGGTTTTATTCGTTCTATGGTATGTATTTGATCGCCAATCACATGAAATTCAACCGCTTATTCCTGCCCTGCAAAGTTGGTGGATGAAAATACACGTACCAGCTAACTTTGTTGGTTACGGCGGTTTTTCGATTGCCGCTATGGTTGGGGTTGCGATGTTAATTCGTTTGCGATTGGAAAAACATAACCCTCAAAGCCGTTTATTGAGCGGACTTCCGACTCAACGCATTATGGACGATATTATGTACCGCTCAATTGCGATAGGTTTTGCTTTCTTTACGGTCGCAACAGTCTTAGGCGCTATGTGGGCGGCCGAAGCTTGGGGCGGTTATTGGTCTTGGGATCCAAAAGAAACATGGGCATTAATTGTTTGGCTTAACTACGCCGCTTGGTTACATATTCGAATGACCAAAGGTTGGCATGGTGCACCTATGGCATGGTGGGCGGTAATCGGTTTATTTATTACAACCTTTGCATTCTTAGGTGTAAATATCTTCCTATCCGGCCTTCATTCTTACGGTGAGTTATAAAATAGGAGTCCGTTATGTTTAGACGTCGATTATTACAACTTACCGGTTTAGGTTTATTAACAGGATTTAGTTCATTCAGTTTGGCTAATACCTTAAGTTTGGGGAAAGATTATAAAAAAGTACCCAAACCTCAATCGATTGAACCATATAAAAAACAAGTGGTGGAGATCTTTTATTACGGCTGTTCACACTGCTATAACTTAGAACCTAGTTTGCATGATTGGTTAAAAACAAAGCCAAACGAGGTTCATTTCGAACGCGTTCCAGCTGTATTAAACAACCCAAACTGGGTGTTTATGGCCAAGGTGTTTTTAACTGCCCAAGAATTGGGTATTGTTGAAAAATCACATGTGCCATTTTTTCACGCTTTACACCGTGACAAATTACCACTTTTTAATCTGGAAGATATTGCCCAGTTTCACAGTCAGTTTGGTACATCTAAACAAGATTTTATCGCGATGTTTGAATCGTTTAAAATCGATCAAGCGATGCGTCGAGCACAGCGCCTAACGCAAGCCTATGGCATTGAAGGTGTACCAAGTTTAATTGTAAATGGTCAATATCTCACTGACTTAACCATGAGCGGTGGACATGAACCACTCTGGTTAACGGTAAACCAATTATTAACCCAATAATATGGTATTGAATTAACCTTCAACATGAAACCACCAGGCCTGGTGGTTTTTTACATTGGAAGAATGCATATGCAAGCGGCTAAATTATTTGTTGAGTGTTTAGAAAACGAAGGCGTGGAATATATTTTCGGTATTCCAGGTGAGGAAAACCTCGACATGATGGACGCTTTATTGGATTCAAATATTCAATTTATTACCACTCGCCACGAACAAGGTGCCGCATTTATGGCCGATGTTTATGGCCGCTTAACCGGTAAAGCCGGCGTATGTGTCTCCACCTTAGGGCCAGGCGCTACCAACCTTGTTACTGGGGTTGCAGATGCGAATATGGACAATGCACCCCTAGTCGCAATCGCAGGACAAGCCGCTACCACTCGCATGCACAAAGAATCTCATCAGGTAGTGGATTTAGTTAGCATGTTTAAACCTATCACCAAATATGCGACACAAATTTTAGAACCCGGTACGATTCCAGAAGTCATTCGGAAAGCATTCAAATTAGCTCAAAGCGAAAAGCCGGGGGCGAGCTTTATTGATTTCCCTGAAAACATTGCTGAAATGGACACAAATGAACGTCCATTAACGGTTTTTCAAAATCGATTAACTAGCGCTTCCGAAGCCCTAATCAAACAAGCTGCTATTGCAATTCAACAAGCTAAAAATCCTTTAATCTTGGTGGGTAATGGCGCGGTTCGCGCCAAAGCGGGTGGCGAAGTTTACGCATTTAGTAAACAACTTAATATCCCCGTCGTTAATACGTTTATGGCTAAGGGTGTGGTGCCGTTTTTCAAAAATAAAATGGCCATGGGTACTGCTGGCTTGCAAAAAGGCGATTATGAAAATGGCGGTTTTTCAAAAGCCGATATCGTCATTTGTATTGGGTTTGATATGGTGGAATACCATCCACATTTGTGGAATCCAAATCGAAATCACAAAATTATTCATATTGATACCTTGGCGGCTGAAGTTGATTCCAGTTATATGCCAGAAATTGAATTAGTTGGCGACATTGCTCACAACCTGCAAAATTTACGCAGTTTAATAAACTTAAGCCAACCCCAACCCATAGATCATCCATTACGTGATGCCACTATGCAGGAAATGAATCGCTGTGCCCAAAGTCAAGACTGGCCATTATTACCGCAAAAAATCATTTGGGATCTTCGTACTGCCATGAAATCAGATGATATTGCAATATGTGATGTAGGCGCACACAAAATGTGGATGGCGCGAATGTTCCGAGCCGAAAAACCTAATACCTGTATTATTTCAAATGGTTTTGCCGGTATGGGTATCGCTGTGCCTGGCGCGATTGCTGCAAAATTAGCTTTCCCTGAACGTGCGGTCGTCGCCGTAACAGGTGATGCTGGATTTATGATGAATTCGCAAGAAATTGAAACCGCTATGCGTTGTAATGCACCGATCGTTATCTTAATTTGGAATGACAGTCAGTACGGCTTAATTGAATGGAAACAAAAAAGAAAATACGGTCGTTCGGCATTTATAGATTTTAAAAACCCAGACTTTGTACAGTATGCTCAATCTTTTGGTGCTAAAGCTCACCGAATTGAGCAAGCCGATCAACTATTACCCACCTTGGAACAGGCTTTAAAAACGCCTACCGTAACAGTAATTGATTGTCCGGTAAATTATTCAGAAAATGATCGTTTAACTGAATTATTAGGCAATGTCATCTCAGAAATGCAATCTTAAGGATAAATGGATAGCACCTGAGATACAGGTAAACGTTGAGATTCTGGAACGCATTGCGGATAACCCATATATAAAATCCCAATCAATTCAATTTCTGCCGGATCTAAACCTAGTATTTGATAGGTTTTTTCATGATTAATAATGGGTCCTGTACTCCATTGAACACCAAGACCTTGTTCCCATGCCGCCAATTGAAAATTCTGAATTGCGCATGCACAGGCTGCATAATCTTCCTTAGATTTTACCGAATCCAAACTACAAACTTGACCTACAATAACGATTTGAGGATTCGCCATAAAACGTTCACAAGCTTTTAGATAAATTGCATTGTGTTCTTCCGAACCTGCAATAGCTCGTTTATCCGCTCGAAGCTTCGCATACAATTGAGTTAAGGCTTGTTGGGTCTGATCACCTATCAGATAAAATCGCCAGGGTTGAGTTAAACCATGATTTGGTGCCCAAATAGCCGCTTCTAAACACTGATTAAGCTTGTTAGATTCGACCTTTTGATCAATAAACTGATAAACCGTCCGTCTTTGCTGCGCAAGTTTTAAAAACATAACAACCTCATTAATTTGCTAAAGATTGTCTAACAGATAGATTTAAAGCGCAAGCCAACAACTCGACTAACAAGGTGTGTATAAATGGGGATAAAATTAAGTTTATTGTAAAACTCAAATGTTATCCACAATTCACTCACACTCCATACAAACAAAACAACCCCAGTTCTTAGACAGGTTGATAACAATCTAACTTATTGATTTATTATAATAAATTTGAGTTATACCAATTTAACAGCTAGACAATAGAAACAAAGAAAAGAAAAAAAAGAAAAACTAAATACTTTATAGGGATAACTTCATGACGCTTAATGAGCTCAAATACATAGTCGCAGTAGGAAAAGAACGCCATTTTCGCAAGGCTTCTGAAATTTGCTTTGTAAGTCAGCCTACCTTAAGTATTGCAATCAAGAAATTTGAAGAAGAATTAGGTGTAACCTTATTTGAACGCCATAAATCCGAAATTATCATCACCCCAGTTGGTGGAGAAATTATTAAATTAGCAGAAGAAATTTTGCATAAAAGCCATTTGATCAAGCAAATAGCGCAAGAAGAACAAGGTGATCATAGTGGAGAATTAAAAGTAGGTGCTATTTATACTATTGCGCCTTATTTACTGCCTAAACTCATACCTGAGTTCCACAATCTCGAACCAAAAATCCCCTTTATTTTGCAAGAAAACTATACCGTTAACTTAATAGAGAAACTTAAGAATGGTGACTTAGATGTGGTTATTCTGTCTTTACCCTTTAGTGACCCACATATTGAAACCCTTGAACTTTACCAAGAACCTTTTGTAGTGGCCTTACCAAATGATCATCCATTAACCAGCAAAGATTCACTTACTTTGAACGATATAGAAAAAGAAACATTATTACTACTTGGCTCAGGACATTGCTTTAGAGAGCAGGTGGTAGATGCATTTCCTAACTTAAATCAATTAAACCTGCAACATACTCAATTACAACGTACCTTAGAAGGCAGTTCTTTAGAAACCATACGATTTATGGTTGCCTCAGGAGCGGGTATAACCATCTTACCTTGCAGTTCACTCAATACACATGATGCCGATTTATTTACCGTAAAAAAAATAGATTCAGCAAACTTATCTCGTGCGGTTGCATTGGCTTGGCGAAAAAGCTTTCCAAGAAAACAAGTCTTAAATACCTTAAAAAAGGCGCTAAAACAGGTGCAAATTCCTTGTACAATACAGCAACACTAATTGTACGAATTTTATGAAAAATCTTAAATATCAATTAATAGCACTTTTATGCTTTTTATTCTCTACGCCGGCATTTACACAAATGAATGCCGAAGATCCTTACGAATCTTTTAATCGTTCTATGTTTGAGTTCAACATCGCGTTTCATGATTTAGTGGGTGAACCGATAGGTAAGTCTTATAAAAAATATGTGCCACAACCAGCTAGAACAGGTGTCCACAACTTTTTTATTAACCTAAAAATGCCATTAAACATGACCAACAATTTGCTTCAAGGCGAAGTTGAACAAGCCTTAGGCGATTTTATGCGTTTTACAATTAACACCGTTTTTGGTTTAGGTGGCTTATTAGATATTGCAACACCTGCCGGTTTGCCCTATCAAAAAGAAGATTTTGGTCAAACCCTGTATAAATGGGGATTATGGAAAGAATCCTCTTTTGTCGTTTTACCCGTGGTAGGTGGGTACACTTTCCGGGAGTTGATAGGAGCGGGAGTTGATGGTAGCTATAACCCTACTTATAACTATATTATTCAAACCGATATGCAAGGCCGCACTAAAATCTTAATAGCAGATCAGTTTGATAATTATGTGCAGGTAATGGACTTGATTGAAACGGTTAAGGATTCCTATGATCCGTATATTTTTTATCGTGAAAGTTATTTACAATATCGAAATAACTTAATTTATGACGGCAATCCACCCAAACCCGATCTAGATGATTTTGATTTCAATTAATCTATGAAATTTAACCAAACCGATACCATAGCTTCAATTGCGACTCCACCTGGCCGTGGTGGGGTTGGTATTGTGCGTGTATCAGGTCCACTTGTCAGTGATATAACAAAAAACATGTTAGGTTCACTACCATCAATTAGAAAAGCGCATTACGGTGCTTTCTATGGCTCAGATAAGCAAGTTCTAGATCAAGGCATAGCGTTATATTTTCAAGCTCCCAATTCATTTACTGGCGAAGATGTTTTAGAACTGCAAGCACATGGTGGACCCATTATTTTGCAATGGATACTTAATCGTGTAATTGAATTAGGAGCTCGTTTAGCCCAGCCGGGTGAGTTTTCTAAACAAGCTTTTTTAAATGACAAATTAGATTTAGCCCAAGCCGAAGCCATTGCCGATATTATTGAAGCTTCATCGGATCAAGCCGCTCGTAGTGCTTTAAAATCTTTGCAAGGTGATTTTTCCCATCAAATTGATGAGATGGTCGAAGCCTTAATTCAACTTCGGTTATATGTAGAAGCCGCTATAGATTTTCCAGAAGAAGAAATTGATTTCTTGTCAGATGGTCATGTCGCTGGACAAATTGAACATTTATTACAGCGTTTAATTGCGATTCAAAAATCGGCACAGCAAGGGGTTTTATTACGCGAAGGCATGTCGGTGGTGATTTTGGGTCGACCCAATGCTGGAAAATCCAGTTTGCTGAATGCATTATCAGGTCGAGAAAGTGCGATTGTGACTGATATTGCCGGTACAACGCGTGATGTATTAAAAGAAGAAATCCATATTGATGGTATGCCCTTACATATCTTAGATACGGCGGGCTTAAGGGATTCGACTGATCAAGTTGAAAAAATTGGCATTGAACGCGCATGGAAAGCACTTGAAAATGCAGATCGAGTGTTAGTTGTATTACAAGCCGGTGAAGCAATTCACCCTGAAGATCAAGCTATTTTAAATAAACTCCCAGCGAATTTACCAGTTAGTTTAATTCGCAATAAAATTGATTTGGTAGATGCACAACCAGGCCTGGTAGAAACTAACGATCACACTGAAATATGGTTGTCCGCTAAACATAAAATAGGTTTAGATCTGCTAACTTCGCATTTAAAAAATGTGATGGGTTTTCAACAAACATCCGAAGGGGTTTTTATGGCACGAAAGCGCCATTTAGATGCGATCCAACAAGCGTTAGATTCAGTACATAATGCACAACACCAACTTGAACATTTTGCAGCAGGTGAATTAGTTGCTGAGGATTTAAGGTTGGCGCAAGATGCATTATCTGAAATCACTGGTCGGTTTAGTTCAGATGATTTATTAGGGCGTATATTTAGCTCGTTTTGTATCGGTAAATAACCAAAACGGCATTTATTAAAGTGCTTTGATGAGTTGGGTTTGTAAATAATGAGCAACGCCATCATCAGCATTTGATCTAGTTTGTGCCGCCTGCGGTAATTGAGCTTTCAAATCCGGATGGGCATTTTGCATAACCACTGGATAACCGACTAACTTCAATAAATCTACATCGTTTAAACCATCACCAAATGCCATCACTTCTGATGCCTTAATATTTTTTTGCATCAATACTTTTTCTAGGGCTTTACCCTTTGACACGCCTTTATTCATGACCTCTAAATAAGTTTCAGTGGTAAAAGTAATATAAAGCTGATCCCCTAGCTTGTTGATGAGTTGATGTTGAAGTGGTACTAGTTTTTGATGAGGCGCGTTAAAGTAAAATTTATCAATTTTCTGATAGTTAATGCTATTAAAATCGGTAATTTGGTATTGAAATCCTGAGCTGTGATGTATATCCAACAAGGCTTTATTAGGTTCTTCTACCAACCATAAATCTTGCTGGTAGAGATTTCGATGCACTTCGTAACCCGCAGATAAATTTAGAATTTGTTGAACTAAATTTTCAGGAATATGATTTTCATAGATGAGTTCGGCTTTTTCGTTATGAACACGAGCGCCATTTGAAGTAATTAAACGAGTTGGGATGTCTAATTGTTTTGCCAGTAAATACACATCTTGATAATGTCGACCTGTAGCCAACATCACTTCAATTCCTTGCTGATATAACTGTTGTAAGGTGTGTTTGGAAACTTCAGAAATAGAGTGATCTTGGTTTAATAAGGTACCGTCTAAATCAATTACAACCAGTTTTATCATATTGAAGACTCAAATTACAGTGGCCGCCACTTTATCAAAAATTCGTGTTATTTCCTATCCTTAAGCCTTTAAATATATGTACTTAAACCAACAAATACTTAGATTGTTGATTTCATTTATAAGGGGTTTTTGTTAAGGTTATTAACATCAAAAATTTTGGAGAAGCCGTTATGCGTTCATTAAAAATTACTTGGCCGTCCACCGTCTTAGTCCCAGTATTTATTCCTGCTGTGGTGGTTATTTTTTTAATGATCGTTGGCACACTCAGTAATCCTGAATTAGCGGGTCAAGTTTTTTCACAAACCTTATCCTATATCACCGTCAGTTTTGGTTGGTTTTATATGCTGTCGGTGGCGATTTTTTTAGTCTTTATTGTTTCGATCGCCTTTACCAGTTGGGGAAATATTAAACTTGGGCCGGATCATGCCGTACCGGAATACAGTTTTCCGGCTTGGTTTGCGATGTTATTTTCAGCCGGTTATGGGATTGCGTTATTGTTTTTTGGCGTTGCTGAACCGGTATTGCATTATGCCTCCCCACCAGAAGGTGCCGCTGAAACAGTGGATGCGGCCAAACAAGCCATGCAAATTGCATTTTTCCACTGGGGTTTTCATATCTGGGCAATTTACGGTTTGGTCGGTTTAACACTTGCCTATTTTGCATTTCGTCATGGTTTACCACTTTCAATGCGCTCAACCCTTTACCCATTAATAGGTGAAAAAATTCATGGTCCAATGGGCCATACCGTCGATACTTTTGCCATATTAGGCACGACTTTTGGGATTGCAACGACTTTAGGTTTATCTGTTTCACAAATTAATGCCGGTATGAATTATTTGTGGCCAAGTATTCCAGTGAGCACAAGCACGCAAGTTATCACGATTGCGGTGATTACGGCTTTAGCGATTATGTCGGTGGTGGCCGGTATGGATAAAGGCATCAAACGTTTATCTTTAATTAATATTGCATTAGCGATTTCGATTATGGCGTTTGTGTTTATTGTGGGTCCGACCATTTTTATTCTAGAAACCTTCCTTGAAAACACCGGCAGCTACTTAAGTGGCATAGTTGAACGAACTTTTAGTTTACAGGCTTATACCTCAAGTGATTGGATCGGAAATTGGACGTTATTTATCTTCGGTTGGACGATTGCCTGGGCACCGTTTGTGGGTTTATTTATTGCCAAAATTAGCCGTGGTCGCACGATTCGCCAGTTTGTATTAGGTGTCATGTTGGTACCAACTATTTTTACCTTTTTATGGTTCTCGGTGTTTGGTGATACGGCATTGCATTTAATTATGGTAGAAGGTTACACAAATTTAATTGATCAAGTTCAAGCTGATCATGCGATTGCTTTGTTCCAATTATTTGAGCTATTGCCATTTAGTAGTATTGTTTCATTTTTAGCGGTATTTCTAATTATTACCTTCTTTATCACCTCAGCCGATTCCGGCGCGTTAGTGATTGATTCATTAGCTTCTGGTGGTGCTCTTAATACACCTGTTTGGCAGCGGGTTTTCTGGGCGGCTTTATTAGGTGTGGTGGCTTCTGTGCTTTTAATTGCAGGTGGTTTAAGTGCTTTACAAACGGCTTCGATTGTAAGTGCCTTACCCTTTGCGGTGATTATGTTAATTGCGGCTTTTGGGATGTGGCGTGCCTTAAATATTGAAACCCATCGTGATATGAGTTTACAAAATGCCATGCAAGGGGGCCGAGCTCATCAATCAACCAAAGTTTGGAAACAGCGTTTAGCCAATTTGGTGGATTTCCCAAGTCGTGATCAAGTTGAAAAATTTATTATGGCCACGGTTTTGCCCAGCATGAAGCAGGTCGAAAAAGAATTACAGTCACAAGATTGGCCTGCTCAGGTATTTGTTGATGAGGAGCAACATAGGGTTCGTATCGAAGTCTTTAAAGCAGATCAAATAGAGTTTATATATGAAGTTCGGCTGCGTAATTACACCTTGCCAGGCTATGCTTACCCAGAAATTAACCGCGCGGATGAGGCCGAGGAAACGCATTATTATCGAGCCGAAGTGTTTCTGCGTCGCGGCAGTCAGTCATACGATGTCTATGGTTATGAACAAGCTGATTTAATTTCGGACATTCTTGATCATTTTGAACGTTATTTGCAATTTTTACATACTTCACCCGGTATTTTGCCTTGGAATAACCAACATTTAGAGGAAGATGAATTACCACCTCAAATGTTAAGTGATAGCGCGCAAGACCAACAAAAATAGTTTAGTAACCGACTATTTTTTTGGCCGACTCTGAGTAGAATAAGCCATCCGAATTTAATCGGATTTTGCTAGGCTGTTCGATTAACTCATATTTCTTTGGAGTCTTATGTATGGATACGTTTAATCCATGCTTGTCTTGTGGCGTGTGTTGCAGTCATTTCCGCGTATCGTTTTACTGGGCAGAAGCGGATCCTTTCTTAGGCGGTCAGGTGCCGATTGAGTTGACGGAAAATATCAACCCGCATTATATTTGTATGCAAGGTACAAATTGTAAAACCCCACGTTGCGTAGCTTTAAAAGGTGAAGTTGGGGTTGAGGTGTCGTGTTCTATTTATGATAAACGACCCACACCTTGTCGCGATTTTCCTTTGTGGTTAGAAGATGGTTCAATCAATCCAGAGTGTCAACGTATTCGTGCTTTGCATGGTTTAGGCCCAGTTGATCCGCCGCATAATCCCACTCATATTCCACCTAACTTCCCTCAGGTGGCTTGATTGACAAGAGGTCAAATATGTTTGATAAACGCTTACTAGAACAAATCAGTGAAGCTCGTTTAAAAGTTAAGCAAGGTGAAGTGATTGCCTATCCTACAGAAGCGGTTTTTGGTTTGGGGTGTGATCCGTTAAATCAACAGGCGGTTGAGCATTTGTTAGGTTTGAAACAACGTCCGCAATCAAAAGGTTTGATTTTAATTGCGGCCGAAGTGAATGCTTTAAACCGATTTTGCAAATTACACAACCAGGCCTGGTCAGACAAAGTTTTAGACTCATGGAAAAAAACAGATCAAGCCATTACTTGGTTAATACCTAAAACTGATATTTGCCCAAATTGGATTAGTGGTGAACATGACAGCGTGGCCGTTCGATTGAGTCATCACCCGATTGTGCAAGCTTTATGTGGAGACGGTGTGTTGGTGTCAACTTCTGCCAACCCAGCGAGTTTATCACCGGCAAAAAACTGCCAACAAGTAGCGGAATATTTTAATCAGCAAGTTTGGTGTTTGGAGGCCGCTTTAGGTGGTTTAGCTAATCCTTCTCAAATTTGGGATGCGCAAACCGATCAACGTCTGCGTTAATTAATTCAAGCCTTCATGTTATTTGGCGCGAATTTTATAGCGTTTATTGATTCGATGTACCATATAAAGTCCTAACAAACCCAATCCCAGTAGCATTAAAGATGGAATGGCTGCGCGTTCATATAAGCCTTCCGAACTCAACTCGTAGACTCTTATTGCTAAGGTATCCCAACCGTATGGCCGCAATAAATAAGTGGCGGGTAATTCTTTCATTACATCTACTGCCACCATAAAACCCGCGACCACCAGGCCTGGTTTTAATAATGGAAAATAAACTTGTGAGACCAAACGCGGTGTATTAGCACCTAAACTGCGAGCCGCTTCGGTCATAGAGGGTGTAATACTATCAAAACTGCTTTCGACTGGGCCATAAGCCACGGCTAAAAACCGCACCATATAAGCTAATAATAAGGCAAAAATGCCGCTGCTTAGCCAAATACCTTGGCCGGGTGAAACAAACTCACCTATATCAATAATCAATAACATAATACCAACGGCTAACACTGAGCCGGGTAAGGCATAACCTAAGTTAGCAAACCGAATCCCAGTTTTTAACGGCCAAGATAAGTTTGTTTGTTGACGCACACTGTTTACAATCACAGCAAGTCCAACCGTTAATAATGCTGAACCAACTGCTAGTACAAAGCTATTGCTTATCCAGTCTAAATAACGCGTATCCCATTCTAGGTTTAGGCTAGCAAGTGACCAGAATAGCAATTGTAATACCGGCAAAATAAAGGCGAATACAACCACCGAAGAGACTAAAGTTGTTACCAACCAGGCCTGGTGGCCTTTAAGTTTATAAGGCCGCAAGGTCATGCGTTTATTTGAATCGTATCTGGCACGCCCGCGACTCCAGCGTTCGATAAATATCAGCAATATGGCGATACCAAGTAATAAGGTAGAAAGTTGAGCAGCCGCTTGTAATGAGCGGAAGTTTTCCCAAACACTAAATATGCCGCTGGTGAGAGTGGAATAATTAAAGATAGCGACCGTACCAAAATCGGCCAATGTTTCCATTAAAGCCAACATCACACCCGCTGCAATCGCCGGACGCGCCATAGGCACTGAGATTCGCCAAAAGATACCAAAGCCTGACATACCTAATAGGCGGGCACTTTCGACTAGGGTGTTATTTTGACTATAGAAGGCATTACGCGCCAACATGTAAACATAGGGATAAAGCACTAAGGACATCACAATCATGATGCTGAGCTTGCCATCTCGAATATCCAATCCACTCCAGCCGAATGATTCACGTAAAAAAGTTTGAACCGGCCCCGGGAAATCAAATAAACCTAAATAGACAAAACCCAGCACATAAGCTGGGATAGCAAAGGGTAAAAACAACATCCATTCTAATAATTTTCGCCCTGGAAACTCGCACATAGTTACAAACCAAGCCAAACTGACGCCGAGCAGAGTCACACCGATTCCCACACCCAGCAATAACCATAAGGTATTGCCGATCATGTCCCATAATAGGGTGTCGGATAGATGCTGCCAAATGGCCGAACTGGGTTCAAGCCAAGCGCTTAATATGCGAAGTAGTGGTAGGCTGATCAAAATGATCAACCCCCACAAAGCGATATGCCATAGGGTTTTAGAATTCATGCGCTTATTTTAGTGCGAAACCCAGCAGACATTGTGTCTGTCGTTGACTTTTTTACTCATAATTTGCGCGATTAATCAGCATAGTGGCAGTTTGCTGTAATTCCCCTAGGCGTTTTAGATTGATTTCGTCTTGTTTAAACACACCCCAAGACTCAACTTGTGGGTCAACCGTTACATTTGGATTGGCGGGATATTCACGGTTTAATGCGCCAAATATTTGTTGAGCAGGTTTTTCAGACAACCATTCAATCAGTTTTAGAGCATTATCGGTATGCTTTGCGTGCTTTAATAAACCGGCGCCTGAAACATTGATGTGTGTTCCAGTGCTAGATTGGTTTGCCCAACTTAAACGTAATGGTGTGTCTGGATTTTCGGCTTGCAAACGACCATAGTAATAAGTATTCACTAAACCAACATCACACTGACCAGCCAAAATCGCGTCCATCACATGCGAATCTTTGGCTTGAGGTTTGGCGGCTAAATTATTGACCCAGCCAGTTAAAATTTGCTGTGTTTGTTCTTCACCGTGATGCTCGATTAAAGACGCGACTAACGATTTGTTATAGACTGAATTTGAAGTACGTAAACATAAACGGCCTTTCCATTTCGGATCAGCCAAATCTTCATAACCGATTAATTGATCCGCCGATAACCGATCTGAATGGTAAACCAAAGTTCGAGCTCTCACTGACAAACCTGTCCAAAGTTGTTCAGGGTCTTGTAAATGTGCTGGAATATTACGTTCAATTACTTCGCTTTCCATGGGTTGAAATAAACCTTGATCGGCTGCATACCAAAGATTACCCACATCGGTGGTCATTAAAACGTCGGCGGGTGTGTTGCTGCCTTCTGCTTTTAAACGTTCGACTAAAGCGTTCGCTTTACCGGTTTGAAACTGCACCTCAATGCCGGTTTGTTTGGTAAATTCATCAAATAAAGGCTTAATCAAATGTTCGGCACGAGCGCTGTAAACCACCACGCTATTTGACTGGGCTTGAGTTTGTTCGGAATCGGTATCTTGTGAACAACCTACAATCAATAAAGTACTTAAAGCGAAGAATGCGGCGAGTATTTTTTTCATGAGACCCCCATGTTAAATTAACGTTTTTGTAAAAGAGAATTATTAATATTTAGATTTCAAAAAAAACGCCTAATAGGGCGTTTTGTGTTTTAGCTTAGATTAAGCGGCATTGGTATGTTGCCATTCGGCATGGGCCCAATAAGCAACTTTCAAGTGTCCCATAGCGATCACACATTAATTCGGCTTCACGAAAGGTGTGTGTGACGAGTATGGCAGACGTATTTTGCTGTTTAAGAAGCTGGCGAATTTCAATTGCCAAATGCTCGCTCAAAGTGGTGTCTAGGTTTGAGAAGGGTTCATCAAACAAGATTAAACTTGGGCGTGGTGCTAATGCACGGGCTAAAGCAACACGCTGCTGTTGGCCACCCGATAACTCATGCGGATAACGCTGTTCTAAACCTTGTAATTGAATTAACTCAATCAGTTCAATTACGCGTGCTTTACGTTCAGCTTTAGACATTTTGTTTAGACCAAAGGCAATGTTTTCTTCCACCGTCAAATGTGGAAATAACGCATTGTCTTGAAACACCATGCCTACACCGCGTTTTTCGGGCGGTATCGTGCATTGGCAGCTGGCTAAACAATCGTTGTTTAGGCAAATTTCACCTTTGGCAATTTCAACAAAACCTGCGATTGCACGCAATAACGTGCTTTTCCCACAGCCACTTGGGCCAAGGATGCCGACAATTTCACCCGCCGCAATGTCCAGATTAAACTGGTCAAGTACCGGCGTTTGATTGTAAACCACTTGTATGTCGCTGATCTTTAACATGATGCTGCCATTTGATAAGTCATTTGTTAAGTGCAAATGTAAGCTAAATGATATTAATTTGCAATAGCAATTAGAATTAAAACTCTTTTAGAATTCAAAATTTCTGTGACTAGAGGTTATTTGGGGTAGATTTTTGATCTGGGTACAGCTCTGCCAAGGGAGAATTGGATTGGCGATGTTCTTGTGTTGTTAGGCCATTTAATTCATGTAATAAGGCTTGTCGATCAAACGCATTTTTTGCAGCCTGAGGATGATAAAGCTGAGTTTGTAATGCTTGCATGAGTGCAAATAATGTTGGGTGTTTATGCTCTAATTCGCTCCAATGTTTGATTTGATAATGGGTTTTTAACCACTGTTTGAGCGCAAAATCCAGTTGTGTATCTGACAATTGGCTTAATTGTGCAATACTGGCGTCGTCGAGTTGGAGTTGCGTTAGTTCTGGTTTTTCGGATGGGTTAGGTGTTTGATTATTACCACGACGTTTCAGTAACAGCACTAAGGTGATTAACCACAATATCGCTAATACCAAGCTTATAACTGGCCACAAAATGGAAGTTGATTGTGGTTGGTTCATAGCCGTTTCAATCGTGGTTTCGGCGATATCCACACTTTGTTCTAGGGCTGGATTGGCTTCGACCTTAAATGTTTTTGCCTCCAGTCGTGCGATTTCTAATTGGTCAGTTTGGGTATTCCACCAAGGAATTTCAATAGCTTCAAAAATAAGATCACCAGGCTTAAGTAGTACCATCATAAAGTCCTGAGTTTTATGACTGCTTAAACCGCCGGATTGAATATGATCATTTTGGCTGGCTGGATCATGATAACGCCGATAGTCTTCGTTTTCTTGCCATTTAAAGTTAGGTAATTGACTGGCTTTTAAGCCGCGCGCTTGCAGGCTGATGCGTCGTCCTAGGGTTTCGCCGGCTTTTAATGTTTCAGGCTGAGTCCACTCATCGGAAAGTTGTAACGATTTTGCTGGTAACCAGTTGGCATCAGCCGGAAACTGAGCTGGAATCGGTTTGACATTTAGTTCGATGCTTTGTGAGACCTCTTCTACTTGGCGCAATTGGCGTTGATGCAATAAGGTGCCGTCAAAGTGCTGCGCTGGAATTCTGATCTTGCCACTGGCTTGCGGATAAAGTGCATATACCCATTCATAAACCCGGTAGGTACGACCGTTTATTTGGCGCTCAAAACTGCGCTGGTTTTGTAAACGCTCAACCATGAAACCATCAAACTCGGGCGCATCAATATTGCCGCGCACTAAAGAACCTAAATGATAATAACGCAGGGTGAAAAGCACTTCGCTTTGCACATAAGGATTGGCGTTATCCACCTGAGCCTCTAAAAAACTTACACGATAGTCGGCTCGTTTTTTTGAAGCGGCTGACACGCTAATTTGAATAGGTTGGGTTTTAAGCCCCTCGACTTCAAAAGGTGGAATTTCAAGTTCACCAATGCGTTTGGCTAAAATTTGCACATCCCAATTGGTGACCGCGCTGAACTGCCCGTTCACCATTTGTAATTGGTTTGAAGCTTGTGAACCTAATATTTCAAAATCTTTTTTAAGGGGTTCTAAGTCTGGGCCACGGCTGGTGGTTTGAAAGTTAGCGCTTATATTGAGTTGAATAATATCGCCTTGTTCGACTAAGTTTCGATCTACGCTGGCTTGCAGGGTTTTTTCGGCCCATACCAGGCCTGGTATTAGGCTTAAAACCAACAGCAGAAACATCAAAGGGCGAATTTTTTTGTGATTTACCATATTTTGCGCTCGTTTTGCTGGGGATCATCCGGTGGATTTTGTTGGTATTGATAGTCAAATTTACGTTTTAAAAACAAACCGGGCTGATCTGGAATTTGATTCAACCAGGCCTGGTTGGCTTGTTTTTGTTCACGTTGGTTGGCCTGTTGTGTGGTTTCATTATCATCAGGTGTTTCTAAACTCGGTTGCTGACCTGCAGAATTTTCTGATGCTTGCTCAGCTTCGGTTGGCTTTGATTCTGAGGTGTCACGGGCGTCGTTTGTTGGTTGCGGAGTGTTAGCCTCAGACGCTTGTTGGCTAGCGGCCGCGTTTTTTTGCGACGTTTGTGATTCGGCCTGATTGGACTGTACCTGATCTGAGTTAGGATTGGCTTGGTCTGATTCCTCGTTATTTTTTGATGGATCAGGTTGGGGTTGAGCAGAATCGGTTTGGTTCGATTCGGCTTGATTGGATTCTGATTTATTTTGATCCGAATCACTTTTGTTCGTTTGGTTCTGTTGTGTTTGTTGTTTGAGTAGGTTTTTAACCAGTTCTAAATTGTGCTGGGCTTGTTTTAAGTCAGGCTGTTTTTCTAATGCTTGTTGATAGGCTTGTTTTGCCGCTTCCAAATCTCCGGACTTGGCCAAGGCATTGCCTAGGTTATAGTGTCCTTCGGCGGTATTCACTTTTTTAAAGGCTTCGGCGGCTTCAGCGTATTTTGCTTGGCGGTATAACGCACTGCCTTGCCAAGCCGGATCATCAAACTCGCGTTCCGCGGCCACATAGTTGTGGTTTAACCAGGCCTGGTAACCACGTTGATTACCATTTAAATATACCTCGCGCCAGCGATCGGAGAGTTTAATTTCGGGTTTTTGTGTTGAGTGTTCTGGTTCTTGATGGATGTGTTGTGTTTCAGCAAAACTGGGTGGTGACATGACCAGGCCTGGTAGTAAAGCAATAAAGCCGATAGACAATAACCAGCCGCGTCTTGCTGAAAAGGCGGCCAAAATTAAAATGAATCCCAGTAAATACACGCCATAATCGAGTGGTTGGCTGATGGGTTTTGAATTCTCAGGCTTGGTTTGTTCAGCTAAATAGGCGGGTTTAAGTTGTTCTAAGTCTCGGTTATTCAGTTGTAAACGCACCAGTTTTGCATCAACTTGTTGGCTAAATTTTTGTAATTCAGCCAAAGGCAAGGGCGCTTGTACCAGGCGGTCTTGCGGGTCTTTTAATAACCCGTATTCAGGTATTTTCACCGCCCCGCCATTTTGTTCGCCAACGGCTAGGATGCTCAAACTCAGATTATTTTGTTTAATTAGTTTTTTAATCCTGTCATGTTGGTTGGGTTCAATGTCATCGGTGATCCAAATAATATGTCCCTGATTAATCTGTGCGCTTTTGAGTAAATCATTGGCTAACTCAAATCCGGCGGCGGCATCTGAACCATAAGACGGCATAATTAATGGATTGAGGTAGGGCAACAGGTTTAATAAAGTGGTGTTGTCATCCGATATAGGGGTAATGATATGAGCGGAACCCGAATAAGCGACCAACCCAGTGCGTAAGTCTGGGTTTTTTTCGAGTAAATCGTTTAACTTAAATTGCACCCGAGTTAATCGATTTGGTTCTAAATCATCGGCGTACATTGAGAGCGATAAGTCTAAAACAATGACACTTGCGCTGTTGGTTTTTTGAGCGGGCAATTGCACAGTCTGCCAACTTGGCCCGCTTAAGGCTAAAATGGCGGCTAACCAAACTGCGGCTAAGCCGGTCAATGCCCAATTTGATCCACTGGATTGGCTGGTTCTTTGCGCCAATAAATAAGGTTGAAAGGCCGGTTCAATCCAGTTTTTCCAGTCAGACTGCTGAGCTTGATAGCGTTTAATTCGCCACCAAAAATAAGTCGCTGGAATTAAAGCCAATAACCAATAGGGTCTTAAAAACACCAGTTCGGTCATACCAGCTCTCCGCTCTGCTGAGGTTTAGAGCTGTTGCGTGTATGCCGCCAAGCTAAATAGAAACTGAGCAATAACG
Organism: Thiomicrospira sp.; assembly: GCF_036568485.1. GTDB lineage: Bacteria > Pseudomonadota > Gammaproteobacteria > Thiomicrospirales > Thiomicrospiraceae > Thiomicrospira. The sequence continues at coordinate 38,370 of NZ_DATCSL010000059.1, forward strand.
CACCAGACAACGGCCAAATATAGAGTTCAGATCGTGCACGGTATTGATTAAGCGTAAATTCGCTGGATTCAATTTCATTAATCCGTTGATAAATGCGTGCAAGTTGGTCGGTTTGACTCGCCATAAAGGCTTCGCCTCCAGTTAACTCAGCGATGGTTTGGAGTGTATCAGTATCAATATCTCGTTGGCTCACTTGGTTGTTAACCTGACCAAATGCAATGGTATGAATCACCAGGCCTGCTTCGGCGGCTTTTTTAGCCGCTTCAATCGGGTCAACGGCGCCAGCGTTGTTAGAACCGTCGGTTAATAACACTAATACGGCTTTTTGATTGTTGGCTTGTTTTAGATGTTTGATCGCTAAGCCAATGGAATCGCCTAACGCGGTATTGTTGCCGGCCATGCTGATCGCGGTTTCGCTTAATAAGCGCCGGATCGCATTTAAATCATAGGTTAAAGGGCTCACTATAAAAGCTTGTGTGCCAAATACAATCAAACCCATTCGGTCGCCTTGGCGTTGGCCAATAAATTCATCCACCACACTTTTTAGTGCGGTCAGCCGATCGACTTCACGACCCTCTACCAACATATCTGGTTTTTCCATACTGCCGGACAAATCGACCGATAACATCATGTCGCGTCCGCTGGATTCAAATGGTGTTGGGGTTAAAAACCAAACTGGGCGCATTGCAGCTAACACGATCAATAACCACATAACCAACCATAAAAAAGGAAGCCGAGTTGATCCCACGTTGAGTGTGACATTGATTTTACTGGGCTTAATTTGGTTTAGGCGCGCCATTAATTGCGGGGCTAATAAAGGTTTTTGTGGTTGGCTGGCGGGTTTTAATAAACGCATAACAAACCAAGGAATGAGCGCTAACAAGGCGAGCCAAGGCCAAATAAAATCGAAGTTTTCTAACTGTGCGAATAAACTAGTCATAAATGATGCCCCGAAATCCAACGTTGCGCGTAGCGTTGAATCTGGGCTTTATCTTGTTTAGATAAAGCGGGTCTTTGCATTTGATAGCGTTGGTTTATGAGTTCAAACGCCTTGGGCATTTTTATAAATTGGGCTTTGGATTGCAAAAAGTCTAACCAGGCCTGCTGGTCTAAATGTGCGCATGTTTGTCGGCCATAAGTGGTGATGGCCACTTGTTTAAGCAACTGGTTGATTTGGATTAAAAAGGTTTGATCATCGAATTGATTAATTTGCTGCAATTCTTGCTTGGCTAAACGGCGGTACAAACGTTGTTTGTGGCGTTGACGAAAATACCAAACCAAAGCAACCACCAAACCTAATAATGAAATCAAACTGATCCAAACGCTGCTTGCCAGTGGCCACCAACCAATCGCCGGTGGAATAATAATATCTTCTAATTGTTGCAAGGCTTCTGGGTTCATGGGCGCAATAATTTATGTCTGATTAAGCTATCAATTGTAGGTTGCGTTGAGTTAATCGCTATTAAGGGTATTTTAATCGCTTGCAAACGTTGCTTTAGCGAGTACCAGGCCTGGTGGTATTGGTTTGCATAGGCTTGCTGAACTTCAGGTTGGCGAGTGTCTAACTTAATACGTTGTTCCCCATCCGTTACCGACAATTGACTAAGCGCGGGTATGGCCTTATCCAGCTTATCTTCGATCTGTAAAAAATCGATGCTGTTATGGCGCGCCAGCGTTTTTAAGATTTTGAATGCTTCTTCGTCTAAGTTAAAGCCATCGCCAATTAAAATTAATCGACTTGCTGGATGAATCAATGGTTGGACTTTTTTTAATGTTTGCGACCAGGCCTGGTGGTGAGCCAACCCCGGCTGAGTCAGTTGATTATTTTGATCTATCGCCTCTTGAAACAATTGCTGTAAGGTTTTTTGTTGCCGTTTGGGCTCGATCCAACTACTGGCCGTTAATCCCATAATCAATCCACCGACTCGGTCGGCTTGATTTAAACTCGCCCAGCCTAAAATGGCCAAACAATCTAAAGCTAACACGGATTTAAAACAACGCTGGCTGCCAAAAAACAAGCTTGGAGTTTGTTCCACCAAAAACACAATTGGGCGTTCATGTTCTTCACTAAAGAGTTTAGTATGCGGTGTTTGTGTGCGTGCGGTGACACGCCAATCAATATGACGCACATCATCGCCGGCTTGATAAGGCCGCACTTCGTTAAATTCCATGCCACGCCCTTTTCGTAGGGTATGATTTGCGCCGCCGGTTTGCGCCATAATTTTTTGTTGGTGCCCGAGTTTTAAATGTTTCACGTGAAACCGCCAAGCGTTTAAGCGTGTTAAATCACTGTAAACGGCGGGCGTTTCATTCATACCAAAGTGACCCAATTTAGAATCTCATCCACAAGATTGTCAACGGTCTTACCCATGGCCTCGGCTTCAAAACTCAGCAAAAGGCGATGTCTAAATACATCATGAATCACGGCTTGCACGTTGTCCGGACTTACAAAATCTTGCCCATGTAACCATGCATGCGCACGAGCCCCGCGTGACAAGGCTAAGGTTGCACGCGGACTCACTCCATAAGCAATTTGTTGAGCTAGTTCGGCACTATAGTTTTGTGGTTGGCGAGTAATCATCACCAATTCGACAATATAGGTTTTAACCGCATCCGCCATGTGAATATTGAGAATCTCATCACGAGCGCTAAACAAGGTAAGTTGATCAATTTTATTAAGCGGTGCTTGTTGAATATCACGTGCTTCATTTTCTACCAGGTCTAAAATTAAGCGCTCGCTGTCACGATCTGGATAATCAATATTGACATGCAACATAAATCGGTCAAGCTGGGCTTCGGGTAATGGATAAGTGCCTTCCTGTTCAATTGGGTTTTGGGTCGCCATCACCATAAACAACTTTTCCATCGAAATCGATTGTTTGCCAACACTGACCTGACCTTCCCCCATGGCTTCCAATAAAGCCGACTGCACTTTAGCGGGCGCACGGTTAATTTCATCAGCCAAAATCAAGTTATGAAAAATAGGCCCAGCCTGAAATTCAAAACTGGCGGTTTCAGGGCGATAAATCTCAGTTCCTGTAATGTCAGCGGGGAGCAAATCGGGGGTAAATTGAATGCGATGAAAACGACCTTCAAGTTGTTGTGCCAAAGTTTTGATGGCTTTGGTTTTCGCCAGGCCTGGTGGGCCTTCAACTAATAAATGACCATCTGATAACAGGGCAATTAGCATGCGTTCAATTAAGTGAGGTTGCCCCACAATGGTTTGATTTAACGCTTGCTGTAAGGCTTGAAATTCGGTGACTAGGCTCATTGTGATCCTCTCAACATAATGAGCCCATCATTATGGCAAACTCAAGCGTAAATGCAATCCGTTTGAGTTTGAGTTAGTAAAGCTTTAGCTTGGTACATCAAAGTTACGTAAGGCGGTGCGATAGGCATTGAACGGGCTCAATAAAGCATCCGCTACAATCAT
>NZ_DATCSL010000060.1:0-1278 GCF_036568485.1 Thiomicrospira sp.
ACAAAAAATATTGACATGGGAAAATTTCACATTTATAGTTTCAACAAATGGGAAATAATCCCATTTAATTTCATCACTAGGAGAAACACCATGAAAAATCGTCATTTAGTTATCGTTGCGGCGTTATTATCTATTAGCACACTAGGTTTTGCGGCTCCAGGCCCGAACGCTCCAGGCTCACAAAATCCGACTGGAAATGGCCCGGCTGCAAAACAGCAAATGCAACAGCAACGTTTAGAACAAAATCGACAGATGCAACAGCAGCGTATTGAGCAAAACCAACAAATGATGCAAGAACGCTCTCAAAACCGTGTACAAGAGCAAGAAGCACAAGGTACACAAACTCAAAACCGCGACCAAACAAATCAAATGGAAGCGGAAGAATAAAAACCTTTAGCCAGCCGAGTTGATGCTCGGCTGGCTAATTTTCTAACCTGACCGGATACACCTCTTATGTTCATTCGCCCAGTCATTGCTTTTTTGCTTTCATCCCTAACATTGTCAGCCTTCGCTGAAACCTACGTTTCTACCGGGCTGTATTATTTAAATGGCCAAACCAATTTAACTGATCAAACACCGGTTCAATCTTGGTCAACCCCAGTTACTTTATCCACCTACCAACAAGACTGGCAATTTAGCCTATCGACCTCTTTGAATCGGGTCACCACCGATGAAAACCAGGCTCAACAAACGTCACAAGGTCTGGGGGATACTTATATTCGAGTCGGCCATACTTGGGCAGATGAAAAATACTTAACCGCGGCTCTGATTTATAAACTCGCGACCGATAATGCAGATGAGGGATTAAGTAGTGGTGCCGATGATATTGGCCTGCAAATTGAACTGCTCCAACCTATAAAACAAGCCAGCTCTTTATTTGGCCACCTGGGTTATAGCTTGAATGGTGAGGTAAGCGACTTTGATACTCAGAACACGGCTTCTGCATCCATTGGCTTTGGACATCAGTTCAACCCTATCTGGTTTGCGGCGGTTTCGAACAGCTATCAACAAAGTTTATATCCTTCGCTTGATGATCAGGTTTCAATCGAAACCATGCTGAGTTCGCAACTGACTCCGCGCGTATCGATGAACTTCTTTTCTAGTTATGATAATACGCAAACCATGAGCGTAGGGCTGTCAATCAGCCGTCGACTTTAAACTTAAGATTTACAACTCGGCACCCATCCAGCACTTTATGATTTTGAATCGTTTTATTACTTGCTTAACTTCCAACGTGTTCGGTATTTATTTGATTTTTCATAGCATTTAGCTAAAAAA
>NZ_DATCSL010000061.1:0-16110 GCF_036568485.1 Thiomicrospira sp.
CGAACTTCGCCCGGTAAATCCACGCTTTTTAGCAAGGTATTCACCTGCATCCAGTTTAAAGCTTGGGTTTTACCACGACGCAAATTACGCGGCAAACTGAAATCAGCATAACGTGTGCGCATTAAACGGCTCACTTGCACGCCTTGCGATTCCCATAAACGACGCACTTCACGATAACGCCCTTCTTTTAACACCACACGGTACCATTGATTTTGCGCGTCTTCTTCTGATGGTAAGCGAGACACCACATCAAACTTGGCCAAGCCATCATCCAACATCACACCTTGACGCACATTGGTGAGCATCTCTTCGGTGACTTCACCAAAAATACGCACCGCGTATTCGCGTTCGATTTCATAGGATGGATGCATTAAACGGTTGGCTAATTCTCCATTATTGGTCACCAATAATAGTCCACTGGTATTAATATCCAAACGGCCAATCGTAATCCAACGGCCATTTTTAATGTGTGGCAGTTGATCAAAAATGGTATCGCGGGCTTTTTCATCGGAACGAGTGCAAACCAAACCTTCGGGCTTGTGATAAAGCAACACCTCGGTCGGTTGTTTGACCAAACGCGTTGACTTAACACTATTGCCACGCACTTGGATCTTGTCGTTTTCGGTCGCGCGATCACCAAGTTTGGCGGTGCGGCCATTTAACTGCACTTGACCTTGTTCTATCATGCGCTCAATTTCACGACGCGAACCATAACCGCCACGTGCGAGAATTTTTTGGAGCTTTTCACCTGTAATCATGACAACCTTTACGTATTTACTGTGTTTGTATTATTAATTTGTGGATTTTACCATTACCCGAGCGGCGGGGAATTTATAAATCCAAATCGATGCGGTTTTGACTTTGCTCTTGTTCCTGCTCTTGAATAAAACGCTGAACAATCGTCTCAAGCTGGTCGACCAAGGCTTGTTTGCTTGATAAACCTAAATCCTCTAATAATTTAGGCGTTGTGCCCCATAAAGTTGGGTGACCGGGGACGTCTTTTTGGCCTAACGCTTTGATCCAACCTTGCTGTTTGAGTTGCGCCATAATCGGCGAACTTACCGACACCCCACGAATCGCTTCAATCTCAGCACGTGTAATGGGTTGGCGATGCGCCATAATTGCTAGGGTTTCTAATAAAGCACGCGATAATTTAGGCGGGTTTTGTTGGTAGAGTTTATACACCCAATCTAAATAATCATCCGCTACCTGAATTCGTACGGCCTCGCCTACTTCGGCCAATACCAGGCCTGATCCGGCTAAAGACTGCTTAATCTCAGCCAGCACTGTTTGTACATCCGCGAGTTCAATATCTGGATATTCCAGCTGCAGTAATTCAAATAAAGTTTGCGCACTTAAGGGTTGGTCGCTACTAAAAACTAAGGCCTGCACAATCGGATAAAAATTTTGTTGGTTTTCGGTCATGAATTTAAGACTTGTGTCATGGGTTAGAAATGAGTTGGGTGTTAGAATCGTGAAGTCATTTAAGCCGCTCGACGAATCGAAATATCGGCATAAGCTTCATCTTGTTGTAATTCAATTTGTTGCTGACGCCAGAGTTCTAATAATGCAATAAAAGTCACCACCAGGCCTGGTTTGCCTTCTTGTGCGACCAGTAAATCCAGCATTGAAACCGGTTCTAAGCTAATTTGGCTTAACACCCATTCAATTTTATCGCTAATTTCGATTGGGTCCTCACTCACCTGATGCGCAACTTTAGTTAAAGCACGTTGCAATACGTTTTGTAAAGCGGCGGTTAAATCATCTAAATCAATTTGGGCGGTCACTTCCGGCGGGGTTTCAACTTCAATTGAAATCGGCCAAACATCACGTCCAACGATTTTTAAGCTGTCGAGCCAACGCGCGCCTTGCTGATAAGCTTCGTATTCTAAGAGTTTTTGCATCAGCTCTATCCGCGGATCGTCTTCGTCTTCATCCTCTTCGTCCAAGCTAGGCGGCTTAGGCAATAATAAACGCGATTTGATTTCGGTCAGCCAAGCGGCCATAAACAGATACTCACCCGCCAGCTCAATATCCAACTGCTGCATTAAACCTATATATTCCTGATATTGGCGCGCAATTTCAAACACCGGAATATCGCGAATATCAAATTTGTTGGTGCGAATCAGATGCGATAGTAAATCCAACGGGCCTTCAAAATCCGTTAACAGGACTTTTAACGCATTCGGTGGAATATATAAACCCTTGGGCAAATTGACCATAGGTTCGCCCTGCACAATCGCTAATGGCAGAGAGAGCTGCTGAGTGGCTTGCATGCTAAAGCACACCAAATACTTGATAAATCAACTGCTGCAAAAAGCCATAAGGCCCCATTAAGATTGGGCCTAAAACACCAAAAAATAACAAGCCCAATAAAATGAATAAGCCATAGGGTTCGAGACGGTTATATTGCCAAGCCCATTCACTGGGCAAAAACGCCGACAAAATTCGGCTGCCATCTAGCGGTGGAATCGGCAACAGGTTTAACACCATCAAAATCAAATTGATACTGACGCCCGCAATGCCGGAATAAATCATAAACTGGCCGATACCAGGCTGGCTAGCCACCAATATAAAACCGAGCTTTAATACCAGCGCCCACAATAATGCCATTAATAAATTGGCTGTCGGGCCAGCGATCGCGACCCATGCCATATCGACTCGCGGATTACGCAGGTTTCTCATGGTCACTGGCACGGCTTTCGCCCAACCAAATATAAAACCACCAAACCATAACAAAGCCACTGGTACGATAATCGTGCCGATTGGGTCGATGTGTTTAATCGGGTTTAAACTCACTCGACCTAACATACGCGCGGTTTTATCGCCGAGTTTTTCGGCCATCCAACCATGTGCGGCTTCATGCAGTGTAATCGCAAACAACACTGGCAAGGCCCAGACCGCGAGTTTTTGCATTAAATCTAGCTGGTCTAACGGCATCATTCGTTAAATGCTCCTTGCCCTTGACGCACTAGTACCGGCTCTTCTTCAGTAAAGTCGATAATCGTGGTGGGTTCAAAACCACTAAAGCCACCATCTAACACCGCATCCAGCGCGTGACCCAACGACTCTTTAATCGTCCAGCCATCCGTCATGGGCAATTCTTCGCCCGGTAAAATTAAGCTCGCGGTCATTAAGGGTTTATCAAAATAAGCGAGTAAATCTTGGGTGATTTTATTGGGTGTGATGCGCAAACCGATGGTTTTGCGTTTTGGGTTTTGAATCCGACGCGGTACTTCACGGCTAGCTGGCAAAAGGAAAGTATAAGGCCCTGGCAAATGTGCCTTTAAATAACGAAACTGCACATTCCCCACCTTCGCATAATGCGATAAATGGCTCAGATCATTACACATTAAAGTAAAATCATGTTTATCGGATAACTGACGGATTTGACGAATGCGATCCGCGCCCTCTTTATTATCCAGCAAACAGCCTAATGCATAACCTGACTCAGTCGGATACGCAATCAAGCCGCCTTTGTTCAACACCTCGACCACCTGTTCAAGCAAGCGTGGCTGAGGGTTTTCGGGGTGAACATTTATATATAAGCAATCTGTCGCCATTTTGGTTGAACCGTTTGTTTTAATAAAAGAAATTATAACGCTTTCATAGGTGAATTAAGCAACAACCAGGCCTGGTTGTTGGGTCTGGCCGAAAATTTATCCAAGCGCCTCATAAATCGGTTTGACCCCTTCAGGTAACTCGGCCAGCCAGCCCAAATTTCGCCAGCGATGTTCTGGACTGTGAAAATCCGAGCCCATGGAAGCATAAAAACCATAACGTTTAGCGCGATCCGCCATACCAACCGACTCAGAAGTTCGATTAGGCGAGGTGACGACTTCCAAACCTTGACCACCGGCGTGAGAAAAAGCCTCCAGCATTAAATTCAATTTGCGACTGGTGAGTTTGTATTGCCCTGGGTGAGCCACCACCGCTATGCCACCCGCTTCAACAATGAGCTTTACCGCATCTTCTAACGCTGGCCACTGTGCATTAACAAAAGCGGATCGGCCGGTTTTTAAAAACTTATCAAATGCCTGCGAAATACCACTGACATATTGACGTTCAACTAACACCTGCGCGACATGTGGACGCCCCGCCACACCCTCGCCAACCAACTCTTTTACACGTGCCATCATGCACGGATGACCACGCTTCATGAGCTTTTCATTGATTTGTGCAATACGTTGCCAGCGCAAATCACGAATTTCTGACAACATCGTCTGCAATCGGTCATTCGCTACATCCACATTCAAACCCACAATATGAATGGTGCGGTTTTGCCACAACACCGACACTTCGACGCCCGACGTTAAACGCAAACCTTGTTGTGCGGCATAATCTTTGACCTGTTCATAACCTGCGGTGGTGTCGTGATCGGTGATCGCCAACCAATCAACCTGCTTCTCAATCGCCAAATCCACTAATTCTTGTGGGGGCAAAGAGCCGTCCGATGCACGTGTATGACAGTGAAAATCAACTTTCATTCTAGTGAGTTCCCCTTTAGAATGAGCCATTCTATTAGTCGAGACTGACGAAAGCCAGTTTTTTAGCCCGAATACTTTGAAGTGAATAACACCCAAGCTTATGAAATTATTATTTGACCTGTTTCCCGTTTTCCTATTCTTTATCGCCTATAAGATGTACGACATCTATGTAGCCACTGGCGTGATCATTGTCGCCACCATTATTCAGGTTTCCTATTTATACGCACGCCACAGACGGGTTGAAAAAATCCACTTGATTACCCTTGGTTTAATTGTATTGCTTGGCGGCGCGACCTTGTTATTGCATGATGAGCGTTTTATTGCCTGGAAACCGACGATTGTAAACTGGGGCTTTGCCTTAGTGTTCTTAGCCAGTCATTATGTGATGGGCAACAAACCAATTGTACGCCGCATGATGGATGCGATGATTGAATTGCCCGACCAAATATGGATTCGTTTGAGTTATTTATGGATTGGTTTTTTCGTATTCAGCGGCCTAATTAACCTATGGGTTTATTACAACTTCTCATTAGATGCTTGGGTCAACTTCAAACTTTTCGGCTTAATGGGTTTAACCTTCGCCTTCATTTTATTGCAAGGGCTTTACATTAGCCGCTATACTCAGATTTCCAATAATGAAGAAACAGAATCATCAAACGATAGCGGCGACTCAAACCGCAGCAAACCTGATTAAACATTCAAAGGAACGGCTATGCTTTTTTCTATTTTTGCTTATGATGTTGAAGATAGTTTACCGCTGAGACAACAAGCGCGTCCGGCTCACGTTGCACGATTAGAAGAGCTTTATGCACAAGGGCGACTCATGTTAGCTGGGCCCAACCCTAATCTTGATTCAGAAGGCTTTAGTGGTAGTTTAATCGTGGCTGAATTTGAGAGTTTTGAAGAAGCTAGCAAATGGGCAGAAACCGATCCCTATATGACCGAAGGCGTCTACGACTATGTCGATGTCAAACCATTTAAATTGGTGTTCCCTAAATAACAAACGGAGAGCCTAATCATGTCAAACGTGGCCTTTTTAATTCCCAAACGTCAACAAAAACTGCAATTTGAAGCCACTGAACCCTTAGAGTTATTGGATGTCGATTTTGTCGAAATTCCTTTACTGGGCTGGACATCGGCTGGTGATCCCATTCAAATGGAGCTCGACTACGATACTGTGTCGGTGCCACAATCTTTGGTCAAAAAAGAAACCTTTGCTTTAAGAGTTAAAGGTAATTCGATGATTGATGAGCACATTCAAGATGGCGACATTGTGATTATCGAGCGCCGTAATTCGGCTGAAAACGGTGAATCGGTCGTTGTGCGCATCAATAACGAAGAAGTCACGATGAAAAAACTCTATGTCGAATCGACCGGCGTTCGTTTACAGCCCGCCAACCCAGACATGAAACCGATTATTCTTAAAAACGAAGATATCCAGATTTTGGGTATTGTACGTGGTATTTTGCGCCAATCATGAAGTCCAGCGCTGACATTGCCCTACTCGCCTGTGGCGGCACGCTTGATAAAGACTACAACGCTTTAAACGGCGAACTAGATTTTAGCCAAAGCTATTTGCCCGAACTGCTAAAACAAGCGCGCCACCAACTTAATCTCCGGCTCGAAACGCTGATGTTAAAAGACAGCTTGGATATGACTAAAGCAGATCGCGAACATGTTCTAGAGGCTTGTTTAAATGCGCCAGAACAACAAATTGTCATTACACATGGCACCGACACCCTCACCCAAACCGCCGAATATTTAGCTGATCACATCAACCAACAAAAAACGATTGTGTTAACCGGCGCAATGCGCCCATTTCGGCTGGGCGAATCGGATGCTGGTTTTAATTTAGGTGCGGCACTAATGGCGGTACAAACCACCAGGCCTGGTGTTTATATCGTTATGAATGGCCGATTATTTGAAGCCCATCAGGTTCAAAAGAACCGCCAACTTGGCGTGTTTGAAAGCCTATAACCTTATTCACTTGCTTGCAAGAGAGCTTTAAATGCGCGTATTCCTAGCCTATTTGATGGTCATCGCCATCTGGACCACCACGCCTTTAGCCATTAGCTGGAGCGGCGAAGCCGACTGGTTTTTTGGGGTCGCCGCACGCATTATTTTAAGTGCCCTGGTGATTTTACCGCTGGTGTTTTGGTTTACTAATCGACCCTTCTCGTTTGCTTGGTCGGCACTAAAAGTTTACGCTTCTGCGTCGATTGGCTTACTGGGCGGTATGACCTTAATCTATTGGTCGGCGCAAACCATGCCATCGGGCTGGATTGCCTTAATCTGGGGTCTTAATCCGATTATGACCGGCTTGCTTGTGCATTATCTGATGATTGGTCACAAACTCACACCCAATAAGTTGCTGGGCATTTTTATCAGCATGGCTGGGCTGATACTCGTCTTTGCACCTAACTTAGACACACATCAAGCTAGTTTACAAATCACCGGTTTAGCTGTGGCGATATTGGCTGCTTTTTTCCACTCACTGAGCACCGTGTTAGTCAAAAAAACCAACCACGATATTCCTGCCATACACGTGGTTGCTGGCGCACTCTGGATCACCAGCTTGGCCTATATTCTATTTAATCCCAGCGTGTTATTTAACTGGCCAAGTTTATCGTTACGCTCCAGCTTCGCAATTGGATATTTAGTGATTATTGGTTCGGTGCTAGGGTTTGTGTTGTATTACTACGTGTTAAAACACATGGATGCGATTCGACTCGGCATGATCCCAATGATCACCCCTATCTTTGCTTTATTGCTAGGTTACTTCGCCAACGACGAACAACTCAGCCTCACCATCTGGCTAGGAGCCGGTCTGGTGATATTAGGTTTAGCCCTATTTGAACTCAACACTATTCAGCGCCACCTCAAACAAAAACGCTTACTAGAAACAAAAGAGTAAGTAACCACCAGGCCTGGTTGGTTTAGTCGCGCGTCATGTTGAGCGTAGCGAAACATCTCCTACCGAATTTGCTAACGGCTAAGAGAGTCTTAGTTTTTGGCTCAGCATGAGGAGTTGATTATCTTTTTTGACGTAGACTATTTAAACCTTCAACCGGGTCGAATCCCAAGCATTCGCAATACCACACAAACTTCACCACATCTAAACGACGCTGGCCAACTTCAATTTTGCCTATAAAAGAATGGGGTTTATGAATCAATTCTCCAGCTTGGCGCATAGTCAAACCTTTCGCCTCGCGTTGTTCACGCAGCCAATCAGATAAACGCTCAGACTCTGGAGAATAAATAGTTTTCATGCGTCCCAATTATGGGAACAAAGTTAATGTACCTAAATCAGGAACAATTTCTTGCTATCAATGATGCTTAGCACTAGAATTTGTTCCTAATTAAGGTACAGGTGTTAATCATGAAAACTAACTTATCCCAAATTCCAAACCAATCTACCGCTTCACTTATATTTGGCGGTGTTTTAATTCTCATATATCCAAGTCTGTTAACACTCGAAAAGTTGGTTTTATTTTTAGGTTTTAGCCTAGTGCAAATTGGTTTTCTGGCACTCGCTTTCTACCATCTTGAGTGGGCTTTGATTGCTCACTTTAGCTTACTCACCGCACTTTTGATCACAAACCTAAAGGTGCGCGCATGAACCAGACACAGCAAAACCAAGTGACTTCCAACTACGAAGATGAAATTGACCTCTACGAACTTTGGCAAACCATTTGGTCACAAAAGTGGCTGATCATTGGCTTAACATTGATCGTATCTACTTTAGCTACTGTTTATTCAATTAGCCTACCAAAAGTCTATAAAGCGGAGGTAGCGCTTTTGCCACCTTTGCAACAGGATATAGAAGAAATTAACTTTTCAATCGAACCTACAAAAGCGGCTAACGAAAATAAAGACTCTACAACAACAAGTATTAAGTTCGCATACAAATCTCAAGAAGTATTTGATTTATTTAAATCGGAACTTTTATCGAACAGAACGATGGAAGCCTTTTACGACCAATACCAATTAAAGTCATACTTTTTATCTTCTGACCTAGAAAGCACAGAGTCTCAACTAAGAGCTTATAAAAAGTTTGTTGATAGCTTGTCTTATTCGCCACCGGCTAAAAATTCGGCCTTTAACGCGAGTAGTTTAACCATGGAATTTACTGATGCTGAAAAAACAGCAGAGTGGTTAAACCAATATGTTTTTTTTGCCGAAAATAAAACCCGTCAACGCATACTTGATGAAATTAATAATCGATTAGCTCAAGAAAAGAACCAATTAACTAAACAAATTAGTGCTCTCATAAAACAAGAACAAGAGGAACGTGAGAATAAAATTACACGTTTAGAGGAATCATTAGACATTGCAAATAAAGCCGGAATTCATGATTCAATTACCAATAAAGCAACAGGTCAATTTGATGCGGATTATTTGCGTGGCACGAAAATTTTAGCCGCTGAAATTGAGGCCTTAAAAAATCGCGGATCCGACAAAGCTTTTGCTTTAGGGGTTAGTAAGTTATCGGAAAAACTAAAACTTATTGATTCAGTTAAGCTCACCCCTGACAATTTAATCCCTATGCAAGTTGATAAAACTGCAAGCGTACCTAATAACCCCATCAAGCCCAATAAGAAATTAATAGTAGCCGTGGCCTTTGTGCTGGGTGGGATGCTAGGTGTCTTTATTGCCTTAATTCGTGGTGCCGTGCGTAAACGTAAGGCATTGAATTTAGAGTCAGCCGCTTAGACTGATGTAAGTAAACCACTTTTTAAAGTTCCATAAAAAACACCCCATAGACTAATTTGACTATGGGGTGTTTTTTATTATCGCTGAAGCTAGCAATTACTTATTGACTAAACCACCACTACCATTCCAAGCCTTTTAGGTATTGGAATAGAGCACGTGATGACTTAGGCGGTTTTTGCATTTCGGCTTCTTTGATAGCATTGCGGATATGTTGACGCAGTAAAGTACGATCGGCTTGCGGGAAATCCAGCATAAATTCATTCAATGCCTCATCTTGTTCGCTAATTAAACGATCTCGCCAGCGCTCAAGTTTTTGGAAATGCAGGTTTTGTTGTTTTGCGCGCTGCTCTATTTCATCCAACTTGGCTTTAATTTCACTCAATTCGTCTTCGTGTTGACGTAACCATTTACCAATAAATAAACGCTGACGTTTAATCGCAGGGCCTGGATCCATGCGTTTGAGTAACATCAAGGCATCTAACAACTCGCTCGGCAAGCCCATTTTCTTAATCGCACTTTCGCTTAATTCACCCAGTTGCACACCAATATCGGTGACGTGTTGTGCGGCCAGTTTGATGTCGGTGCGACTGCTAAATTCTTCTTGCTCCCAGTCTGAAACCGGCTTTTTGCGGGTTCCTTTACTGACGTTGCGTGGTCTAACCATGTTGCACTCCTGCTAATTCGATAAATTCGGCTTCGCTGAGCACGGCTACGCCCAACTGTTCGGCCTTAGTTAATTTAGAGCCGGCTTTTTCGCCTGCAATTAGATAGTCGGTTTTCGCCGACACACTACCAGCGACTTTGGCTCCGAGAGATTCTAGTATTTGTTTAGCTTCATCACGTGTCATAAGCCCTAAGCTACCGGTTAACACGCAGGTTTTGCCATTGAACACCGAGTCGGCTTGGGTTGTATTGTCCTCTACTTCTGGCCAAACAATGCCGGCGGCCAATAAGCCATCAATGACTTCAAGGTTATGAGTTTGCTGGAAAAAGTCACGAATATGATTGGCGACAATCTCGCCGACATCTGGCACTTCAATTAAATGCTCAAGCTCTGCGACTTTAAGCGCATCAAGCGTTTTAAAATGCTGGGCAAGTTGTTTGGCGGTGACTTCGCCGACTTCTGGAATGCCTAAAGCAAAAATAAAACGCGCCAAGCTGGTTTGTTTAGAAGCGTCAATCGCATCTAGGACATTTTGCGCCGACTTCTGTGCCATGCGCTCTAAGCCGGATACTTGCGCGAGTGTTAAGGCATAAAAGTCGTCAGGATGCTGCACAAAGCCCGCTTCGACCAACTGATTAATGAGTTTATCGCCCAAACCTTGGATATCCATGGCTTTACGCGAGACAAAGTGCTCTAACGCGCGTTTACGTTGCGCACCACAAAATAAACCGCCGGTACAACGATATACCGCTTTATCTAATTCTTTGACCACATCCGAACCACATACCGGACAGGTTTTTGGCATCTCAAACAAATGTGTGTTGGCTGGACGTAAACTCAACACCGAACCAACCACCTCTGGAATCACATCGCCGGCACGACGCACAATTACGGTATCACCTACACGTACATCTTTACGTTGAATTTCGTCAAGGTTATGTAAGGTCGCGTTCGAAACCGTGACACCCGCCACCGATACTGGCTCCAAACGCGCAACCGGTGTAAGCGCACCAGTGCGCCCAACTTGAATATCAATGCCTAATAGCTTGGTCCAGACTTCTTGCGCTGGAAATTTGCGTGCAATCGCCCATCGCGGGAATTTGGAGGTGAAACCCAAGGCTTGTTGCCAAGCAATTTGATCAACTTTATAGACAATGCCATCAATTTCATAATCTAGCCCATCACGCTTGGCGAGCAGATCATCATAATAAGCCACCAGGCCTGCTTGGCCTTCAACCAACTTCGCGAGTGGATTGGTTGGCAAACCCCATTCATGTAATTGCTGAATCACCGCCGTATAACTCTGACGAACAGACCAATCATCGCTGATCGCGCCCCAACCATAACAAAAAAAGCTTAATGGACGCAAAGCCGTAATTTTAGGATCTAGTTGACGTAACGAACCGGCTGCGGCATTGCGTGGATTGGCAAACACCTTATCGGCTTTGTCTAACTGGGATTGGTTGATCTTAGCAAACGCGGCTTTGCTCATAAACACTTCGCCACGCACTTCTAAAACCTCAGGCCAATCGGTTCCACGCAGTTTTAAGGGGATACAACGGATCGTGCGTACATTATGCGTCACGTCCTCGCCTACCAAGCCATCACCACGTGTGGCCGCTTGCTTTAACACGCCCTGTTCGTAACGCAAATTAATCGCTAAGCCATCCATTTTGGGTTCGGCGGCATATTCTATTGGCTGATTATCCGCTAACAATTCGGCTGATTTTAAACGTTCAACTGCGCGTTGATTAAAGCTGGCCAATTCATCATTATCAAACGCGTTGTCTAGAGATAACATCGGCACTTGATGGCGTACTTCTTTAAAACCACCACGAATTTGATCCCCCACTCGCTGACTGGGCGAGTCGGGCGTAACCAATTCAGGATGCGCTTGTTCTATTTCGATTAATTGACGGTAAAGCGCATCATACTGTGGATCGCTGATGCTGGGATCATCCAACACATAGTAGGCATAATTATGCGCTTCAATCTGTTGTTTGAGTTGAGATAACGTCTGTTCAATCGATTGGTCAGGCATGGTGGGTTAAGATTTCGTCGCTTCAAATTCTGAGGCCGCTTCGCGCATAGCTTGCAAATCGGATTCGCGCAGTAAATGACGTTGCATATCATACATACGTCCATTCAGACGCTGCGAAACGCGGCGCGCGGTCATAATCAAATCGTCAACCGCCTTCGAGCCCGCTACCGCACAAGGCAATTCACTAATTAAGGCAACGCCTGGGGTGGTTAGACCTTCGATGGGTTCGGCCGGAAACAACCCAGGCTCCATAATATTCGCCACTTGCAGCGTGACTTTTTGATTGGTTTTTTTAACAAAGGTGCCTTTGTCTGAAAAACTTAAACCGATTGATTTCAAGGTTTGACTCAATTGGTTTAACGAAAACTCTTGGTGTGACGACAAGACTAAAATGGCAAACACTTGCGGCGGGCGCGGCGTTAACGAACCAGGTTGAGTGAGTTCAAGTTCTTCAGGTTGCATATCGTCAATTTCAACGACGGCATCAATATTCGGTGGCGTCAACTCAAAGTCATCGCCGAACGGGAGTTTTGCCTGAGCTTCTGGGACATAGTCTTCCGGTTCAGGTTCGGCGGCTGTTTCAACTGGATGAGGTTTTTGTGTCGCAGGATCGCGCCTTATAGCAGATGGATCTTGAAGCTCCTCGCGCGTGTCAGAGTCATGAGCGCTTACAGATTTTGAACGAATCGGGTCGTCTTGAGGTGACACTTGGTCTTGATCCTGACCCGGTTCTTGATTGCGCTGGCGGCTGAAAAAGTACAAGCCGACCACCACAATAATCGCAAACACCAGCAATACTTGCTGTAACTCATTCATTGACCCGACTCTCCTATCATCTCCACGGCGGCTTCTAAATCGACACTCACGAGTCTTGAGACTCCGGGTTCATGCATGGTGACCCCAATTAAGTGTTTTGCTAATGCCATGGTCGTCTTGTTATGTGTAATAAAGATGAATTGTACCTTCTCTGATAGGCTTCTGACTAGTCCACAGAACCGAATTACATTCGAATCATCTAACGGGGCATCGACCTCATCCAATATACAGAAAGGCGCGGGCTTGAGTTCAAAGATAGCAAAAATAAGCGCCAAAGCGGCCAAGGTTTTTTCGCCACCTGATAAAAGTTGAATACGTGCATTACGTTTTCCGGGCGGTCGAGCCATCACCACTACCCCGCCTTCGAGCGGATCTTGTTGTGGATCTTGCCAAGATAGGCTGGCCTCGCCACCCTGAAACAATTTAGGGAATAAAGTTTTGAAAGATTGATTAACCTGATCAAAGGTTTCCACCAAACGCTGGCGACTGTCTTCATCAATCGTGGTAATCGCCTCTTCAAGCGTTTCAATTGAAGCCTCCAAGTCGGCCACCTGTTGCTGCAAAGCTTCCAGCTTGCTGCTGACCTGGTCATATTCTTCGATCGCGGTCATGTTCACCGCGCCCAGTCGGGTTAAATGCAATTTAACCTGTTTTAATTCGGTTTCTAATTGTTCCATATCTTCTGGTTCAAACCGAATCTGTGCCAGCTCATGGGCATCCAAGCCTTCAGACTCTAAGGTTTTCTTTAAAGTTTGAATCTGTTGCTGTCCATTTTGCAAATGCAACTGACAAGTTACCAAGGTTTGCTCAGCCTGATGATGCGCGGCTTGTGCGGTTTCAGCCTCAAGCTGCGCGACTTCAGTCGCTTGTTTTTGCTTGGCCAATTGGGTTTGCAATAAATCAAGCTGCCCACTTACGCGCTCTAACTGGCTTTGTTGCCGACTTAATTCTTCTGGATCAACCTTCGCTGAACTGGCTAAATGCTGGGCGACTAAATCGGCTTGAATTTGGTCTTGGGTAAGCTGTTGTTGCAACTGCTGGATTTGAAACTTTAAATTTTGCTGGCTTTGCTGGTTTTGATTAATTTGCTGCTCTAAACGCTGCAGTTGCAATTGTACCCGCTCGCGATCACGCTGAATCGGCTGTAACTTATGCTGGGTTTCCGCTAAGGTTTGATTGGCTTGGTCTTCTTGTTCAGAATGCACATCCAATTGTTCTTCTAACGCCTCAATATCTAAGGCTAAATCTTGTTTTTGTTTTTGCAATTGTGATTGTTTTTGTGCCAACTCATTTAACGAGGTTTGATAATGATCCAGCGTTTTTTGATTCTGTTGTTGATTGCTTAACAAGTGTTGGCGTTGATCGTCTAAACGTTGCCATTCGCGTTCGCTTTGCTGCAATTCGGTTTTTAAAGCGTCAAGTTGCTGCTGCAGGGTTGACTGTTGTTGAGCCAAACTTTCAATCCGCGGTGTCATCTGAGCTAACTGCTGATCAAGTAATTTTTCCGATTGCAAAAGTTCGTCAATTTGCGTTTGGCGTTCCAACACGCCATCCAAAGGAGAACCAGTCGGCTGTACAATCGCGTTTTTGCTATAAAGCACGCCAGTTTGATCAATCAACCAGGCCTGGTGGTCGAGTTCGGCTAAATCAGCTTGCAGGCTTTGATGTGAAGAACGTAATCGAATCGAACTCGCCCAGGCTTTCACCAGGCCTGGTTGTTGGATTTTGCTCGCCAAACTACCGGATAAACTCTGTAGGTCGCTTACACCATCTTCTGGCGTTTCCCAAGCCAGTAGCGGCAAGCTAGGAAGTTGGGCTTGTTCATCGAACGACCAGGCCTGGTCTAATATCACGCCTTGAATACGCGCGCCCAACCAAGCTTCGACCGCCAATTGCCAATCTGAATCGACTTTTAAACAATTCAGTAGCGACTCACCCGGATGACGTTCCAGCACATGATCTTGATCGGACTCTAACGATTTTAATAACGAAGCTTGGAGTTTTTGCAGACCTTGACGCTCGCTTTGTAAACGTTGTTGTTCAGCTTGCGATTGACTTTGCTGTTGGCGCATTTGACGCAGGTTTTGTTCAATTTCAGCTAAGGCCTGCTGAGCTTGCGTAATTTTTTCAGCTAACACATGCTGGTTTTGTTTAAGTGGAGTTTGTTGCTCACTTAAAGCATCCAACTGCACTTGACCGGCTGAGGCTTGCACACGATCCAAACTATCCTGCGTCATTGCGATTTGTTGTTGGATATGTTCAAGCGTTTGGTCATGACGAGCTGCTTCGTTTTGCGCTTGTTTTAGGCGTTGCTCAAGTTGCTGGGTTTGCCAATGCGCTTGATGCTGGGCTTGTTCGTGTTGCTGTTTCAAACCTTGTTGTGACGACCAGGCCTGCTCTAACTGATCTAACTCTTCGTCTAGGCGTTCTTGCTCGTACAACAAGGCTTCCGCTTCTTCTTCGACCTCTTTAAATTGAGCCTGCAAAGCCTCAAGCTGGGCTTGGCGCTGAGTTTGCTGTTGTTGATTAAGACTTTGCTGCGCTTGCCATTGCTGAGCTTGTTGATCGGCAAAGCTTTGTTGCTGTTGCAGTTTATCAACCAGCTTATCCAGCCGATGAAATTCGGCTTCAGCTTGATCCACTTCAGACTGCAAGGCTGGCAGTTTTTGGCGATCTAAAATCCAAGCCGTCTGGGTTTTATCCCAAGCGGCCTTGGTATTGGCAAAAGTCTTTTCGGCTTCGCGTAATTGTGTCTGGGCTTGATCCAATTGTTGGTGCAAACTTTGCCATTGCTGGTAATACAGGCTTTTTTCCAGCACCTGTTGGCGCTCGGAGGCTTGCTGATAATCGCGGGCTTTTTCAGCTTGAATAGAAAGATGATGGGCTTGATCGGTTAAGGCTTCGTTTAATACCGCCAGTTGAGCTAGGTTTTCACGCGTGCGTTCTAGGCGTAATAAGGTTTCTTTTCGGCGTGAACGATAAGGTCCAATACCGGCGACTTCTTCAAAATACACCCGCATATCTTCAGGTTTGGCTTCGATAATGCGGCTGATATTGCCCTGCCCGATTAAGGCATAACTGCGTGGCCCTAAGCCGGTACCGTTAAACAAATCAATAACGTCACGGCGCCGACATTTACGTTGGTTTAGAAAGTACTGCGTTCCCTCTTCGCGGTGATGCACACGTTTAACCGAAATCTCCGCAAAACTACTATAGGCACCACCAGCCAGGCCGGACTCATTATCAAAAATCAGTTCCACCGAACATTGGCTAACGGCTTTGCGTTTATCGGTGCCGTTAAACAACACATCATTCATATCCCCGCCGCGTAGCTCACGCGCCGAACTTTCACCCATCACCCAACGCACCGCATCTAACGTATTGGATTT
>NZ_DATCSL010000062.1:0-42468 GCF_036568485.1 Thiomicrospira sp.
AATCGGTCTCTAGCGTCGAGCTATAACCGTCCAAAACCAAAGCTGTTTTTTGTGTTGTTGGTAATGCCTGCAGGTTAAATCGAATGGGCTTGCGACTAAAGGTTTGATCAAAATTGACATCTCGCACTTTTGCCGTGATGTGACCCCAGTCAATATCTCCGTCAAAATCAATGCGTTTAATCATAAATTTCGGCTGGGGATCAAACTCTTTAAAAGCTATATTTTCACCGACGCTACGTGGTTTCTTAGCTTGTTCAGCCAAGGCTTTTTCCGCAGCCGATTCAGCGCGATATTTCTCAATCCATTTAATTAAAGGCTGGGCTTTACGATGCCAGTCCAATGCCAACTGCAATTTTTGTTGAAGACTTTCGCCAAACAATAAATAGGTTAAGTTAGACAAACCAGATTGATCCATCGAATAACTAGACAACAGGCGTTGTAAATCTTGGTTAGGCAGCTTTTCGAGTTGACCTAAACCTTGGCTTATTTCTGAACTGCGGTTTTGAATAAAATCTTGCGCTTGTTGAATCGCGGCTTGGTCAGCTTGCCAATCCTTCTGCAATGCCTTTAAGCGCTGTTGACGCTGCTGAAGGTCATTAAGATCTTTCACTGAGCCTTCAAAGATCGCTTTCAATTCGGTTTCATAACGCGCTAAACTTTTCGCGGTTGGCAAAGACTCTTCAATTTTTGCCCACTCTTTTTCTGTACTATTGGCAAGATCTTCCAGCCGTTTTGCCTGGTCAACCGTATCTAAACGCTCACGTGCGATCACCTCTTTTGCATCCGGCATGGCAACCGATGGCAGCTTAAAGTCCGAGGATGATTTTTCAGGTTTTTGCGTCGCAGACGACTCAAGTTCAGGTTTTAATGGCTTAGACAATTCGCCACTCGTTTCACGTGGCTGGTTCAATGCTAAGCCTGATATCACTAGGTCTTCAACCACAAAACGTTTAACCACTAAATGATATAAATTAACGCTTAAACGAATCTGTTTTAACTCTACTAAATTTTGCATCGGCTGCTCTGGGTCGGTTAGTTTTACACCGGTCAAATCTACCCCCACCGGATCAAAACTAAAACTCAAGTCTTCAATATCAACTTTGGCTCCCCAAGCATTAGAAGCCATACTTTCTATTTTGCTTTTTAATGCCCAGCTACTCATCACATAGCCTAAGCCCACAACTAACCCGAGCAACACCAACACACTGATCACGCCTGACCATCGAATCCACCCTTTGGGCTTGGCGGTTTTCAAGGGTTTCTTTTGGATTGATAATTCGTCTGATGCGGCTGTAGTTTTGTTTTGCTCACTCATTTAAAAAACCCCGACATTGTTTCCGCTTTACTTGAGACCTTCAACATTTGCACAAGCTTAAACTTGTTGACCCAAACCAAAAAGCGCTGACGATAAATGCGCACTAACAACCAGCTAAAGCCAAAAAATGGCAAGGCCAAACTATAAGCCACCACAATACTGCCCATCACAATCGTGTTGTTAAACGACATAAAACGCCACCAGGCCTGGTTGTACCACTGTGTCCAAATATCCACCAGGCCTGGATGATTCAGTATCCATAGGCCTAGTTGATGAAAAACCGGGTCGAAGGCATAAGCGAAGCCGGTAAATACACCCCAAGATACCAACACGGCTGAAAGATTGACTCTCAGAATCAGGATCAATAAAAGGGTGAGTAGCGTGTGCGGAAAAAACAACGGGGTGAGACCAAGCAGCAAACCCAAGGTTAACGACAGCGCAATTTGCCCCGGATGTTGATTGGCGTTGAGCGCCTTAAATAACTTAATAAAAATCGTCACTTTGCCACCTAGTTAATGAATTATGATAGGTCAATTTTAAACCGAAACCCCTAAAACGCAACCGGGATTCCGTGGATGCTTGCGTTATCTCAACTCTTGCGGATCAACATCCACACTCCAGCGTACTTTACTGACCCAAGGCGACTGATAAATCTTTGACTCAATCGCACTAAACCAAGTTTGCAAGGCTGCCCGACTTTCTGACTGCATCAGTAAATGATAACGATAACGGCCTTGACGCCGCTCCATCGGCGCACTCACTGGCCCCCAAACCTCGCAAGGCTCGGCCACCGCAACGCCTAATAACTCGTCTTTAATGCTGTTTAAAAACGCAAGTGCTTCATTAATATCAAACGCCTCCGCGCGAAGCAAAATTTGAAAACCATAGGGTGGAAGCTGGGCGGAGGCTCGCTCGGCCAGGGCCTTTTGCGCAAAATCATCATAACCTTTCGAGACTAAACGCATTAATAATGGGTGTTCTGGGTGATGGGTTTGAATCATGACCTCGCCTTTACGTTCAGCTCGGCCTGCTCGGCCGGCGACTTGAACAATAAGCTGCGCCATGCGCTCGGCCGCACGATAATCTACGCTAAATAAACCTTGATCTAAATCCAGTAAACCAACCAAGGTCACATTTGGAAAATGATGACCTTTGGCCAACATTTGGGTGCCGATTAAAATATCCGCTTCACCGCTACGAGCCTGCTCAATTTTTTGGCCGAGTGCGCCTTTTAATCGTGTGGTATCTCGATCGATGCGAACCAGCGTCTTATCTGGAAACCAAGTCCGAATCGTTTGCTCCAAACGTTCGGTGCCTTGGCCAACTCGTATAAATTCTTTGCTCTGACAGTCCGGACAAACCGGCGGCTTTTTTTCGCTATAGCCGCAATGATGACAACGCAGTTCATTCCAGGCCTGGTGGTAGGTTAAGTTAGCATCACAACTAGGGCAAGCCGCTTGCCAACCGCAATCATGACACATTAGAACGGGTGCATAACCGCGTCGATTTAAAAACAGCAACACCTGGCCTTTGGCTTCTAAGTGACGTTGCATGGCGGCTTTAAGGGGAGCGGACACACCTTCTGCTAAACGTTCACCCCGAATATCCAATAAATGAATACGCGGCATTTCGGCTGCGGCTGCACGTTGGCTTAAAACCAACTTTTGATAACGCCCTTGTTGCACATTGTAAAGCGACTCTAAAGATGGTGTCGCCGATCCCAACACCACGGGTACCTTGTGCATTTGTGCGCGTCGAACCAACAAATCACGCGCCGAATAACGAAATCCATCCTGTTGTTTAAACGACAAATCGTGCTCTTCATCAATAATGCACAAACCTAAATTTGCAAAGGGCGTAAACAAGGCTGAGCGAGTGCCTAATAACACCTTCACTTCGCCACTACGAATCGCTTGCCAAGCGCAATGGCGTTCTTGATCGTTCAAACCCGAATGCAATGCAACCACCCGCTGTTGTAAACGCGCTTCAAAACGTGCCGCCGTTTGCGGTGTTAAACCAATTTCTGGCACCAAAACCAAAGCTTGCTTGCCCTTCGCCAACACCGATTCAATCATCGCCAGATAAACTTCGGTTTTTCCGCTACCGGTTACCCCTTGTAATAAAAACGCACCAAACTCATCCGAAACGGATAAAACACTATCGACGGCGGCTTGCTGCTCGGGATTTAGTTGATGGTTCGGCTTATCTGCAAATTGAACCGGCGGCAAACACGAACCATAACTTAGCTTTAACCATTGTTTGTCTTGCCAGTTCTTCACCACTGGTCGCCAATTGTCGAACTGCTGATTTAACTGGGCTTCCGACCAGGCCTGGTCGTTACTGAACGCCTGCCAAATGGCGCGTTGTTTGTGGGCGTTTTTGGCTAGATCATCCAGCGTAATCGTTTGACCCAAGTCAGTGCGTTGCCATTGCTTGATTCCTTCAACCGAGACGGCTTCGCCTGCTCGCAGGCGCTTAGGCAAGGCGGCCATAATGACTTCGCCGATGGGTTCATGGTAATAATGAGCCGCCCAACTTAAAAAACGCAACTCCAACAGGCTAAATAGCGGCTCATCATCTAATACTTCGGAAATGGCTTTAAGTTTACTGGCGTCATAATCGCTTTCATCACTTAAGGCGAGAATCAGTCCCACCTTGAACTTTTTTCGAAACGGCACCCGCACACGCATACCTGGCTGGACTTGTTCGAAAGTACATTCGTAATCGAGGGCGTTTAAAAATGGGCCATTTAAGGCGACTTTGACAATCATGAGCGTCTTTGCATTAAAAATGTAGCCCTATTATAAACCAGTCTGTCGAGATAACTGGTTTGGCATAAGTTGTTTTACGCCTAGTTCAGCGTCATAATGCACAGATAGAACTTAAAAATTAAAGGTCAAACCTTTGAAACACGCCAACCCCTTTAGTCAGCATATTTGGGTCATCCTACCAGGCCTGGTTGTGCCACTCATTTTAGCCTTGGCGATCCCGATCGTATTTGGCTCAAGCAGCTGGCCAAATATTCCGCTTCACTCGGTGATTGAGGGCGCAGGCGTACTGTTAAACCTGATTTTAGGTTTATATATTATCCTTTTAATTCATGCCGACAAACTCTGCGAGCGATTCTATTGGGTGGCGTCTGGGTTTATTGCCATGGCCGTCATGGGTGCTTTTCACGGCAGTGTTGAGCCTGGCAACACCTTTGTTGGCTTGCACAGTCTGGGAGTTTTAGTCGGCGGGCTTTTGTTTTCTCTTTTTGTGTTACCGGTATCTTGGCAAAGCTCGCGTTGGTTAAAACAACTGCCTTGGTTAAGTCTATTTGGCGCGCTGTGTTTAAGCTTTGCCTTACTTTTGAGTCATCATTTGCTACCGAGCATGTTACAAGACGAAGGGATATTTAGCCCGGCCGCCATCACCTTTAATACGCTGGGTACGGCTGGTTTTTTGGTTGCTAGCCTGACATTGATGATGCACCCAAAATCGAACTTTTCCCACCAAAACTTAGCCGTACTAACCCTCATGTTTGCGGTTTCGGCGGTGTTGTTTGAATATTCAAACTTATGGGATGCAACCTGGTGGCTATGGCACTTTTTACGACTCGCGGCCTTGTCCTTAATCGTCGGCTATTTCTTTATTTGGTTTTACCAGCAAACTCAACATACCAAACAGCAAGCCGAAAGACTCGAGACACTTGCGTTTCGAGATGCGCTCACCCAGTTGCCTAACCGCGCGCTGTTTTACCAACAACTGGCACAAGAACTTAAGCAAGCTCAACGCGAGCAACACAATCTCGCGTTGTTGTTTATTGACCTTGATCGTTTTAAGCACGTTAATGATAATTTGGGCCATGATATTGGCGATCAACTTTTGATTGCGGTTGCGCAACGTTTAAGTCACTCACTACGCCAAGCGGATTTATTAGCGCGCATGGGCGGCGATGAATTTACCGTCATATTAAATGGCGCTCAAACCCGTGAAACTGCGGCGAGAGTGGCACAGAATATTATTGATTGCATTGCGCCTGCTTACCAAATTGAAGGCCATACGCTTCAAATTGGCGCCAGTATTGGCATTGCGTTTTACCCCGATGATGCCAAAGAGCTCGGCACCTTAATGCGTTTAGCCGATACCGCGATGTATCTAGCCAAGTCGAGTGGACGCAATACCTATCGTTTTTATGAAGCTAACCTGATTAATTAAGCGGTAAGATCAAGCTTAAATTTAACCTCACGCCGTTTTGTCACAAAAACCGCGTAAAATAATGACTTTTCAAATTTGCTTAAACCTATGAATCCAAAATCTATTTATGTTCTTTTAAATCAACTTCTGGCGTGGCAAAACCGCTTTCAATCAAGCGTTGGGCATAGTGTTGCCTGGTTAACGCTGTTGTTGGTTGTACTAGCGAGTTTAGCCGTCGGCTTACGTTATGGCTTCGATTTCAGCAGCACTAAACTCGATGAAAGTTTGCTCTATGTGCATGGCTTAATTTTTATGTTGGGGCTGGCTTATACCTATCAACAAAACCAGCATGTGCGTGTAGACGTGTTTTACGAACGTGCTTCAAAACGCCGAAAAGACTGGATTAACCTGCTGGGTGCGGTCTTTTTTGTGTTACCCATGATGCTGTTTATCCTTTGGTCTGGCTGGGATTATGTTGCCGCCAGCTGGGCAATTCAAGAACGTTCGGTCGATGCCAGCGGACTGGCTTATTTATACCTACTTAAAAGTGTAATTTTGATCAGTGCTGGCCTGGTGCTTTTGCAAACACTGGCTTTTATTGTGCAATACAGCCTAGCGTTATTTGCGCCAGATCAATTGAACCCTCAAGCACAAGCTGAGGCGTTTCAAGATCATTTTCAGGAGGGCATTTAATTATGGAATGGCTTGCTCTACTGTTATTTGCGTTGGTGCTACTGGCTTTAATGATTGGTTTTCCGGTCGCCTTTACACTCGCCGGGGTGTCGTTATTATTCGCTTTGGGCGCGAGTTTATTTGGTGTGTTCGACATGGCATTTTTAAACAGCGTACCGAGTCGAATTTTTTCCATCATGACCAACAGCACCTTATTGGCCGTGCCTTTGTTTGTGTTTATGGGACTGATGCTGGAAAAGTCTAAAATTGCCGACCAGCTCCTGCTAACGCTGGCCGAAGTCTTCCAGGGTGTACGTGGCGGTTTAGGTATCGCGGTGATTTTAGTTGGGGCATTGTTGGCGGCCAGCACCGGTTTAGTGGGCGCAACCGTGGTCATGATGGGCTTATTAGCACTGCCCACCTTGCTCAAGCAAGGCTATTGTCCGCGCCTTGCTAGTGGCACGATCTGCGCCTCAGGTACCCTTGGACAAATCATCCCGCCGTCAATTATTTTAATTTTATTAGCCGATGTGTTATCCAATGCTTATCAACAAGCCCAGTTACAACAAGGCATTTTTGCGCCTGAAACCGTGTCGGTCGGTGATCTATTTGCCGGCGCGATCATACCAGGCCTGGTATTGGTCGGGCTTTATATTTTATATGTCATAGGCGTGGCGATTTTTCAGCCTCATCGCGTGCCGGCTTTTCAATCCGAATCTAACAGCCTACAAGCCGGTTTACTCTTGCGCGTGATGCAAAGTTTACTGCCGCCGATAGGTCTAATTATTCTGGTTTTAGGTTCGATTATTGGCGGTATCGCCACACCCACGGAAGCCGGTGCATTAGGGGCACTGGGCGCCTTACTGCTGGCGCTAGCAAAACGCCAACTCAGCCTTGAAACCTTAAAGTCTGTGATGCTAAACAGTCTAAAAATCACCAGTATGATTTTTTTAATTTTCATTGGTGCCACCTTCTTTTCACTGGTGTTCAGAGGCCTAGGTGGCGATGAACTGGTACATGGCTTACTCGGCGATTTACCCGGTGGTTTATTCACCGCCATGCTGATTGTGATGGTGATGTTATTTGTGCTGGGTTTCTTTTTAGACTTTATCGAAATCACCTATGTAGTCGTGCCGATTGTTGCGCCGATTTTATTTATTCTGGGTGCGGACCCCATTTGGTTGGGGATTATGATTGCGATTAACCTGCAGACGGCTTTTTTAACCCCACCATTTGGGTTTGCACTTTTTTATTTGCGTGGCGTTGCTAGCCAAGCGAGCTTAAAAACGATGGACATGTATCGTGGTGTTTGGCCTTATATCGGGATTCAACTCTTTTTGCTCGGACTACTGGCGCTTTGGCCAAGTTTAAGCACTTGGCTACCAGGTTTGCTATCTTAAAACTTCACCCAAGGAAAGCGGATGTTTTGGATGTTTTTACGCTTAGGCTTGACCTCTTTTGGTGGGCCGATGGCCCATATCGGTTTTTTTCGCCAAGCGTTTGTTGAAAAACGCGCTTGGTTTAATGATCAGCAATTTGCTCAATGGATTGCACTATGTCATGCCTTACCTGGGCCATCCAGCTCACAACTGGGTTTTCTAATCGGTTATCAACGCGCTGGCTGGCCAGGTGCTTTTGCGGCTTTTTTAGGATTTACCTTGCCTTCGGCGCTGATTATGAGCGCGGTTGCTTATGGCTGGTTTGCCTATCACCAGGCCTGGTCATCGCTGATTCCAGCTTTGTTGATTGTCGCCGCGGCGGTGGTCATCCAGGCCACCTGGGGCATGACCAAACAGTTTTGTCGCCGCGCCGAATGGGCACTCACCGCGATCAGTAGCGCACTCGTCTTATTGGCCTTTCCCAGTGTCTGGACACCGATTTTATTATTGCTCGGTTTGGCGTTACTAGGTCAATGGTTAAAAACCTATACATCTAGCGCTCCCTTGGACTTGCAACGCACACCCAGCCGCACACTTGGCTTGGCGCTATTGATTGCACCTTTGAGTCTATTAATCATACTACCAGGCCTGGTACTTGTTTTACCGGAGTTGGCCTTATTTGATAGTTTGTATCGTGCCGGTGCGCTGGTATTTGGCGGCGGTCATGTGGTGCTGCCTTATTTACAAATCGAACTGGTGCAACCAGGCCTGGTGACGGAGTCGGCTTTTTTAAGTGGTTATGCGTTTGCGCAAACCTTGCCCGGCCCCATGTTTAGTTTCGCTAGCTATTTAGGCGCGCTTACGCAAGGTTGGCTGGGGGCAATTGTCGCGACCATCGCGATTTTTTTAGCCGGCTTAGCTTGGATTATTGGCGTGCTGCCATTTTATCAACAGCTTATTACAAATTCACACTTTCAAGCAGGCCTGGTGGCTATTCAAGCCGGGGTGGTGGGGTTTTTGTTAGCGGCCTTAATTAACCCGATCTTGCCGCACGCCATCGTGAGCTGGCCAAGCTTGGGTTTATTAGTTTTAAACCTGTTATTACTCTGGCGGTTTAAACTATCCGTAGTGGTTTTGATTTTACTAAACTTAAGTGTTGTGACATTGGCCGAATGGCTAGCACCAGGCCTGGTGCTTCAATAAAATAGGCTACGCCGGCTTGATTGAACGAACCGGCTGGACCAATCAGTCTTGTTGATCGTCTTTATTGGCTATCTTCTTCAAGTTCTCGTGAATCTTAAACAACACAATCAATAATTCGCACCAAATTCTTGCCAGAACCGCACTAAAAACCATAATTGCCAAACCCGTTGCAAAACTCCCAAGGGTGACACCGTAATAGCCTGACATGGCGTTTAAACCAGCCACCAACGCAACCAACAATAACAGCCAGTACACAAACGTAATGATCTTGGGGGTCAACATCGAATCAAACATCAAAACTTGCTTTAACATCGCATCCTTCCTTTTATTATTTAATAATATTCACCTAAGTGAATGAACCCCATTCTTCGGCAAAATCAGGGGTATGTACAATAAAATTGTTTTATCGATGGATTGTGTTTTAGGAGGACTTAGCTGATGCCTTGCGCTGAATCGTCAACACCCCCACACCAATCATCACCAAGGTAAAACCGATTAAGTGCGACAGGGTGAAAGGTTCGGCCAGAATCCATACCGCCAACGCGATCGTAAATACCGGCCCTAAACTACCGATAATGCCGGTTTGTGCCGGGCCTAGGCGGGCAATGGCTTCAGAAATCATAAAGCTGGGAATAACCGTGCTGACAATCGCCAACAAAAACGTCCAAAGCAGAATCTGTGCATTCAGCTCAAACGCGGACCAATCCATACTGATGCCAAAAAACACAATCACCCAAACACAGGCCGCCAACATAGCCCAGCTGGTAAACCATAAACTGCCGACTTGGGCGATAATCGCGCGGCTAAACAGCACATAAAACGCAAAACTAAACGCGGCTAATGCGACCAACAATGTGCCTTTGGCGACGCCATCACCGGCCAAGCTGGCTTCTTGCGCGTAAATTAGCCATATGCCGATATAAGATAAGGTTAAAGCTAAAATGATTTTGCGGGTTAGGGGTTGTTTAAAAAATAACGCACCTAAAATACCCACCATAATCGGGTAGGTAAACAATGTCAGACGTTCGAGCTGGGCAGAAATCAACTCCAACCCCATTAAATCGAGCCAGGACGAGACGAAATACCCCATGAAACCTAGACCGATCAAGGCCAACCAGGTGCGAGTTGGAATCTGTGCCCCTTTTTGCGGGTAACGTTGCCACAAAGCCCAAGCGATCACGGCATAAACCGGCATCGCCATCAGCATTCTGAGCAGCATCACGCCATCCGCATCCGAGCCGGCTTGATAAGCGAGCTTGATAAGAATCGATTTGACTGAAAATAACAAGGTGCCCACTACCGCCAAGCCAAATCCGATCCAAAAGTAGCTTCGTGTCACACGACTCATCCTTCTATCAAAAAGGCCATTATAGGACAGCCTGATGATTCACTGGTTAATTCTAGCTAGCTTAATTGAACTGACCTTGAACCAACCGCTAACTCGTTGCATGATAGATACCAAAACTTTCGTTTTATTTGGACGCGGGTTTTGTATAATGCAGGGTCAAGGTTGGTTTATTTTAGACGCTGTAACAAGGACATTATCCCCTATGAAATTTCGTTTCCCTGTCGTCATTATTGATGAAGATTTCCGCTCAGAGAATGCCTCAGGCACGGGTGTCCGTGCGCTGGCCGAAGCCATCGAATCCGAAGGCATGGAAACCCTAGGTGTTACGAGCTTTAATGACACCGCCATGATTGCACAACAGCAAAATAGAGCCTCCTGTTTTATTTTATCGATTGATGATGATGAATTTGCGGATGAAGAACACAAAGACGATGCGATTGAAAAATTGCGTTTGTTTGTAGGTGAGATTCGTCATCGCAACGCCGACATTCCGATCTTTTTATATGGTGAAACCCGCACTTCTCGCCATGTACCTAACGACGTGCTCAAAGAATTGCACGGCTTTATCCACATGTTCGAAGATACGCCCGAATTTGTGGCACGTCATATTATTCGCGAAGCGCGTGTTTACTTAAAAGGCTTAGCACCGCCCTTTTTCCGCGCCTTAACAGGTTATGCCGCTGACGGCTCGTATTCTTGGCACTGCCCAGGGCATTCTGGCGGCGTGGCTTTCTTGAAAAGTCCGGTTGGGCAAATGTTTCACCAGTTCTTTGGTGAAAACATGCTGCGTGCCGACGTATGTAATGCGGTAGATGAACTTGGTCAACTATTGGATCATACTGGTGCGGTGGCCGATTCAGAACAAAACGCAGCACGCATTTTTGGCGCGGATCACTTGTTTTTTGTAACCAATGGTACGTCGACTTCAAACAAAATTGTTTGGCATGCTAACGTCGCGGATGACGATATCGTGGTAGTGGATCGTAACTGCCATAAATCGGTTTTACACTCGATCATCATGACGGGCGCGGTACCGGTTTTCTTAATGCCGACTCGCAACCATTACGGCATTATCGGCCCGATTCCGGAGTCGGAGTTTCAGCCAGAAACCATTAAAAAGAAAATTCAAGCCAACCCATTGGTGAAAGACGCCACCGCCAAGCCACAGATGTTGACGCTGACCCAAAGTACCTATGACGGTATTTTGTATAACGTCGACACCATCAAAAAAACCTTGGGCGAATATGTTGAAAACCTGCATTTCGATGAGGCTTGGTTACCGCATGCGACTTTCCACGAATTTTATGAAGGCATGCATGCGATTGGTCGTGACACCAATCGTTCAGAAGGGCCAATGGTGTATGCGTGCCAATCTACCCACAAACTACTGGCTGGTTTAAGCCAAGCCAGCCAGATTTTGGTACAAGAATCACCTAAGCGAATGTTAGACCGCGGTCGCTTTAACGAAGCCTATTTAATGCACGTTTCGACCAGTCCGCAATATTCTATTATCGCCAGCTGCGATGTCGCGGCCGCCATGATGGAGCCACCAGGTGGCACAGCCTTGGTTGAAGAATCTATTGCCGAAGCACTGGACTTCCGTCGTGCCATGCGCAAGGTAGATGAAGAATTTGGCGATTCTTGGTGGTTTAAAGTATGGGGCCCAGACGAACTCGCGGAAGAAGGCATGGGTGAACGTGATGCTTGGATTTTACGCGCCGACGAACCTTGGCATGGTTTTGGTAACTTAGCTAACAACTTCAACATGCTTGACCCAATCAAAGCTACCATTATTACACCAGGCCTGGCAGTGAATGGCGACTTCTCCGAAACTGGTATTCCAGCGGCGATTGTGACGCGTTACCTGTCTGAGCACGGCGTTATTATTGAAAAAACCGGCTTATATTCCTTCTTTATCATGTTTACCATCGGCATTACTAAAGGTCGCTGGAATACCATGGTAACGGCTTTACAGCAGTTTAAGGATGATTACGACCGCAACGTGCCTTTATGGCGTGTACTGCCGACCTTCATCGCCAAGTACCCGCGTTATGAACGTATCGGTTTAAAAGACTTGTCAGATGCGATTCATAATATGTACAAAGAAAACGATGTGGCGCGCTTAACCACCGAAATGTACACTTCGCACATGGAACCGGCGATGAAGCCAGCGGATGCTTACGCGAAAATGGTCCATAACAAAATTGAGCGTGTTGAAATTGATGATCTAGAAGATCGCATAACCGCGATTTTGTTAACGCCTTATCCACCTGGGATTCCCCTGCTCATTCCAGGTGAGCGTGTGAACAAAAAGATCATGGACTATTTGAAGTTTGCACGTAACTTTAACGAAAAATTCCCTGGGTTCGAAACCGATATCCACGGATTAGTCAAAGAAGAAGTAGATGGCAAAATGGTCTATTCAATGGATTGCGTGAAAATTTAAATTCGCGCCAACCAGTCAAAAAGCCCGCTAAGCTGAAAGCTCACTTAGCGGGCTTTTTGCTACTAGGTTCGTGGTTTTTTCATAATCTAAACTATCGGTTTCTTTATACTTAGCCTGAGCCGATTAATTTCGCCATATTACTAACTGGAACACACCATGATTGTGAGCTTTAAAATCAAACTCATCGCCTTATTGCTTGTCTTTGGGCTTTTTTTGATCGTCGGCACGGTGGTCACGAACCATGCGATGCTCAAAAATAGTTTGATTGAATATGTAGATAAACGTGATCAGCAACATCTGGATCGTATCAAAAAGAACATTCAGTTTGTTATTGAAGAAAAATTTGCCGATGACTTGAGCATTATTGACGAAATTACCTGGCGCAAGATTGTCAGTATCTCCAGCCGGGTCGATTTTACTGAAACCTTTGTGCCGGTTGATTTATTTTTAAACTACCCTTATTCAGACTTTAAACAACGCCATCCAGATTTTGCCGAAAAACGCCTCAGCCTGGTGGATGAAAACAAGCAATGCATGTACGGGTTTCCATCAGAAGAAAGTCGCATGTTTATTCCGATCGAAATTAACCAACGTATCGTCGGATATATTGGTTACAGCCATCGAGCCGAATTAACCGAAGCACTCGACATTCAACTTGCCGAACGTCAACGCTCCTTGCTCACCTATGGCGTGTTTTTCTTAGTGTTATTATCTGGTCTGTTATTAATGCCATTTGGACACTACTTTTTGCAGCCGATTTTATCGGTTACCCAGGGCATGCGCTCCTTAACCGCCGGTAAATTTGAAACACGTTTAAACGTGAATCGACGTGACGAGCTAGGCCAACTGCAGCAGGATTTTAACCACTTGGCCATCAGCCTAGAAAAAAACCAGCAGAGTCGCAACCAGTGGATTGCCGATATTTCACACGAGTTGCGTACACCTTTAACTATTATTCGTGGCGATATTGAAGCCTTAAAAGATGGCGTGCGCCCGTTAAATAGCGATAGCCTAGATAACTTATATAGCGAAGCGATTCATTTAAACCGTTTGATCGAAGATCTTTACCAGATTACGCTGAATGATGTCGGCGGTTTACGCTATCAAATGCAGCCTTTGGAGTTCGGCTTATTGGTCAAACAATCGATTGAACCCTTTATTAGCTTGGCGCGCGAAAAAGGGCTTAAACTGGAGACCTATTTACCAGTATCAGAAATCAAGTTCCGTGGTGACGCTGATCGTCTCCAGCAAATGTTGACTAACTTAATCAGCAACAGCTTAGCCTATACCGATGCACCAGGCCTTGTACGCCTGAGTCTAAAATCCAACAAAAAGAGTTTAAGCATCGAGGTGGAAGATTCGGCACCCGGTGTGCCAGACGATGCGCTGCCTAAATTATTTGATCGATTCTTCCGCGGCGAAGCCTCGCGTAACCGTCGTTATGGCGGTGCGGGCATTGGCTTGGCATTAGTTGAGCAGATTGTACAAGCTCACCAAGGTAGCATAGACTGTCAGCATAGTCCGTTGGGCGGGCTGCTTATTTCAATTCGATTACCCCTAGAGGCCTTTCCAAAATGAACATTCTGATTGTTGAAGACGAACAACGCATTGCCGATTTATTAATGGACTATGCCAAAGCATCTGGCTATCAAGTTTCACACTTAAACACCGGCACTAATGCGGTCGAAACCATTCGCCAGACGCAGCCAGATTTAGTGTTACTCGACATTATGTTGCCTGGCGTAGATGGGTTAGACATTTGCAAAGAGGTGCGCAAAACCTCGCAAGTGCCCATTATTATGGTGAGTGCGCGCGTGGAAGAATTGGATCGAATTTTAGGCTTGGAAATCGGCGCGGATGATTATATCTGCAAACCTTTCAGTCCACGCGAAGTGATGGCGCGCATTAAAGCGATATTGCGCCGTCATTACGAAGCCCAAACGCCAACTGACTGGATTTTAGATGAGTCGCGTTCACAAGTGCAATTCCAACAAAAAAGCGTGGCATTAACCTCGGTCGAGTTTGCGTTGTTTCATGTGTTATTTGAACATCCAGGTCAAATTTTTTCTCGCACCCAATTGATGAACCGAATTTATCAAGATGGACGTGTCGTGTCTGATCGCACTGTCGACAGCCATATCAAAAAACTACGTCAAAAATTGCACCAGGCCTGGCCAGAAACCGAAGTTATTCATTCGGTCTATGGTATTGGCTATAAATTTGAAATACTGGATGACGAACAAGGTGAACCTGTTTAAACCCGTTTTACACGAGTTCATTAATCATCTTCTGCGCAACATAACGCGCTTGTGCCAATACGGCGGTGAGCAAATAACCGCCGGTAGGGGCTTCCCAGTCCAACATTTCACCCACACAGTACACACCAGGCCTGGTAATGAGCTCGCCCTGTGCATTTAACGCTTCAAACTTTAATCCGCCCGCTGTACTAATCGCTTCCGTAATCGGTCTAGGGCGCACTAAGTTTAGGCGGTAATGCTTTAACGTCTGGGCTAGCAAGGCACGATCTTTGAGTTGTTCTGCCGTGAGTTTATCACGCACCAAACCAATACGAAGCGCATCCAGGCCGACACGTTTTAAGAAGTTCGATACCGATAACTTGCCTTGAGGTTTGTTTAATTTTTGTAGCAAATCCGACTCGCTTAAATCCGGCATTAAATCCAACATTACCTCTAAGTTAAGCCCTGATTTTAGCGCTTGGCGAATCAGTTTCGACAAAGCATAAACTAAACTGCCTTCCAGCCCATGTTGCGTAATCAAACACTCACCACGCTGACGAACACTTTGCCCACCCGATTGCACGTTCAACACCACATTTTTTAATGGCTGGCCAGCAAAACGATCAACGAAAACTGAGGACCAGGCCTGGTCGAAACCGCAATTCGCCGGTTGAAATTCCGACAAGTCATGGTCTTCAAAAAAATCCGCCCACTGACCGTCCGAACCCAAATGTGGCCAACTGGCTCCGCCCAACGCCAAAATCGTGCTGTCGGCGACCACTTCTAGCTCATTCTGCGGGCTGACAAACTTGAGGCGGTCATCATGCCAACCTTGCCAACGATGTCTCATATGAAATATTACGCCTTGTTCGCGCAAACGATGCAACCAAGCACGCAATAGCGGTGCGGCTTTCATATCCTGTGGATAAACCCGTCCAGAACTACCGACAAAAGTATCGATACCAAAACCATGCACCCAATCACGAATCGCTTGGGGTGAAAACGCACGCACCCAAGGTTCAATCATCAGTTGGTGCTCAGCATAAGCTTGCAAAAATTCATCGAGCGGTTTAGCGTGGGTGATATTTAAGCCGCCGCGTCCAGCTTGCAAAAACTTACGCCCAGCCGACGGCATCGCATCATAAACCGTGACCACCAGGCCTGGTTGTTGCGACAGAACTTCGGCGGCCATCAAGCCGCCCGGACCCGCACCGATAATGGCGATTTTTTTCATCAAACACTCTTAAAAGATATAAAAAAGCCCCGAACTTGCGGGGTTTTTGTTGTCTAAGTTCAGACTACTTATTGTAGCCGAATCTACCAGACTCACTTAAGAACCGTTTGTAATTTCATCAAACACATGTTGAGCATTACCTTTGTGAGTTTGTTGGAAAACTTCTCGGTGCTTAAACTGTGATTGGTCAATATTCTCTGCATCCAGTTTATCGCCACCTTTATCCACCACTTTTTGAACCTCGGCCTGCAACCACTTTAAATAGTCATAAGTGTCACGTTTAACCGTGGCCATATCGGTCACACTACCGTGCCCAGGAACAATAATGGTCTCTTCTGGCGTGGTTTGCATAAAGCGTTCAAAGGTCTTCACCCATTCAAATGTATTGGTATAAGGGAACAAGGCCACCATGCGGCTGTTATAAGCCAAGTCGCCTGGGAAAATCACTTTGCGCGAAGGCACATAAGCAATCGTTGCACCTGGCGTATGACCCGGGCCGTTATAGAACAACATCACTTTTTCGTCACCGCCGACATCAATTTCCATCTTTTCATCAAAAGTGGTGAACTTATCCGACACATTGTAAGCAGGAGCCGTGTATTGATAACCGACTTCTTTGATCCAACGTTCTTTGGTCGCGTCCCAAGTCTCGCTAATATCTTTATGCGCCAGACTTTGAGAATAAAAATTTCGCACCCCCATGTCGTACCAATAACTTGCCCCCAAATGTGCATGGCCTTGATGGTTCTCAGCTACCACCCATTTAACAGGCTTGTTGGTATATTTTTTAATTACTTCGTGGAAAGCTTTCGCCAACGCAGGGTTGCCGCCCGCGTTATAAACCATCACACCATCCTCAAACTCCATAAAGCTCAAGTTATTATTAAGACCATAGTTTGAGGGCGTCGGCCACATCATGCTGCCAATCACGGTATAAATTCCGTCGGTAACTTTCTGCTCCTCAGGAAGATACACATCCGGACCAATATAACCCACAGCTCGATCTGCTTTTTCTAACTCGGCTTTGTAATGATCCATTGCGACCGCTAAAGGGTCTTGAGAACTTGGGGTGCCGGCTGACATAATCGCCGCCGATGATAAAAGTGCGGCACTTGCAGCCAAAGAAACGACTGTTTTTTTCATGATGATTAATCTCTCAAATTTTAGTGATGTGTTCCGTGCTAGTGTTTAACTAGTCAGGCTCTATTAATACATAGTTTTTGTATGGCTAAATAATAACCTTACAAAAACTATCAATAATGGAAGAATCCAGAAAATAGCGGGGAAGAAAAATGAACTCATAAAAAAGCCCCGTATAAACGGGGCCTTTAAGTGCATCAGTTAAGCATAAAATTATTTTAACGCGTCAACTCTTCATAAATATGACGCGAATTCGCTCGCCAGGTTTGGTCAAATACTGGACGATCTTTATAAGCCGACTGATCAATTTTTTCAGCTTCAGCTAAACCACCACCAGCATCGATGACCTTTTTAACTTCAGTTTGCAACCACACCAAATAGTCATAAGTATCACGTTTAACCGTTGCCATATCAGATGGTCCACCATGACCTGGAACAATAATCGTTCCTTCAGGGGTAAAGTCCATAAAGTTTTCAAACGACTTCACCCATTTAAAGGTATCCGTGTAGTTAAACAACGCCAACATACGCGTGTTATAAGCCAAGTCACCCGGGAAAA
Source organism: Thiomicrospira sp. (assembly GCF_036568485.1). Classification (GTDB taxonomy): domain Bacteria; phylum Pseudomonadota; class Gammaproteobacteria; order Thiomicrospirales; family Thiomicrospiraceae; genus Thiomicrospira. The sequence goes on from NZ_DATCSL010000062.1 coordinate 17,713, forward strand.
TCACATTACGTGATGGCACATAAAGTGCGGTTGAACCTGGAGTATGACCTGGGCCAAAGTAATGCATTGAAACGGTTTCACCACCGCCCACATCGACTTCCATCTCGTCATCAAAAAGAGTGAACTCTTCAGAAATATTGTGTGCACCTTGGGTATATTGGAAGCCTACCGCATCTGACCAACGCTGTTTAATAATATCCCAGCTAGCGCTGAAATCCGCATAAGCTTGTCGGTTCGAGTAGAAGTTACGCACCCCCATGTCATACCAATAACTTGCGCCTAAATGCGCGTGGCCTTGATGGTTTTCAACCGCGACCCATTTCACCGGCTTATCCGTGTGTTTTTTAATTTGCTCATGCAAAGCTTTCGCTAGGGCTGGGTTGGCACCGCCGTTAAATACAAACACCCCGTCCTCAAAAATCATAAAGCTCAGGTTGTTGTTTAAACCAAAGTTAGAGGGGTTATGCCAGATCAAGCTGCCGACCACGGTATAAACGCCTTCGGTGACTTTAACGGCTTCTGGAATATAGGCTTTCGGGCCTAAGTATCCAGCCGCTTTCTCAGCACGGTTTAACTGATCGCGATAATGATTCATGGCATTGGCTAACGGATCTTGAGAAGCGTTGGCCCAACGGCTGCCTAACAGTGCCGCGGCCCCAAATATAAAATGTCGTCTATTCATAGTATCTTCCTTTTTTATTGTTTAACGATCGTTTTGTGCGGGTTAGCAATCGCACACCAAGCCGTTTCAGTCAGCTCGTCCACATACGCCATTAAAGGCTTTTCCAGCACGCCATCCAAATGAAGCTGCACCATTCTTAAGACACTTCCAAAAGCCAGTGAAACCGCAATCATGACATCCATAGGTCGCACCTCTTGCGAGGCCATGCCCTGCTGAATAATATCCCTTAAAATCATAAAGGGTTTTGAGGAGCAGATGTGGGAAAAATTGGGCAAGTAATTTTTATGACGTGCATAGAGAATAAAGCTCATGACCTCTGGATAGTCCAAACTAAACTCTACAATCCACATCACAAGCGCACGATAGCGAGCTTGAGTCGTATCCTGCGCTGCGATAACCGCTAATTCTTGCCGATAGAGTTCCTCAACCAACAATTCCATCAAACTATTCGCAAGACCTTGTTTGTCACCAAAGTGTTTATAAATGGTGCCGGTGCTCACGCCCGAATGTTGAACTAAGTCCGGAATGCTGGTGTTGTAATAGCCTTTTTCCACAAACAAACACAGCGCACTCGTCAGTACCTTAGTTTTGAGCGGTGAACCTGTATCTATTTGGAAAAAATTTTGCATAATCTGGACGAACCAAACAACGAGAATGAACGTTCATTCTAGTTGTTCAATCTCGACAATAACAGCCTTGTTTCATGCAAAAATTATGAAAGCGTGATTTGACAAAAGCAGATAAAAAACGGATTTAGTCAAATAAGTCAAAATAGAATTTGTATAAAAATTACTAATGGCATATAATTTCGGGGCTTTACCTCATGCTCTCTCATTAGTGACGACTTATTTTCACGGTTATTGTTTGATAAACCGTTTGATTTCGCTAGACCTGAGAGCCGTACGGAGCTCGGGATCATTTTTTTGGCGCTTTCGCCATCTTCGTGACTTATTACCTGCTAACAAATACTGGCTATTGGCCTTTTTGAACAGGAACTTTATCGCCCATCATCTCCGTGGAATTGAGTGTTAGCGTATTTAATTAACGCACTTTAAGGAATCCACCATGAGCGACACATCTAATACAGACATCACTTTTGAGAGTTTTAACCTCGACCCAATGGTTTTAAAAGGCCTAAAAGACATAGGTTATGAAACCCCGTCACCCATCCAGGCACAAGCCATTCCATCGATTTTAGAAGGCCGCGACATTTTGGGTATGGCGCAAACCGGTACCGGTAAAACTGCGGCATTTGCTTTGCCTTTGTTGTCACGCGTTGACGTCAAAAACACCAACCCGCAAATTTTAGTTTTAGCCCCAACTCGCGAATTGGCGATTCAGGTGGCGGAAGCCTTCCAAGGCTTTGCACACCACATTAAAGGCTTTCACGTTTTACCTATTTACGGTGGCCAGGAATATGGCGGCCAAATTCGCGCCTTAAAACGCGGTGCCCAAGTTGTCGTTGGTACACCTGGTCGTGTTATGGACCATATGCGTAAAGGCACGTTAAAACTAGATCAGCTACAAGCTCTAGTGTTAGACGAAGCCGACGAAATGCTCCGCATGGGCTTTATTGATGACGTGGAATGGGTGTTAGAACAAACCCCACAAGATCGTCAAATTGCCTTGTTTTCAGCCACTATGCCCAAAGAAGTGCATAAAATTGCATCTAAGCATTTGAACAACCCGGTTGAGGTCATCATTAAGCAAAAGTCTAATACAGCTTCAACCATTAGTCAGTCATACTGGTTAGTGAGTGGCTTGCATAAATTAGACGCCTTAACCCGTATCTTAGAAGCCACTGAGTTTGATGGCATGATTATTTTCGTGCGTACTAAAACCGCCACCGTCGAACTAGCTGAAAAACTTGAAGCGCGTGGTTATGCCGCAGCCGCCCTAAATGGTGATATTGCGCAGAACCAACGTGAGCGTATTGTTGATCAATTGAAAAAAGGCAAAATTGATATCCTAATCGCCACAGATGTTGTGGCACGTGGTTTGGATGTTGAACGCATTACCCATGTTGTGAACTACGACATTCCGTACGACACGGAAAGTTATGTTCACCGTATCGGCCGTACTGGTCGTGCCGGTCGTGAAGGTAATGCGATTTTGTTTGTTGCACCACGTGAACGTCGTTTGCTTCAGCAAATTGAACGCGCGACCAACAAAAAAATCGATATGCTGGAGTTGCCAAGCACCCAAACCATTAACGATCAACGCATTGAGAAGTTCAAATCACGCATTACCGAAGCCTTGGAACAAGAAGGCCTAGAGTTTTATCAGAAAATGATCGAAGACTTACAGCAAGCGTCAAATGTACCGGCTTTAGAAATTGCGGCTGCTTTGGCGAAACTGGTGCAGGGTGATACCCCCTTCTTCCTAGAAGACAAGCCGGTGCGTCAAAACTTCCGTGACGATGATCGTGGTTCGCGTGATTTTGGTCGTGATCGTCCAGGCCGTGGTCGTAATGATCGCAACTCAGATCGTCCAGAACGCGCGCCACGTCGTCCACGTGCAGACGGTCCGCCTGAATCTGGTATGAAGCGTTACCGTTTGAATGTTGGTTTTGCCAATGGTGTGAAACCAGGCAACATTATCGGTGCGATTGCCAATGAAGGCGGGATTGAAGGTTCATCGATTCGTCAGTTGAATATTCAGGACACCTTTAGTTTGGTTGACTTGCCAAGTAACTTGTCAAAAGAGCAGTTAGCGACCTTGAAGAAAACTTGGATTTGCGGTCAACCGAGCGGGCTAGCTGAAGTAAATGAAACGGCTGGAGCAGGTACCCCGCGCCCAAAACTTAGCCGTAAGCCAAGCACTGGCGCGCCACGTAAACCGCGTCGTTCTTAATCAGGTAGATTAAAACCGGCTTAAACGAAAGCCCAACCACCAGGCCTGGTGGTTGGGCTTTTTTTATATTTGCAAGAAACGTATTATCCGAAACCGCGAACTTATTTACCGCTTAAAAATTCAATAACCGTCTTGCCTTGCATTAATCGGCTGTAGCCGGTTGTGTCCTGAATAGCGGCTTGTTCACTGTCTGGTGACACACCGCGCGCTTTTATATTCGCCGTAGAAACAATTCTATTTTTAGCATCCGTCACACTAATTTGCGTATCACGATTCACCATCTTCAAACTCGCAATTCGAGCATCCGTGGTTCTTACTGATAATGGGGCCACTTGGGTACTAAGCTGGATGCGTACATTGGCTCCAACATTGGATACTTTGTAATTTTCGGTCGTCAATTGTTGCTCAATCAAGCGGGCTAAAGCTTGCGAATTTTGATCCGCTTGAATCGCAAACACCGCGGTTTGTTGTTGCTGGCTCATATAGGCATATAAATCCTGATTTAAACCAATCACGGCATCGGGATTATAGGAGGGCTGTAAAACCTGCATCACACTTAAGGTCGACATCAACTCGGCTGACGCTTGCATAATCACAGGCTTGTTTTTTAACTGCTCAAATAAACTGGTTTGTTTATAAAGCGCAAAGTCCTGTTTCAGTTGGGTATGCGCTTGGCTTAACTTGTTCTGATAATTTTGAATCAGAGCTTGGCGGTTTACACTCACCACCACTTCTATTTGTTCGCCATTTCGCTGCTGATCCAACAAGCTAACCCCAACAAAATCAATCGCTTTAGTTTGAGTTAAGACTTGATTTCGATAGTCTTGCTCCACCTTTTCATCACCATCACGCATGGTAACCGCTAGGTTGGTTTCGGTCTGAGATTGAACCGACACCGAAATCCGTGTCGCAATTCGCGCTAATGCATCTTTTTGGGCGGCTTGCTCCGACACGCCAAAACCTTGCGAATAAAAATGCGCTTGATTGTCTGGCGGTACCATTAATTCGGCTTTAGCTTGTTGAGTTTGATTGGACGAGTTTGACGCTTGTTTTGGATTTGACATACAACCCGTTAAAATCAACAAAAGACTCAGACTTATTAGACTATTTTTAAACATAAACTATTTTCTCAATTTAGTGTATTCAATCAATTTGAAGCAAAACCGCATTCTAATAACCAGGCCTGGTTAGTTAGTCGCCTGCATTTTTTTCTGACTTGCGTCGGCCTCAATAATCACCTCTACCACATTCGCATATTTACCCGCTAAGGAATATTGTTTCACTATGTAGTAACTGCCCATACCAATGGCCGGAAGCAAATAAATTACATTTTCAGTTAAACGCTCGATTCGAGCGCCCATCAGGTCACGCTTTTTAACCGGCACCAAGGCGGTTGCAGCAGCAAGACTCATCAATTCTTTGTCAAAGTTTTGAAAACTGTTACGCCCAATTAACGTAGCCACCGACAAGGTATAAAGCACACCAGCCTGCATGGAGCTGGATTTGACATCATCCAATACCCGCTTAATATTGTTTGCCAGCATCACGCTTTCTGGCGATAGGTTAATATCACTTTTAAGTGCATCAAGGGCGGAATCTAAAAGCTGAAAGTGAATTTCTTGCTTTTGATCAGCCTGCTGCTCGGCCTGTTTAATTTGCACATCCAGCACCGAAATTTGCTCATTAATCTGTTGAATCTCCTCAGTACTCAAAGGGCTTAGAGGCCCTGAATAATTAGGTTTTGTGCTCAATTTATTATCTTCCAACCGCTTTTCGAGATAAGCCTTGTCCTTTTTTAAATAGGCGGTTTCATCAAACGCGGTTTGCATTTCGTCATGCGAGACACTTAAATCTTTTTGATAATTAATCGGCATTAATGAGGTAATAGCGGCAAACAGATTTGGGTACATATTCGCTTGCGCCGCTTCTATCTGAATCGGGGTTTTGTCTTCGGCATCAACAAACTCAAGAAACTGATCCAGCTTTGGCGAATACTTGAGCAGGTTTGGCCAGTTTTCAACATTTGGACCATAGAGTATGCGGATTTTTTGATAGACCTCATAAGTTAAGGGTGAAATGCCCGGCGCCATATAGCCGCCCAGCACTTGCAATTGATACGGATCCGAATAATGGCGGGTAGCGTACCAAGGATCGTTCTCTAAGGCTTTACGGATTGCCTGATAATCATCATCCGTCATCTCATCCGTGATGACTTTAGGCCAGTTCGCATCCGCTGAAATCGGCATGTTGTTAAGCAGGTGATTATTCACTCTTAATACGCCGGTGCCGACTGCGACACGATTCGCACTGGCTTCTACCGATGGCACTTCAAGCAGTGCGGTCGCACCTTCTCCCATCGTAGCGCAACCGGCATTAAACAACACCCCCAACAATAAGCCGAGAACGGCCAAATAACGTTTAATCATAAGTACCCTTATTATTGTTTTATTTTAGAGATTAACGCATAAAAAATTGATCGTTCAACTCTTGATTCAGTTGCTGGTTTTGCGTTTTTTGGTCTTGAGTTAACACCAGTAAACGATAGAAATTATCAAAACGCGCTTTAGCCGAGGCGATCGTGTCATTTTTATTGCCGCCTAAACGAAAAGCTTCCTCGTAAGCTTGCTTCGCCTTGGCCGTGACATTTAAGTTTTCCGAACGACTGCCTTGCGCTTCATACAGCACGGCCAGATTGTAATAAAAGTTCACATCACGTTTACCTTGATATTTCAGCATGTCTTCAATGGCCGATTGAAAGTTACCCTTCTCAGCAAACCCAATCACGTGTGACAAATCCGATGGTAAAGTCAGAAACTCTCTTAGCTGGTTAGTACGAGTGGGTGAAATGTCGGTGACAAATTTTTGCACCACTGTTTCAGACAATTTAGCTAAGATTGCTTGTTTATTAGGCAAGCGGTTAGGGTCGCTTGAAAAACGGAATTCATTGCCATCGTAAACCTTAGCCAGTACCGCATTTGTGCCTTTTGACAAGGTAAAGGTCACGCTTAACTTGGCTTTGCGCTCACCACCTTGCTCTGTATATTGGAAATCCATCACTTCCATATCCAGTACCACACTGGCCATATCATAGATTGGATGGATGGTGATAAAGCTGGTTTCGGTAATCTGAACTTGAAGCTGATTAACCAAATTGCGCGCCAATAAATCAACCTCATCTGGCGCGGGTTTTTGGCTAGAAAACGCAAGTTCTGGATTAATTGCAAAACTCAAATACACCCCTTCGGTCGTGTCGCCGCCGCTTTTAAGTGCCTCGATTTTGCTGAGTTCAACCGGCGCGGTGTAGGATGGCACCACGATTTTAGTGTTTTGCGCACAACCACTCAGTAATAAGCTCAAACTCAAACCCATTAGGCCTACATGCTTAAATCTATTTTGAAACATACCCATTCCTTTATTTTTAATCGGCCGTTTTACAGGCTAAGCCTTTTGATAGTTGGCCTGCGCAGCCAGCACTTTGCGTAAATAATTTTTGGTTTCGTCATAGGGTAAATTAACCATTAATTGCTCGTGCAGCTGTGCTGCAGTCATGGCATTAACCTTAGCATACATGGGGGTTAATTTAGTGTTGCCCGTGATGGCGCGGGCCACATTACCCGGCCCGGTGTTATAAGCCGCAATCACACAATAAAGGCGCGCGGTTGGATCTTTAACTTCTTTGAAATAACGGTACTGCAATAAATGCAAATAGGCACTGCCCATTTGTATGTTATTGCTAGGGTTATAAAGATAACTGGGCGAAACTAACCTCGACTGACCATAAATCAATTGGCTTGCATCCATACCAGCCGAACGCGGCACAATCTGCATCAAACCAAATGCCGGCACATAGGATTTAGCCAACGGATTAAAGGCACTTTCAGTACGTGTAATCGCCATAATCAGAGCGGCATCCACCTGCCAACGCTTCGCTTGTTTATTCACTTCCTGCCAATAAGGTTGCTCACGTTTTGTTAAGGACTCAATGCTAAGCGGCATCACATAACGCACAATAGGTTGTTGGTTTTGGCTAACCAATTGAGGTTTCGACAAGGTTTCGGGCAAACGCAATACTTGGGTAGCCGCTAGAGTGCCATCTAACTCACTAAGCTGAGCCGCTTGTTGGCGCGTAAATTGATTTAAGGCTTGATCAACCGGATCTCGCTCTACCAATTCACTAAAACCACTGCGGTTGATCTGTTTAATCATGGCTTCGATTTCAGCCTGATGCGCTGCACTGGGTGGCAACACACTTTCAACACGTACCTCACCGGTTTCATAGTCAATGATCAGTTTATGCGACAAACCTTTATCATAGGTCACCCAACGTTTTGGACTCGACACTTCGACTTGAGACCAACGTTGCTGAATCGAAGCCTTATACTGATTAAACGCACGATCGTTGAGTTGTTTATAGGCATGAAAGGCCGCTTCTAGGTCGGATTTATAATCGCTAAAGGCTTGATTTTGGCTTTGCTGGTAGCGATCAAACTCATCTGTTTGCGCTTGTGAAATATGCCAGCTGCTAAAGAGCGACAACCCCATGCTGACTTTTAAAAATTCACGTCTAATCATGCTTTATCTATTTTTAAGGTTTTAATTTTATTCAACAAGCGGCACCACCCATAAATACAAGCGCTGGCTAACCGAATCAAACCATTCGGCTTTTATTTTTGCCTTCACAAGCGCCGACTCATTGGCCGAGGTGATTTCAGCATAATCCACCTGCTGAACTCGATCGGTTACTTGATCGTTATAAACCTGGGTCGATTTACTTAACTGAGTATTGAGTGAAATCTTACTGCCAAACTGGGCTTTAGAAAACTCCACCAACACCTGATTAAACACCCAATCGCGTGTCGCATCTCGGCCATTAATATGCAAAGCACCAGATCGCACCACACCTTGTTCTGGTACAAAGCCAGGCTGAGTCCAAGCTGGACGTTTTGTCTCTGAAAAAGTTTGGCTGGAGCTGGTTGCACAACCGGCTACTAGAAGCCCCAAGGCATAAAGAACAACGGCTGCGTAATAAAAGTTAATCTTTAGTAACACGATCCAGCTCTTTAAATGACTTATCTGATTCCGCTTTTTGTGCGTCCGCTTTGGCGCGCTCAAGTTGCATACGCTCGGCTTCCGACATCGCCATATTGGCACAACCACTGAGCACTAACGTACTCAAAGAGACCATCAAAAATAATAACTTCATATCATGCTCACTTATATTTAAGTTTGTAACAGATCGTAAAGTAAAAAAAAGCCTCGAGTTATCGAGGCTTTCTTCATCCCTAATTACATAGGTTGTTTTGCAATTTCGGCCGACATTTCCTCAAATGATTTTTGAGACTGGAACTGCTGCCACAAAGCTTGGTCATTTTTCATGCTGGTGTTAACAGACTGTTGAATGATTTTTTGCGCATTTTCTTTATCAATCCCCATCAAGACGAAGTAGCGTCCATCGGGCGCTTGTAATGAACGGTAGATTTTTGAACCATACAACTCTTGGTTGGCAACCGTACGCAAGGTTGAACTAGCCGCAGCGTCTACGGTTTCCGCATCACCCACACCAGTGGTACCTAAATAGCTTTTTACCATTTTCTGCGCACTGACTTGAACCTGCTCAGCTAAACGTCCACGCGCATCCGCCGCAGCCTGATCACGCATAAATGAGATACCGGCTTTAGACGGCTCCGTCACGCCAACAGCTGAAATTTCAACGCCGGGTACCGGCTCATCACAAATCCAACCGGGTGCCGGTGTTGTGGTACCTGGGAAGGAACAATCAGGTACGACTGTCTGAACGGGTTCAGGCTTGACTTCTTTACCGCCACAAGCGGCTAATAAACCGACCATTGATAACACCGGAATTAATTTTATTAGTTTCATTACTTCTCTCCTGAAAAAACTTAACCACACCGTCGACATCGCGACGACTTTAATTTCTAGTTCATCTTAATTCAACCATCAAAAAAACGTAAGCACTTGTTTGTAAAAATCAACCAAATTATTGCGCAAAAACAAGTGCGTTCATTTTTAAGGTAAAGCAAAAAATCATGCGTAATTTCAAACAAATCCAACTCAATCAAAACCTTAACCACCAGGTCTGGTGGTTAAATAAACTTATTTATTCAGAACCCTGTGTGAGCAGAGAACGCCAAATAATTAATGAAATTGCGAGTTGGCTAGACTGACTTCATTGCTTAAAGGCGCATGCTGTTTAAAAGCGAGGAGATTTTCGATGGTGGTTTGTGCGATATGGTCGAGTGCCTCTTCGGTAAAATAGGCTTGATGACCGGTTACCAGCACGTTGGGAAAAGTCATAAGACGTTCAAAATTATCATCTAAAATAATGTCATTGGAATGGTCTTCAAAAAACAACGGGCCTTCTTCTTCATACACATCCAACCCAACATAACCAATTTTTTTCGACTTTAAAGCCTGTATCAAAGCTTGGGTTTCAATCAATGCACCGCGTCCGGTGTTGATGAGCATTACTCCGTTACGCATTTTTTCAATACTGGCTTGGTTAATCATCCGATGCGTGTCCTTAGTCAAGGGACAATGTAATGACACAATGTGAGATTCTTCATAAAGCTGATCTAAAGGCACCTGCTCAAAACCTTGTTCTTTACAGGTTTTACACAAATAAGGATCGTATACCAACACATGACAACCAAACGCTTTAAGACGTTCAGCCACCAATAAACCTATTTTACCCGCACCAATAATCCCGACAGTTTTGCCATAAAAGTCGAAACCTAATAAACCATTCAACGAGAAATTACCTTCACGCACTCGGTTGTAGGATTTATAAAGTTTGCGACTTAACGCCAACATTAAGCCAATCGTATGTTCAGCCACTGCATAAGGTGAATAGGCCGGGACACGTACAATTTTTACCCCCAGACTTTCGGCCGCTTTTAAATCCACATTATTAAAACCCGCGCAACGTAAAGCGATCAGCTTACAGCCACCATTCGCCAAGATTTCTATCGTCGCTTCATTTAATTCATCATTCACAAACGCACTCACCGCGTCAAAGCCTTGCGCATAATGCGCGGTTGCAACATTCAACGGCACTTCAAAATACTGCATCGCCAATTCGGCTACCTCGTAACGGCGCAAGGATGCTTTATCGTAAGGTTTGCTGCTGAATACGGCGACTTTCATCTCAAGCTCCGATCGGGTAAGGGGTTATAAGTCGCGCAAATCTAAAAAAGATTTTAACGAGTGTTTCGTCCAGGGTGCGACTTGGTCACGAAAGGCTTTTTGTGAAGCCCATACTTTTTTCGCCAGCGGATCACGATCTGCCGCGGCTTCGACCACTTCTGCTGAAGCCTGTTTTAAAGCTAACAAGACCTCTTGTGGAAATTCGCGTAGCTGAACTTGGTGTTCATCAACCAAGCTGGTTAAAGCCTGTTGATTTCGAGCGGTATATTCGGAAAGCATATTCAAATTAGCGACTTTCATCGCATTACGCACAATACTCTGCAAATCCTTTGGCAGTTCGTTAAAGGCTTGTTCGTTGATCATACATTCCATCGTCGAACCTGGCTCTTGCCAACCGGGCGAATAATAGTAGCTTGCCACACGATGAAATCCAAAAGCCAAATCATTATAGGGCCCAACAAACTCGACCGCATCGATCAAACCACTTTGCATGGCTTGAAACAATTCATTACCGGGCAAATTAACGGGCACCGCCCCCACTTTGGCATAAACCTCAGCACCCAAACCCGGCATGCGTATTTTGAGACCTTTTAAATCCGCTAAGCTGTTAACTTCGCGATTAAACCAGCCCCCCATTTGCGTGCCCGTATTGCCGGCTGGATTCGGGATCAAGCCAAAAGGTTTATAAGCTTCTTCCCAAAGCTCTAAACCGCCGCCGTTATATAACCAGCTGTTCATTTCTTCAGCGGTTAAACCCAGCGGGACACCAGTAAAAAAATCGGCGCTGGGTAGTTTACCCTTCCAATAATAAGCGGCGGCATGACCGAGTTCGGCACGACCTTGAGAAACCGCATCAAATACTTCAAACGGCCCCACCATTTCACCCGCACCGTACACGCTCACTTGAATGCGACCACCTGACATTTCATTAATCAAACTGGCCAACTGATTCGCGCCTGTTCCTAACCCGGGGAAATTCTTAGGCCAAGCCGTGACCATTTTCCATTTAAATACACGATTATCTTTATTTGCCACTGAATCCGACTCGGATTGACACCCCACCAGGCCTGGTAAACTTGTAGCGGCCGCAAGCGCGGTTAACCCACCTAATAATTGACGTCTGCGCACTCTGTTCTCTCCCTAAATTGAATAATGGCCATTATAGACAAATCCATCCCTAATATAAAAAACCTAGCAAAATGGTGATTAGAGTCTTAAAGCCACTTCGATCACCGTCGGATCATCCTCCATTACCTGCGCTTTAAAGCCATGCTGTTTAGCCAGCTCAAGCATAGCGTGATTTTCGGCTAATACTTCGCCCATCATCACTTTTAAACCACGTGATTGTGCATGGCTGATTAAAACCTCTAATAATCGGCTTCCAATGCCTTGGTGTTGATAGTCATCGCGAACCACCAGCGCAAATTCACAACTTTCACCATCTGGATTGGTGGTGTAACGTGTTACACCCAGCTCGATGGTCTCGCCTTTGATACGGGTTAAAGCAACAAACGCCATCTCACGGTCATAATCAATTTGAGTAAACCGAATCAACATCTCATGACTGAGTTTCTGTACGCTTTGCATAAAGCGTAAATATTTGGTTTTTTCTGACAAGCTGGCGACAAAATCTTCTTCAATGCGTGCATCCTCAGGACGAATCGGCCGAATCTGCATGATTAAACCATTTGGCAAAGGCACATTGGTTTTTAAGTGTGCCGGATAAGGGTGGATCGCCATATGTGAATAAGCCGGCGCCATCGCCGATGTCTGTGCCACACTAATACGTGCATCCACCGCCATGACGCCATCTGGACCCGCGAAAATTGGGTTTAAATCCAGTTCATTAATTTCAGGCAACTCAGAAACCAAATCTGATACACGCATCAATACCCGAATAATTTCGTCCATATTAACCGCCGGCATACCGCGAAAACTCTCCAGCATTTTGGAAACTTTTGTACAGCCAATCATCTTACGCGCCATAAACGCATTCAAGGGCGGCAAAGAAGTGTGGCTATCCTTATCCACTTCTACCGCAGTACCACCACGACCAAACGAAATCGCTGGACCAAAAACCGGATCACGACTCACGCCAATAATTAACTCGCGTGCATGCTTCAGTTTCGCCATAGGTTCAACTGTCACCCCATCTAATCGAGCCTGAGGTTCGTGAGCTTGCACCGTTTCCATCAGCTCACGAAAGGCATTGGGTACATCCGCGGCATGACTGACATTTAACACCACACCGCCTGAATCCGATTTATGGGTAATGTCTGGTGAATTAATTTTTAGCGCCACCGGAAACCCTAAGGTTTCGGCTGCAATCAGAGCGCTGCTGGTATCTCGGGCTTCAATTACTGGCGTCACCGGAATATCAAACGCATGTAATACAGCTCGGGTTTCGGTCGCGCTTAGAACTTTACGTTTTTGTGCTAGCGCATGCTGAACGATTAAACGAGCACCTTCAAAGTCGGGCGTAAAATCTTCTAAAGCTTCGGGTACCTGCATCAACAACGCTTGGTTTTGATGATATTGCCCCAAGAAATGAATCGCTTCGACCGCCGCCTCTGGCGTGCGAAAGGTTGGTAGCCCAGCTTTAGCAAATATCTGACGAGCTTGTGACACCAAACGCTCACCCAACCAAGCGGTAATCACCGGTTTAGTGGTGTTTTTTGCCTTTAAATGTTTGACGATGGCCTTGGCAACACTCGTTGGATCGGTCATGGCTTGAGGAGTTAAAAGCACCAACACCGCGTCATAATTAACATCGTTTAAACAAATATCCAAAGCTTGAATATAACGTTCGGCATCCGCATCCCCCAGAATATCCACCGGATTGGCATGTGACCAATGCGCCGGCAAGACATCATTCAAGCTCGCTAAGGATTCGGCTTGTGGCGCGGGCATGACAATCCCTAATTCGGCCGCACGATCCGTCGCCATCACGCCCGGCCCACCGCCATTCGTCAGAATCGCCAAGCGTTGATTTTTCAAACGTACTTGGCTGGATAACACTTTAGCTGCTGAAAATAATTGAGAGATACTTAAGGCACGCACCACCCCGGCGCGTTCAATTGCGGCATTAAAGACATCGTCCGCCCCCACCATCGCACCGGTGTGCGAAATAGCGGCTTGCGTACCTTCTGGCATACGCCCAGATTTCAATAAAATCACGGGCTTCATGCGCGCAGCTTTTTTTAAGCCACTGATAAAACGTCTTGAATGGGCAATGCCTTCGATATAAAGCAAAATACTTTGAGTTTTCGAATCCGTCGCTAGATAATCCAGCAACTCACCAAAGTCCAAATCGGCCGCATCGCCTGTTGAAGCCACTAAAGAAAATCCAACATCATTCGCCTCGGCCCAATCCAGTACCGCGGTACACAAAGCGCCACTTTGCGAAACAAATGCAATATGCCCAGGGTTCGCTTGGTTTTTACTAAAAGTGGCATTAAGACCGATAGCGGGGCGCATAATGCCCAAACAATTTGGCCCCACTAATCGCATGCCATAAGATTGTGCCACTTGCAGCATTTGAGCTTGCAACGCTTTTCCCTTGGCATCTTCAAACCCGGCCGATAAAACAACCACATGCTTGATGGCCTTCTCGCCGCAAGCATGCAATACATTGAGCAATGTACTCGCGGGGGTCGCGACCACCGCTAAATCTATCGACTCTTTAATCAAGTCAACCGACGCATAACAAGGTTGACTTTGAATCATGCGATGCTTAGGATTAATTGGATAAACCTTGCCTTTAAACCCGGCGGCAAGCAGGTTAACAAAAGCCGTACCGCCCACTGAGTTAGCACGCTCACTGGCGCCAAACACCGCCACCGATTTCGGGTTAAATAATGTGGTTAAATAGTGCGGTCCCATAAAATCCCTTTACGCTTAATTTAAACGGGTTCACACCCCGGAGGCATGATGTTTTTATATGTTAGCCACCCAATGTGCAAACAACATAACAATGGCTCAGGTCACCCTGAAAACGCTGAACGTTTTAGTCGCATCGAAGATGCATTGCTCAGCGCGCGTTTGCTTGATTATGTGCTGAGCCGAGAAGCACGTCAAGCCAGTGACGAAGACATCTTGCGTGTCCACACGGCGCATTTTTTAAAGGTCTTGAGCGAGGCCATTCCCGAAACCGGTTCGGTCAAACTGGATGAAGATACCGCCTTGTCTCCACAAAGCTTGCTGGCGGCGCGTTATGCCAGTGGCGCGGTACTTGAGGCCGTTGACGCGGTATTGTCCGGCGAAGTAAAACGCGCATTCTGCAATGTGCGTCCGCCAGGACATCACGCCGAAGTAGACAGACCGATGGGTTTTTGTTTACTCAATCACGTGGCCATTGGCGCGGCCTATGCACTGGAAAAATATGGTTTAGAACGCGTCGCGATTTTAGATATCGATGTTCACCACGGCAATGGTACAGAAAGCTATATTCGCCAAGAGCCACGTGTTCACTTGATCTCTAACTTCGAAACCGACATTTATCCGTTTAGCCCGGCGGTGTCAGACTTGCCCAATGAGCTTAAATTGCCCATGCCAGCACAAACCAGTGGCGAAACTTGGTTGCAAAGCTGGCAGCAGGCCTGGTGGTTTTTAGAAGCCGCTAAACCACAACTGATTTTTGTTTCCGCTGGTTTTGATGGCCACCAAATGGATCCATTAGCCCATTGGAATTTACATGAAAAAGACTACCAGGCCTGGACTCAGATGTTGGTGGAAAAAGCCAATCAACTTTGCGAAGGTCGCATTATTTCAAGCCTAGAAGGTGGCTACGACTTAACCTCACTAGGTTTAAGTGTTGTTGCGCACGTAAAAACCCTCGCAGACCTGTAATCGGACGCTCTAGCTTAATTTGATCGGATATAGACCCATAAACAAATTTTGGGAAATTAAGGATATAGTAAGGCTTCCTTTTAAAATTTTAGGTCTGCATAATAGCCGCCACTATGCAAAAACAACTCGCACAACATTTATTCGATCACAGCCAGCAAGTTATCCTTACACTCGATGACCAGGGTTGCGTTAAATCTATCAACCCCTTTGCCTGTCAACTACTGGGGCAAACGGAAGAAGAACTATTGAATCAAAACTGGATCGAACGTTATGTGCCAGTGGACGAACAAACCGCGTTAAAACGTCACCTAAACGAAGTTAAGACCCTTCAACTCACGCATGTCACCTTTCATCATCACCTACTGGATCACGCTGGACATCTGCATGCGTTCAATTGGCACCATGGTTTTTTAAATAACGATCAAAATCAGGCTTCATTAGTGTGTTTAGGCCAAGATGTCACTGAGTTAGAAGACACTCAAAAGCGCTTAAGTTATTTAAAAGACTACGACAAACTGACTCAACTGCCCAAAATGGATTTGTTCAAAGAAATGTTTGAACATGCCATGCACATGGCAAAACGTTACCAGCATAAATTAGCCTTATTCTTTATTGATATCGACAGTCTAAAAATCATTAATGATCGCTATGGCCATCATGTTGGTGACGAATTGATTCAACACGCCGCGCGCTGCTTAAATCAACTAACCGAAGAAAACCATACCCTGGCTAGTTTTGGCGGTGATGAGTTTGTATTGTTAGTTGAAAAAGCCGACATGCAACAAGTTTTTAAACACTGTGAAGCGATAAATGCGCTATTTTCTCAGCCGTTTGAGACTCAGGTTGGCGAGATGATGATGTCTTGCAGTATGGGCATCAGTCTTTACCCTGAAGATGGCACGGATTGCAACACCCTTATGCAACATGCGGACATCGCTAAAAACCGTGCTAAACAAGATGGTAAAAACCAGTTTCACTTTTATCGCAGCGGCATGGATGCCGAAATCAGCCAGACTCATATGATGGAGCTGGAACTTAAAAAAGCGATTTTAAATAATGAATTTGAACTTTATTTTCAGCCGCAAGTCGATAACCATGATCAACACCTCGTGGGCTGTGAGGCCTTAATTCGCTGGCACAATCCATTATTAGGTTCGGTGTCGCCGGCTGAATTTATTCCGTTTGCTGAAACCTCAAATTTAATTGTCCCCATAGGCGAGTGGGTGCTAACCCATGCGATTGAGCAGCATATAGATTGGAAAAATCAAGGTTACACTATTCCCGTCAGTATCAATGTATCGCCCAAACAATTGGAACATAGCAGTTTTATTGAACTGGTGATGAGCTTACCCACACGTTATCCAGCGCTTGACCTGAGTCAAATCGAACTCGAAATCACCGAAACCTCGATGGTCAAAAACCCAGAAGCGACGTTTGCATTATTAAAAAACATTACCTCGCTTGGCATTAAAATCGCCATTGATGACTTTGGTACGGGTTATTCGTCTTTTGCCAGTTTAAAGCGCGGTATGTTCAACAAGGTCAAAATTGATCGCTCATTCGTCACCGACTTGCATTTAGAGTCTGAAGACGCGGTGATTGTGACCGCGATTATTCGGATGGCTGAAACCCTAGGCTTGAGCATTATTGCCGAAGGGGTTGAGCATCAAGAACAAACCAATATTTTGACTGAGTTGGGTTGCCGCCACATTCAAGGCTTTTTATATGGCAAACCCATGCCGGCCGAGAATATGATCGAATTTATGCAGAATGACTTTCCACTTGCCAATCCGCCTGCTTAATCATCAAACCGCGCCTTAAGCCAACGCTTAGCTCGTGACTCTCTACCGAATTTTCAGTATCATAACCCCTTTATAAATTTAACCCACTGAGTTGCTATGTATTTAGATCCATTTCACGCTAGCCAAGGTTCAACCATCACCATCACCCCCGAGCAGGGCAGTCAATT
This sequence comes from Thiomicrospira sp., assembly GCF_036568485.1. Lineage (GTDB taxonomy): Bacteria > Pseudomonadota > Gammaproteobacteria > Thiomicrospirales > Thiomicrospiraceae > Thiomicrospira. The sequence goes on from NZ_DATCSL010000062.1 coordinate 35,229, forward strand.
CGCCAAACAAATTTCAGACGATTTTAACCCCTTACACAATCCAGATTCAAAGCGCTTTTGTGTACCAGGCGATTTGTTGTTCGCCTTAGTTTTGGCTCGTTATGGTTTAGCCAAAAACATGGCATTTAAGTACACCGGCATGGTGGGCAAAGGCGTGGTGCTCAATTTTCCTGAAACTCAAGCGTCCGAATTTTGCATTGCCGACACCAATGAAAAACCTTATTTAGAAGTATCACGCGACGGCGACATTAGTCACAACATGACTTTAATTGAGGCCTTTTCACGCGCTTATGTCGCCTTTTCAGGCCACAGTTTTCCTCATATTCTAGTGCCCTTAATGCAGCAGGAAAACGTTATGATCAACCCAGATAAGCCTATGGTGATCTATGAAAGCATGGCCTTTAATTTTGAAAATTTAAGTGCCGAGCGCCCGAGTTTAGAACTCACCAATAGCTCGTTAAATGTCAGCGGCAAACGTGGTTTGGTTCGAATGGAGTTTGATATTTGTGAGTCCGGCCAACGTGTTGGTTCTGGCTATAAAACCATGGTATTAAGTGGTTTGCGCGAGTTTGATCAGGCTCAACTCGATAACCTGATCCAGCTATACGAGCAAACAAAATCCAACTATCGCATCTAACTTAACCACCAGGCCTGGTGGTTTTGCTCATTATTGACAACCTAGGCAGTCATGGTAAGCTTTTGCACTTATAAAACGAATTTATTACTACCTCTTAAATAGTTAGGAAGCCCATGAGTTTAGTTGCGTTTAATCTCCCGATTGTTGCCTTACTTCCCTTTGTCGGAGCCATTTTAGCGGCTTGGTCTTCCAAACTAAGCCGGGTCGCGTCAGCTTGGACGGCGGCGGGCATTACCGTGCTGGCCATGGCTTTTTTAGCACCGACGTTTAGCATCCCTTTTAACGGCGAAACCCTAGTACAAAGTTGGGCATGGATGCCCGCCATTGGCCTCGATTTTGCCTTCCGTTTAGACGGGCTTTCTCTGTTATTTGCGATGCTTATTTTGGTGATCGGCTTACTCATCATTGTCTATGCCCGCTATTACTTGTCACCAAAAGATTCAATGGGACGTTTCTTTGCTTACCTATTAATGTTCATGGGCTCCATGCTGGGGATTGTGTTATCCGAAAACATGATTCAGCTAGTGGTGTTTTGGGAACTGACCTCATTAAGCTCTTTCTTATTAATCAGTTATTGGCAACATCGCAAAGACGCCCGTCAAGGCGCACGTATGGCTTTAGCCATTACCGGTGCGGGTGGCTTAGCTTTATTAGGTGGCGTGTTAGTATTAGGGAACATTGTTGGCAGCTACAACTTAACCGATGTGCTGGCCGCTGGTGAACTGATTCGCAACCACGAACTTTATGTCCCCGCCTTGGTATTGATTTTATTGGGCGTCTTTACCAAATCTGCACAGTTCCCTTTCCACTTTTGGTTGCCCCATGCGATGGCGGCGCCGACTCCGGTTTCGGCTTATTTGCATTCGGCGACGATGGTTAAGGCTGGAATTTTCTTATTGGCACGTTTTTTCCCGGCCTTATCTGGCACGCCGGAATGGATGTGGTTAGTCGGCGGGGCTGGGATGATCACGTTTGTGATTGGCGCTTATACCGCGTTATTCAAACATGATTTAAAAGGCCTGCTGGCTTATTCCACCATCAGTCATTTAGGTTTAATCACCTTACTATTCGGTTTTGGCACCCATATGGCCGCGGTGGCCGCGATCTTCCACATAATTAACCACGCGACCTTTAAGGCTTCCTTATTTATGGTGGCCGGTATTATTGATCACGAAACCGGCACACGTGACATGCGCAAACTCAACGGTTTGCTTAAATATATGCCACACACCGCTGTATTGGCGATGATTGCCGCGGCCGCCATGGCTGGCGTGCCCTTGTTAAACGGCTTCTTAAGTAAAGAGATGTTTTTTGAACAAGCTGTCACAGCCTCACATGCCTCGATATTAGCTTGGTTTATTCCGATCATTGTGACGATCGCCGCAATTTTCTCGGTAGCTTATTCATTGCGTTTTATTCACGATGTATTCTTTAATGGCGAACCCATTGATCTACCCAAAACACCCCACGAGCCGCCTCGTTTTATGAAAATCCCGGTCGACCTGCTGGTGATCATTTGTTTGGCGGTTGGCATCGTTCCGATGTTTACGGTCGCTCCGATCCTTGCCGTGGCGGTAGCTGGTACACTTCAAGCCACACCGCCGGATTACAGCTTAGCAATTTGGCATGGCTTCAACTTGCCACTCATGATGAGTTTACTCGCCCTGTCTTTAGGGGTAGCGGTCTACTTTGTACGCGAGCGTTTGTTTGTTTGGCATGAGCGTTTCATCGCCCGAATGGATGCGCGTATTATCTATAACGCGATTCTCTTGTCTAGCTTACGTTTTTCGGTTCGCCTAACTCGTGCTTTTGACAAAGGTTCACTTCAACATGCCGCCGTTTGGGTAATTGCCAGCGCGCTTATCGCTGGCCTGATTGGCTTTATATCGATGCCGGCTGCTTTGTTGGGCAATCGTGAAACCTTACCAGTGGATGCGGTAACCCTAATTGCCGCATTGGCTTTAATTATTGCAAGTTATTTAACCGTGCGCTGGCATCAACAACGTTTAACGGCGCTCATTACCATTGGTGTTGTCGGGTTAATTGTGTCACTAGGCTTTGTGAAGTTTTCAGCCCCCGACTTAGCACTGACTCAGCTGTCGGTGGAAGTGGTCACAGTTGTTTTATTATTGTTAGCGCTTTATTTCCTACCGCAATCCAGCCCCAAAGAAGTCGGGCGCCTGCGTTTAAGCCGTGATGCCATCCTTTCAATTTTGGCAGGGGTTGGTGTCACCTTATTTACCATGGCGGTATTAAGTCGGGAATACGATCCGATTTCAACCTATTTCCTAGAAAATGCTAAGCCAGGTGGTGGCGGTACCAACGTTGTCAATGTGATCTTAGTGGATTTTCGTGGCATTGATACACTCGGCGAAATCGTGGTATTGGCTCTGGCTGGTTTGGGTATTTTTGCCATGCTAGAAGGCATGAAGCTGCCTGCCCCAGACAAGGATGCACATGGGCGCCAATGGAACTCAGATAACCACCCCATGATCATGCAAACTTTGACCCGCCTCTTGTTACCTTTAATGTTGATGGTTGCGGTGTACATTTTCTTACGCGGCCATAACTTGCCAGGCGGTGGTTTTATCGCAGGTTTAATCGCAGCGGTCGCCTTAATTGTGCAATACCTGTCGAATGGCATTGAGTGGACCAGTAATCGCTTAAAAGCAGATATGCATTGGGTAATGGGCTTTGGCTTATTGGTCGCAACCGGCACTGGCTTAGTTGCGATTGGTTTAGGTTTCCCATTCTTAACGTCTACCTTTACCTATTTAAATTGGCCGGTAGTCGGCAAGTTTGAAGTCGCCAGTGCGATCGCGTTTGATGTCGGGGTGTTTTTAGTCGTAGTGGGTGCAACCGTGATGAGTTTGGTTCAACTCGGTAAACTCAGTTACGCCTCTCACCATAATGGTCACAGCCCGCAACAGGAGTCAAAATAATGGAGTGGTTAATCGCAATTCTTATTGGTGTCATGACCAGCGCCGGCGTTTATTTAACTTTACGCGCCCGAACCTTTCCGGTCGTATTAGGTTTAACTTTATTGGCTTATGCCGTAAACGTATTTTTGTTTGCAATGGGACGTTTAACCATTGGTCAACCGGCGGTCATTGATGCCGCCGCAGCCGGTTATGCCGACCCTTTGCCTCAAGCTTTGGTACTCACTGCGATTGTTATCGCATTTGGGATGACCGCCTTCTTAATCGTATTGGCTCTAAAAGCGCGCGGTGAAATGGGCAATGATCATGTCGACGGTATCCATCTCGCAGACGATGAACGGCTATCTGAACAAACCACAGCCCATAATAACCAGGAGGCAAAATCATGATGCAATTAACTGCCTGGGCTGTATTGTTACCTCTTATCGCTGGCTTTGTTTTACTCTTCGCCCGCATGGGTGGCTTACGCCTACAACGATCGCTTAACCTACTGGTCGTATTAGGTTTGGTCTTTATGAGTATCGAGATGGTTAAAGTCTCGGTTACCGGCGTTCATCAGGTTTATTTAGCTGGCAATTGGATCGCCCCCTTTGGCATCGTATTTGTACTGGATCAACTTTCAGCTTTAATGGTTTTAATTACGTCTTTGCTGGCATTAGCGGCACTTTGGTATGCGACTGCGGCTCAATATGACAGACAAGGCTCTCACTTTCATGTGCTATTTCAACTGCAATTATTCGGTTTAAACGGCGCCTTTTTAACGGGGGATGTGTTTAACCTATTTGTATTCTTTGAAGTCTTACTACTAGCCTCTTATGGTTTGCTTTTGCATGGTGGTGGGCGTTTACGTACAAAAGCGGGTCTGCATTATGTGGTCATTAACCTGATTGGCTCCACATTATTCTTATTTGCGGTCGGCGCGCTTTATGGTGCGGTCGGCACGTTAAATATTGCCGATATGGCCGCCAAAATATCGGTGGCGCCTGCCGAAGACTTAGGTTTGATTGCCGCTGCGGGGTTATTGCTTTTAGTGGTATTTGGTGTCAAAGCTGCCATGTTCCCGCTGTATTTATGGATGCCAAATGCCTATGCTCAAACTTCGGCGCCAGTTGCAGCCTTGTTCGCAATTATGACAAAGGTCGGCATCTATTCCATTATCCGCGTACACGGTACTATTTTTGGTGAACAGGCGGGTGATTTAGCCAACTTCTATACACCTTGGGTACTGAGCTTGGGCTTGGTCACCTTGCTGCTGGCGGCCTTTGGTGTCATGGCCGCGCGTGGCTTACGTGAACAAGTGGCTTATTTAGTTTTGGCCTCTGTCGCGACCTTACTGATTGGTGTCGGCCTGAACAGTCCAGAAGCGCTGACGGCGACCTTATATTATTTAATACACTCCACCTTAATAGCCGGTGGTATGTTCTTACTCGCCGATGTTATTGCACGTGGTCGAGGTGTTGCTGAAGATCGATTTAAATCTGCCCCCATTATGCCTAATGCTATTTTAATTGGCAGTGTCTTTATGTTTGGCGCCATCGCCATGACCGGCATGCCGCCGTTATCAGGTTTTTTTGGCAAGGTATTGATCCTGTCTGCGGCGCTTGAAAATACCTGGTTCTTTGCCATATTAGCAACGGTGTTAATTGCCAGTTTGTTAATGATCATTGCGATGGCGCGTGCAGGGTCGCTGCTTTTCTACCGCACACAACCGGTCGAAGTTTTACCTGGCGAACCCCTTAATCGTGCGTCATTTAGTGCGGTCATCGGTTTATTGGCGATCAGCCCAATTTTGGTTATCTTTGCCAACCCGATCACCGCTTATACCGAAATGGTATCCACCCAAGTTTTTGATAACGCCACCTATATTGAAGCGGTGTTATCAATACCAGCGACACAGAGGGTTGAATAATGCTTAAGACACTGTTTCCGCATCCGATTTTAATGTTGGTTCTTTGGGCAACCTGGCTATTACTTAACAACACGCTATCTGCCGGGCATATCGTTTTAGGATTTGTTTTGGCGACGTTTATTCCGTGGTTAACGTCTAGCTTTTGGCCTGAAAAGATTTGCCTGCATAAACCCGTGACACTGCTCAAATTTATCCTGGTGGTGTTATGGGATATTTTGGTCGCGAACTTCACCGTCGCCAAACTAATATTGGGCAAAAATGAATGCTTGCAACCTAGCTTTATTTCTATTGATTTGGACATTACCAGTCCGATTGGTATCAGTTTATTAGCCAATACCATTTCATTAACACCGGGTACGGTATCTTGTGATCTCTCAGCCGATAAGCGCCAATTATTGGTACATGGGCTGCACGTAGAAGACATAGATGCCACCATTAATGAAATCAAACAGCGTTATGAAAAACCACTAATGGAGGTGTTTGTATCATGCTAACCACGGTGTTACCGATTGCATTTGCGCTGGTCAGCTTAGCGCTGGTACTCAGTTTGGCTCGCTTAATAAAGGGCCCCGATCTGCCAGATCGAATTTTGGCGTTAGACACCCTATATATTAATGCGATTGCGCTACTGATTTTGCTTGGCCTCCACTTAGGAAGCGCGCTTTATTTTGAAGCCGCGCTGTTAATCGCGGTAATGGGATTTGTTGGCACAGTGGCCCTAAGCAAATATCTATTGCGCGGCGATATCATGGAATAAGGACATAGTATGTTGGAATGGATTTTAGCTTTACTGGTACTCATTGGTGCCTTTTTTACGCTCGTCGGTTCGGTTGGACTATACAAATTACCGGACTTTTTTATGCGTTTACACGGCCCAACCAAAGCCACCACTTTGGGCGTAGGTGCAATTTTATTAGCCTCGGCGCTTTACTTTACATTTAAAACAGACCAAGCCAGTTTGCATGAAGTTTTGGTGACGTTATTTTTGTTTATCACCGCTCCGGTTAGCGCACATTTGATGGCCAAAGCTGCTTTACATATCAAACTGAAACAAGTCGAACGCACCAAAAACATATCTGAAACTGATCATTTCTAACTATCTGTCGCTCTCACCACCAGACCTGGTGGTGAGGCGCTTGCCTACAAAAACTCCGACAAAACTAGCCCTTACTGATAAAATGACGGTTTTTTACACTTAAGCTGAATCCCACCATTATGAGCCAGGCGCAACTGATTTTATTTGATAAACGTAACCAACCTTTAAAAGAATACATTGTCGCTGTCACGGCCTCAGATGGCTTAGATATCAAAGGGGTTCAGCTTGTTGCCTCCCCCGCCAAAGGCGAAAAGGCATTGTTATCGGCCGGTCTGCGTATTCCACCGCTTGAACAGTTCGATTACAACACCAAAAAAATTGCCCATACCGCGTTAGATCAACTCATCATCTCAGAAGACGAAGTCATCAGTTGTGAAGAATTTATTCAACGCGCTTCAGAAGATGAAGCCGTGCGTGCGTCCTTGACCCGCTCCATGAATAAAGCTCAACTGGCGATTGAGGCCTTAATTAGCGAGTTCACCCAATCAGATGTGATCCCACTGATCAAAGAAAACCGCAATGATGCTTTATACAAACTTAAACAGCACGATAAAGCCCTCAAAGGCAAAAAAGTGCTGTGTTTGGATATCGAAGCGACTGACATTTGCACTAATCCCGAAGCGGACGTGATTCAAATTTCGATTTGTGATTTGGAAGGT
>NZ_DATCSL010000063.1:0-33604 GCF_036568485.1 Thiomicrospira sp.
GGACACCGCTATAATGGTGCCTTTGCGGTCATACAGCAAAATATTGGTATAGACCGTATAAAGTGAGTTGATGTATTTCAAAATGCGGTGTAACTCGGTTTCCTGCTCAGCGGTTAAGCTCTCACCTTGATCATGTAAAGATAGCATTTGGCGAAAGGTCGAATTCAATGCCCACCAACGACAGTCGTTAGCGCGCTCGTACAAATTTCGATCCATAATTTCAGCCGCTAGTGTACCGCTAAAGCGCACTTTATCTTGCACCGTGTCGATGAGAACATCATGGATGTGGTGAATAAAATCGTTAAAAATCTCAGCAATATCGCGGCTAATATCTTGAAAACTATCCAAAATCGGCAAGAAGGATTGCACGTCCTTTTTTAGAGAGGTAATTTTGCCATTCAAAATCACAATTAACAGCAGCGTGCTGACTTTTAAATTGGTCTGTTCTAAGTCTTTTAGATAAACTGGCGATTCGGGTGAAATTTTTAAACCAATCGATTCGCTATTGGTTTTTTCGGCAAACGCCACACGGTTATCCACTCGAATTTGACTGAACCAGGGCAAGCCCATAAAACCTTCGTAGCCTTTTGCTTGGGCATAAAACTGCAAACGGTTTTCTTGGCTTATAGGTTTTTCGGTTAACTGCGGCGCGTTGGTTTTTTGACCCACCGGATGAGTTTTTGGGCAATCTGAAGCCAGCACTTCGCCGTGTTCATCCTTTAATAGAATTTCATAAGCGGCATCTTGACTGTTTAATGTGTCAAAAATTAAATCCATTTCTTGCGTAAAACGAAAGCTTAAGCAAAGCACACCAAGGGTTTTGGTTTCTCGTCCTTGCTGTTGTTGAATGCGTTTGGCGTAAATCAGACTTTTGTTGTGTTGTGGAAAAATATCGCTGTGGCGATAAACTTCGATATAGTCCTCTTTACCGACTAGGGCTTGCTGTATTAATGGATCATAACTATGCAGCGCTTGATTGTTTGGATTGAGCTTGGCGGCCACATCACCATTGGGTTTGAGCAGCACAATGTCATCGTAGACACTGTATTTGGCTACGTATTCTTCGAGTCGATTTTGAATAAAGCTTTGCTGACTAGCCGTGGGTTGGGAGTCGGCCATAAAGTTGACCAAGTCGTCATCGGTGGCTAAAAAACCGACATCGGCGGTGCGTTCAAATAGGTTGCGATTAATCATATCAATCGTCGCTTGAGCTTTCAGCATAACCTCACTGTTTGCTTGATTTAAGTAACGTGTTATCAAGGCTTCGATCATCATGTCACGTAGCTGTTGAAATTCCTTTTGAGTTTCAACGATTGACACTAATAGTTGCGGGTCCATTTTCTCGTTGTTAATTTTTCCTACCATCGCTACAGTGGTCCACCAGAGGTCTTGTTCTTCAAGCTGGCTTAGGTAGCGTTTAACTTCCGGCAAGTATTGGGTGTAGTGTTTGAGATCTTTAATATTTTGTTGCATAGCGGTGTTTATCTCTTTTTCTTATTTTGGGGGTGTAACTGAGCCCGTTCGGGTTATTCACTTAAGTAATGCGCGTTAATGTCGACGCACAAGACATTTTTTTCCTCGGAAAACGGGCGGCAAAGTGCTTTTGATAAGGTGATATTTAAGTTGGCATTTGGCAGCCCAATATAAGGTGAAGAGAGTTGCACTTGGTCGGGTTGATCCATCGCATTGCGAAAGTAGGCACGTCTCGCCCAAAGGGCACCATCGCTGCGAGTAAGTGGCGCATAACGCATGGAAGTGTCTTGGATCACATGTTCAGAGATCAAGCTTTCGACAATCTGAACCCCTTCACTATTAAGTAGATACACTCTTTCAACCGCTTTGTGTTGTAAGATTTCGGCGGTGGCGGCTGGAAAATCAATGCCTTGTGAAATGGCATGGGCGGTTTCCAATAGCATGTTTTTAAGCGAGAGCTTTTTCTGAGTGTGGAGTCGTTGGCGTTCGCCCAAGCTGCATAAGCTATGGTGATGAAGCATTTGCAGTTCATTTAACAACCAGGCCTGGTCGTGTTGACCAAGTGGGCTGGGTTTGGCAAATAAATAACCCTGTGCTAAATCTGCGTCGGAGTCCAAGGCCAGCAAGGCATCGTCTTGGGTTTCGACACCTTCGACAATAATGAGTGCGCCGGTTTCACGCAGTAATGCAATACAGCGTGCCAGCCAGCGTTGACGCCCGGGGTTGTTGCGTGCATTTGCAAGCATCGAACGATCTAGCTTGACGATGTTGGGTTTGAGTTCCCACATGCGGTCAAAGTTGGAGTGACCCGTACCAAAGTCGTCAATCGCAATTAAAAAACCGGCGGTACGATAGTAATGCACAAATTCTTTAAGTTGTTCACCATCTTTGGCGGCATCTTCGAGTATTTCTAATACGATATTTTGGGGTTGTAAGCCTTGTTTAGCCAAACGCTTGGTAATGAGTTCGGCGCGCTGATTTTGGGGGTTAATGGTATCGCTGCTTAGGTTTAAAAATAACCATTGATCTTGGCGTTTAATGGGTTCGAAATGCTTGAGGTGATTGGCTAAGCACAAGCGGTCGAATTGTTCAGCTCGACCTTGTTGACGAGCGTGTTCGAAAGCTTCCAGCGGCGGACAAAACTCACCATTGGAACGTTTAGCTCGCAATAAGGCTTCATAGCCCACCACGCGTCGGTGTGCCAAGCTAATAATAGGTTGATAATGAGTGGAAATAGACATTAAAGTTTTCAGTTCGGCTTATTAATAATTTTTATACATAAGCATGCCGCGTGAAAACTTAAAAAATTAAGCAGTATATCAGTGGGTTAAGGTGTTTTTAGTCAGCGGAAGAGTGCTTTTTCGATGGGTTGGTTGGAAAGGTTGGTTTATAGTGGTGCATGATGCACCACTATGGTTGGTCTTAAGCGAGGCCTTTAGATTCGAGGTATTTCTCAACGTCTAAAGCCGCCATGCAGCCGGCACCGGCTGAAGTAATCGCTTGCTTGTAAACCTGGTCCATGACATCGCCAGCTGCAAACACCCCATCAATGCTGGTCGCGGTTGCATTGCCTTGTAAGCCGCTTTGAACTTTAATGTAGCCGTTCACCATGTCAAGTTGCCCCTCAAACAGTGAGGTGTTGGGTGTGTGACCAATCGCGATAAATACACCGGCTAAATCAATGTCTTTGCTTTCATTTGTTTGGTTGTTTTTAATACGCATTCCGGTGACGCCGGTGTTGTCACCAAGCACTTCTTCTAATGCGCTGTTAAATTCAATTTTTACATTGCCGTCTTGGGCTTTTTTTAGCAATTTGTCGGATAGGATTTTTTCGCTGCTAAATTTGTCACGACGATGCACCACCGTCACTTCGGCCGCGATGTTAGACAAATATAAAGCTTCCTCAACCGCGGTGTTGCCGCCACCAATCACGGCGACTTTTTGGTTGCGGTAGAAAAAGCCGTCACAAGTAGCGCAAGCCGATACACCTTTGCCTTTAAAGGCTTCCTCTGAATCTAGGCCTAAATATTTGGCTGAAGCACCTGTAGCGATAATTAATGCGTCGCAGGTATAAGTTCCGCTATCACCTTTAAGTGTAAATGGGCGGTTTTGTAAATCGGCTTGATTAATGTGATCAAAGATAATTTCAGTACCAAAGCGCTCAGCGTGTTTTTGCATGCGAACCATTAGATCAGGACCTGTCAAGCCTTCTACATCGCCCGGCCAGTTATCGACTTCGGTCGTGGTAGTGAGCTGACCACCTTGTTGCATGCCGGTGATAATGACCGGCTCCAAGTTAGCGCGTGCCGCATAGACGGCTGCGCTATAACCGGCTGGGCCTGATCCTAAAATAAGCAATTTGCAATGTTTGGTTTCCATAGTCTGATTCCTTTTGGGTGAATAAATGAGGTCACTCGCGCTTGAGTATTGCCTGGTCTATGTGATGCTCAGCCTTTTAATTGACTGGGTCTACCATACGACAGCTTGTGTGTTAAAATTCTAGCAGTTTTTACGAGTGAAAGATAATCCACTTGGCGTTAAGTAAACTTGGCAAAAGTGTGGGCTTTCCGTCTAATAAATAGGTATGGTTTTGAATTTGATTAAATCAGCGGATAAGGATAACAGCCTCGACGATGCGGATGTGATAAAACCATCCTCGCGTTGGACTTGGTTGTTAAAAGACTTAGTGTTGCTAAGCTGTATTGGCTTGGCTATTTTCTTGTTTATTATTCTATATAGCTATCATCCTGACGACCCAGGTTTTCAAATGGCGCGCTCGGTGGATGCCTTCCATAACTATGGCGGGGCGAGTGGTGCATGGCTATCTTCATTGATTTTATACTTGTTTGGGGTGTTTGGTTTTGCTTGGCCGTTTGGTATTTTGTTGGCCGGTTGGGTCACCTTAAAAATTCGTTCATCCAGTGATTTTGATTGGGGTCGCTTCGGCTTAAGTATGTTTGGTTTGCTGATCTTGGTGTTTTCGGGCGCCTCGATGGCGAGCCTGTATTTACATCCAGATAGTTGGGTCGTGAGTCTGCCATATTATTCAGGTGGTGTGTTAGGTTATGAGTTGAGTTTGTGGTTAGTTGACAGCGTGGACTTACTGGCTGCCACCTTGTTTTTTTTGGTGATGTTCGCTTTGGGCTTTAGCATGCTGATTGGTCAATCTTGGCTAACCATTTGTGATGTGACTGGCCGACAGGCCTGGCACTTGATTAGTTTTATTCACAAAAATGCCAAAAAACATGTGGTGCATTCAGAGCAGTTTAAAAACGTATTGAGTCGAATTGACTTAAAAAAAGAAACCCAAAGTTTGCCGAATTCACAAACGGTGAAACCAGTGGTGGAGCAGCGTGCGGATATGAGTGCACGCATAGAGGAAAAGCGCGCTAAATTATTTGACTCATTCAGTCATTCATCCGATGCAAAAATGCCAATTGAGGCTTCAGCGGCGCCATTTGATTCGACACCGCAAGCGGAGTCAAACGCAGTGGATTCGGCATCGAATGTGCAGGTTCATAAACCCTATAAAACAACGTCTTCAGCCTATGTGCCCGAAACACAACATGCCGAGTTGCCGAGTTTAGATTTATTAGATCCGGCACCTGTTTATGAAGATAGTTTTTCGGAAGAAGACTTAAAACAAATGTCGGGCTTATTGGAAACCCGTTTGCAGGAATTTGGTGTTACTGCAACGGTCGAAGCGGTATTACCGGGGCCAGTAGTCACACGTTTTGAAATTATGCCCGCCGCGGGGGTGAAGGTCAGCCAGATTTCAAACCTTGCAAAAGATCTGGCACGCGCCTTAGCGGTAAAGTCGGTGCGTGTGGTGGATATTATTCCGGGCAAACCCTTTGTGGGGATTGAGATTCCGAACGAGAAGCGTGAAATCGTTGGCTTCCGCGACATTTTATCTTCTGAGGTTTTCCAAAAGAGTAAATCGCCTCTAACCATGGGGTTGGGCAAAGATATTGCCGGTAATCCGGTGATTGCCGATTTAGCGAAAATGCCGCATTTATTAGTTGCGGGTACCACCGGTTCAGGTAAATCGGTGGGTGTAAACAGCATGATTTTAAGTTTGCTGTACAAAAGCCGAGCCGATGAAGTGCGCTTGATTATGGTCGACCCAAAGATGTTGGAGTTGTCGGTTTACGAGGATATTCCGCATCTGTTAACGCCGGTTGTTACCGATATGAGTGATGCGGCCAATGCCTTGCGTTGGTGTGTGTTTGAAATGGATCGTCGTTACCAATTGATGGCGAAACTAGGCGTCAGAAATATCGCCGGCTTTAATGAAAAAGTTCAGGCGGCGATTGATGCTGGTGAACCTATTATTGACCCGCTTTATCAGCAGGCTGTCACCATTGGCATGGAACTGTCAGATGCGCCGCCAACCTTAACGCCTTTGCCTTATATCGTGGTCGTCATTGACGAATTTGCCGACATGATTATGGTAGTGGGTAAAAAAGTGGAAGAACTGATTGCACGACTCGCACAAAAAGCACGTGCCTCTGGGATTCACTTGATTTTGGCGACTCAGCGTCCATCTGTAAACGTGATCACTGGTTTGATTAAAGCCAACATCCCAACGCGTATGTCATTCCAAGTTTCGTCAAAAATTGATTCGCGTACTATTTTGGATCAAATGGGTGCCGAGCAGTTATTGGGTATGGGGGATATGTTGTATTTACCACCTGGAACCGCGGCTCCTGATCGAGTGCATGGTGCGTTTGTATCCGATGACGAAGTACATCGTGTGGTCGACTTTATTAAGCAGCAGGGCGCGCCACAATATTTGGAAGCGATTACACGTGATCCAGACTCGGTAAACGCAGAATCTGGCAGCAATGCGGCTGATCCGAGTGATGCTGAACAAGACGTGATTTACGATGAAGCGGTTGAGTTTGTGGTACAAGCCGGGCGTGTGTCGATTTCATCAGTGCAGCGCCGTTTTAAAATCGGTTATAACCGAGCCGCGCGGATTGTGGAAGCTATGGAAGCGGCCGGAGTGGTATCGACCATGCAGGCGAACGGTAACCGCGAGGTATTGGTGCCCAAGCACGATTAAAACTAAACAATTAGGATAAGTACAGATGTTAAAAAAACTAGCTTTAATCGGCGGCTTCATGTTTGCAGCACCAGGCCTGGTGCTTGCCAATGTTCAGCCTTTACATAGCTTTATTGATGGCTTAAAAAGCTATTCGGCCGAGTTTGTGCAGGAACGCGAAGAAGAAGCCTTCTTTCGAGTTGAACGGGCAAAAGGCACTTTTGATTTAGACCGCCCAGGCAAAATGCGTTGGGATTATCATTCGCCCGAAGAACAGCACATTATTGTCGACGGCTCACACTTGTGGGTTTACGATTTGGAATTAGATCAAGTCTCTGTTCGGCCGATTTCAGATATCCAAGGGGATATTCCGCTGGCTTGGTTACTGTTTGATGAACCAGTTGAAAAAGCCTATCAAATCATCCCAGCCGGTAATCGTAATAATATGACCTGGTATAACCTGCAACCGCGTTCTGCGACCTATTTTCAAAGTATCGAAATTGGCTTGCGTAATGGGGTGATGCAGGAAGTCTGGATGTATCAAAGCGCCGATAATATTACCAAAGTGAAGTTCAAAAATATTCGTATGAACGAAGGCGTGTCACCACGTGCGTTTGAGTTTACACCGCCGAAAGGCGCGGATGTTGTAGGGCGCATGTAAGGATCTATGATGGCGTATCAGCCCCTTTCAGATCGATTACGCCCACAAACCCTGGCCGACTTTGTTGGTCAGCGTCATTTATTAGGCGAAAACCGCGCTTTGTCACGCGTATTTGCCTCGCAACATTTGCACTCCATGATTTTTTGGGGGCCACCCGGAACTGGTAAAACCACTTTGGCGCGTTTAATTGCCCAACAATCTGATTTGCAATTTATTAGCTTGTCCGCCGTATTAGACGGCGTGAAAGAGGTGCGCAAAGCCGTAGAGCAGGCGCAATTACATCGTGAGCAATTTCAACAGGGAACCTTGTTATTTGTAGACGAAGTCCATCGTTTTAATAAGTCTCAGCAAGACGCGTTTTTGCCTTATGTCGAAGATGGTACCTTTGTGTTTATTGGCGCGACTACCGAAAACCCATCGTTTGAACTCAATAACGCCTTGTTATCCCGCGCCCGTGTTTATGTATTGCGGTCGTTGGATGAGGATGATTTAAAACGGGTGTTGCAACGTGCGCAAACACTGGTCTCTGAGGATTTAGGCGAAGCTTTAATCATTGAATCGGCCGCGGCTGAAGTTTTAATTCAGGCGGCAGATGGCGATGCACGTCGATTGTTAAACTTTGTAGAGCAAGCGACCGATTTTGCTGAACCCAATATCGATGCACAAACCCAAGCACCAGGCCTGGTGCTTACCCCACAAGCGTGTAAAGAAGTGGTGCAAGCCGGTATTCGACGTTTTGATAAGGGGGGAGAGGCGTTTTACGATCAAATTTCGGCTTTGCACAAATCCGTGCGTGGTTCGGATCCAGATGCGGCTTTGTACTGGTTGGTTCGGATGCTCGACGGTGGCGTGGATGCACGTTATTTGGCTAGACGCTTGGTGCGGATGGCGAGTGAAGAGATTGGTAATGCCGACCCGCGCGCGTTAGATGTCGCGATTAATGCGGCTCGGGCTTATGAGCGTTTAGGTTCGCCGGAAGGCGATCTAGCGCTTGCCCAAGCGGCCACTTATCTAGCGGTGGCACCCAAGTCGAATGCGGTGTATATGGCTTATAAAGCGGCCTTAAAAGATATCAAGCAACATGGCTCTGATGAGGTGCCTTTGCATTTACGTAACGCACCCACCAAGTTAATGCAGTCAATGGATTATGGTCAAGGTTATCGTTATGCCCACGATGAACCGGACGCTTATGCGGCTGGCGAATGTTATTTCCCCGAATCGATGGTCGAGCGTGAATACTATTTGCCAGTTGAACGTGGCCTAGAAATTAAAATAGCCGCTAAGATGGCGCATTTAAAACAACTAGATCAGCAGGCTGAAAATAAGCGGAGACAAGGATCATGACATTTTGGTTGGCCATAGCCTTAGGTGGCGCTTTGGGAGCGGTATCACGTTTTGCGTTATCGCACCAAACCTATATTTGGTTAGGGCGCGATTTTGCCTGGGGCACCTTAGCCGTTAACCTTATCGGTTCGTTTATGATTGGCCTGTTGACGATTTTATTAATTAATAAGTTTGCCGTATCCGCTGAATGGCGCGCCTTTTTAATTGTTGGGTTTTTAGGTTCCTTCACCACCTTTTCTACCTTCTCATTTGAGACCATGCAATACATACAAACTGGCGAGTTAAATAAAGCCATGTTGAATATTGTCGTGAGTGTGGTGGGCTGCTTAATCGCAGTTTGGATAGGGCTGGTTGCCGGTAAACAGTTTTTAGTAGAATAATTTAGAAAAAATTAGAGATGAAATTATGTTAGATGTGAAATTATTACGAACTGACTTGGATCGTGTGGTTGCTAAGTTAGCCTCTCGTGGATTTAAATTTGATGGTGCCAAGTTTGCACAGCTAGAACAGCAACGAAAAGACCTGCAAATGCAAACAGAAAAACTGCAAGCTGAACGTAATCAAAGTGCCAAGGCGATTGGTAAGGCTAAAGCTCAGGGTGAAGATGTTCAACCTTTGTTAGATGCTGTGGCCGATTTAGGTGAGCAGTTAGAAAAGGCCAAGACGGCTTTTGATCAAGTTCAACAAGAATTGGATACCATGTTGGCGACTTTGCCAAATTTACCACACGATTCAACCCCAATTGGTCAGTCGGAAGATGATAACGTCGAAATTAAACGTTGGGGGAAACCGCGTGAGTTCGATTTTGAAGTTAAAGATCATGTTGAGTTATCTGAGCAACGTGGCTGGTATGACAATGAAGCCGCCGCAAAGCTCACCTCGGCACGTTTTTCGGTTTTGAAAGGCCCAATGGCACGTTTACAGCGCGCTTTGACGCAGTTTATGCTCGATACACATATAAACGAACATCATTACGAAGAAGTTTATGTGCCATATATTGTCAATCAAAATAGTCTTTATGGCACAGGCCAACTTCCCAAGTTTGCCGCAGATCTGTATAAGTTAGAAAAACACGACGAACACGATACCAGTGATCGTGATTTATATTTGATCCCAACCGCCGAGGTGCCGATCACTAACCTAATGCGTGACGAAATTGTGGATGCGAGCCAACTTCCAATTCGTTATGTCGCCCACACGCCCTGTTTCCGCTCTGAAGCCGGTTCTTATGGTCGTGATGTAAAAGGTTTGATTCGTCAGCATCAATTCGAGAAGGTTGAAATGGTGCAATTTGTACACCCAGATGAATCTTATGAAGCCTTAGATGCGTTAACCCAGCATGCCGCGTCAATCTTAGAGAAGCTAGGTTTGCCTTATCGTATGATGTCGTTATGCACCAAAGACATGGGTTTTTCCGCCGCCAAAACCTTCGATCTAGAAGTCTGGTTGCCGGGTCAGCAAGCTTATCGTGAGATTTCTTCTTGCTCAAATTTTGAAGATTTTCAGGCTCGTCGCATGCTGGCACGTTTCCGCGCAGGTCAAGATAAACCGCAACTGTTACACACTCTAAACGGTTCAGGCCTGGCGGTCGGTCGTACATTGGTAGCGATTCTGGAAAACTACCAAAATGCGGATGGCAGTATCACGGTACCGGATGTGCTTAAACCTTATATGGGTGGTGCGGATCAAATTTAAGCGAAATTTAGGAAAAGTTTGCTCAAAGCCTTGCAAAGCCTGAGCAAATCTTTATAATACCGCTCCATCAACCCGGTGGAATGGCAGAGCGGTTGAATGCGGCAGTCTTGAAAACTGTTGTAGGTTTGTAGCCTACCCGGGGTTCGAATCCCTGTTCCACCGCCATATTGATAAAGCCCGACTTAGTTCGGGCTTTTTTATTGCCTAAATTCCTGAAAAGCCGATTTATAGGCTTTTAGCCCAAATCCTCCAACTCTCCTCTCGTAGCTCATAAACACTAATATCATTCATTTGTGAGTATCGTTGTGAGTACTAAATTTCTGAAATTCTTGCGCTCATAACTTTCTGATCTCACCTATATATTAATAAATATCAATATTGGGGTTGCCAAATTTAACTAAATAGTTAAACTGTTTAGTTAAATTTAAGAGGTCATGGATTTTGAATAAAAATTACGGTAAAACGGCATTGAAAATCTTGGATTGTGCGACGGACATCTTCGCTGAGAAAGGGTTTGAAGGCACAATTATGGATGACTTAGCCGAACACTGTGGCGTCAATAAGGCAAGTATCTATTATCACTTTAATGATAAAGCCAGCTTGTATGAAGTGTGTATGACACGGCTTTTTAAAAAGGTTGTGGATCAAGTCATCTTGCAGGTCGCTCAGTGCGATGGGCTAGAGGAAAAGCTAAAAACCTTTGTTTACGAGTTTGCCAAAGGGGCTTACAACCATAAACAAATGCCGGCTACTTTGATGCGAGAAATTGCGGCGGCGGGTAAAAACATGCCCGTACCCGCTCGACAGCAAATGCAGCGACTACTTGGCACGCTAAAAGAGATCTTAATTGACGGTGAAAAGCAGGGCGTTTTTCGTTGCGTCGATCCATTAATGATCCATTTTATGATTATTGGTAGTTTGAGTTTTCATATTACGAGTGAGCCGATGCGCTTAGCCATTCAGTCAGAATCCAAAACAGATCCGAGTTTGGATGAAGCCATTGGTCATGTTTCAGAATTGATATATCACGCTTTATTAAGTAACTAGGGAAGAAAAAATGAGAAACCTAATGTTAAAAATGGAGGCACGCTTAGGACGTTTGGGTTCCTTCATTGCTTATGCTCCGAAACGATTTATCGCGTTTAGCTTGTTATTTGTATTGGCTTTAGCCGTTAACCTGCCAAAAACCACTGTGGATACGTCAACAGAAGGGTTTTTACACGAAAGTGACCCGGTTCGCGTGATTTATGACCAATTTCGGGATGAATTTGGGCGTGATGAAAAAATTGTGGTCGCGATTAAGTCTGAAGATGTGTTTAAGCTCGATAACTTAGAAAAACTACGAGACTTACACCAACGTTTAGCTCATGAGGTGCCTTATTTATACGATATCAGCTCATTAGTTAATGCGCGTAATACCATCGGTGAAAATGACAGTCTGCTGGTGGATGATTTAATGGAGGATTGGCCACAATCTCAGCAACAGGCAGACCAAATAAAAGCACGTGCTTTAGCAAACCCCATGTATCGCAATATTTTAATTAATGATGCGGCTGAGTTTACAGTTATTGTGTTGGAGTCAAATACCTATAGTAGCTTAGCTCAGACCGAATTGACGAACGAAGACGATATTTTAGCCGATGAGTTATCCGGGTTTGACCAGGTTGCTGAGACGCCTGAAAACACAAGTCGGGAGTTTATTACAGACAAAGAAAATAGTGAAATGGTTAAAAAGGTCGCTGAAGTTGTGGCGGACTTTAATCAACCCGGTTTTGAGATTTACGTCGCCGGCTCGCCTTCGGTTACCGCTTTTCTTAAAAGTTCAATTATGAGCGACATGCGCAAATTTATTGCCATGATTATTATTGCCATTGCGATTGTGCTCGCTTTGTTATTTAGACGGGTTTCTGGTGTATTGCTGCCTTTGCTTACAGTTTTTTTGGCCGTTGTAAGCACGATGGGTTTAATGGCTTTAACTGGCACACCTGTAAAAGTAATGACGCAGGTTTTACCTTCCTTTTTATTGGCCGTCGGGGTAGGGGCCTCCATCCATGTACTAGCTATTTTTTATAAAAAGTTTGATCAAACCGGTGATAAAGCTCAGGCCTTAAGTTATACCCTTGAGCATTCCGGTGTGGCCATCATTATGACCTCTTTAACCACGGCGGCCGGTATGGCGTCTTTTGTACCTTCAAGTGTTGCGCCTGTGTCCGATTTAGGTCTATTTGCTTTTGCAGGGGTCTTGATTGCGTTGGTGTTTACCTTGATTTTTTTACCGGCCATGTTGATGGTGCTGAAGATCAAACAAAAAACCTATCAGCGTAACGATGATCATCACGATACATTGGATAAATGGTTAAAAGGTGTCGCCGCCATTTCGCAAAACCATGCCAAAAAAATAGTCGCGTTTTCTATGGTGCTGATGTTGGGATCGATTGCGATTGCGACCCAAATTGGTTATTCACACAATCCATTGGAATGGTTTCCAGAGGAACACCCGACACGGATCGCGACTGAAACCATAGATAAAGAAATGCGAGGCACGGTGTCGCTAGAACTGGTGATTGATACCGGGCGTCCAAGTGGTTTATACGATGTGAGTTTATTGCAGGCAATCGAGAAAACCACCGCTCAATTAGAAGCCATAGATCACCCCGAATATTTTGTGGGCAAAGCCGTCAGTGTGGTGGATGTGATTAAAGAAATTCATCAAGCACTGAACAATAATGATCCAAACTTCCATGCACTGCCTGGTAGCGCAGATTTAGTGGCACAAGAAATTTTACTATTTGAGAATTCAGGCTCGGATGACCTGCAAGATTTTGTGGATAGTCAATTGTCTAAAGCGCGCATTACAGTTAAAGCGCCTTGGATTGATGCGTTTGAGTACCATGAATTATTACAAGCTACCGCACAGTTGCTAGAAGAAAACTTTGATAGTTCGGTACACATTACCACCACGGGGATGATTAATTTGTTACTTGAAACCACCACAGCAGCGATTCAGAGTTCGGGGTTGAGTTACATGATTGCCTTTGGCGTTATTGGCTTAATGTTGGTCTTATTGTTATCAAGTTTCAAGCTTGGTTTATTGGCAATGATTCCGAATAGCTTGCCTGTATTGTTTGTACTTGGGGTTATGGTGGTGTTCGACTGGCCCTTGGATCTATTCACCATGCTAATCGGTGCCATCGTGTTAGGGATTGCGGTTGATGACATTGTGCATTTTATGCACAACTTCCGTCGTTATCACCTGCAAGGTTATTCAACACGTGTTGCGGTTGAAGTGACATTAACCACTACTGGCCGAGCCATGATGATTACCACAGTGGTCTTGGTGATTGGCTTTATGTTGTATATGTTTGCCAATATGAACAATCTGTTTCTATTTGGCTTATTAACGGCGGTTGCGTTTGCTGTCGCACTGCTGGCTGTTTTCTTCTTAGCTCCAGCTTTAATGGCGCTGGTTTATCCAGACCATCAAACCAAAGAATCGAATCTTGTTTCTAAAAAAATATCAAATTGAGGTGATAAAAATGAAAGCATTAAGTTTCAAGTCATTTTGGAAGGCGATTTTAATAGCCAGTCTGACTAGCACAAGTAGTTTAGCTTTGGCGCAGGAGTCTGATTCGCGAGAAGTTATTTGGCTAAGCGGAGCTGAACGCGCGGCTTTGATGAGTGAAATGCGACTGTTTTTAAGCACCAGTCAGCAAATATTAGAGGCCACCCTTGCAGAAGATATGACAAAGGTGGAAACCTTAGCCAGACCGGTAGGCGTGAAGTTAATGAAAGATACGCCAGCGAGTTTAAAAGATAAGCTGCCGGCGGGTTTTACTCAGCTTGGCCCACAAGCGCATTTGGGGTTTGAAAATATTGCGGATGAGGCCTCCGGTTTAGGCGATCAAACCATCATTTT
This sequence comes from Thiomicrospira sp., assembly GCF_036568485.1. GTDB lineage: Bacteria > Pseudomonadota > Gammaproteobacteria > Thiomicrospirales > Thiomicrospiraceae > Thiomicrospira. The sequence continues at coordinate 14,137 of NZ_DATCSL010000063.1, forward strand.
GCAACAACTGGCTGATTTGCAAAAAAGCTGTGTGGCTTGTCATGCGCAATATCAAATTAAAGTGGGGGATTAATAATGAGAAACTGGACTAAAACTATCGGGTTAAGTTTGTGCATGGGAATGTTTTTTACTCCCGGATTGGTGCTGGCCTATACGGCAGATGAGGTTGCGAAAGCGGTTGATGCGCGTGATGATGGCGACAATGGTAGTGCTGTGATTCAAATGACGTTGATTGATCGTCAAGGCAATAAACGTGTGCGAACCATGAATAAGTTTGAGAAAGACTTTGGTGAAGATACACATAGTGTGATCTTTTTTTCAGATCCAAGTGATGTGCGAAATACCGCGTTTTTAACTTTCGACTATGCGGATTCATCTAAGGATGATGACCAATGGCTATACTTGCCCGCTTTGCGTAATACCAAACGTATTGTCAGCAGTGATAAAAGTAGCAGTTTTATGGGGTCTGATTTTTCTTATGCGGATATGACCTCACGTGCGATAGAGGACTATAGTTATAAAATTGCAAAAGAAGATGAGGTGAATGGAAACGAAGTTTGGATTATGGAGGCGGCGCCTAAGACTGAAAAAGTTCGTCGGGAGACTGGGTACGACAAATCTTACATGTTTGTGCGCAAAGATAACTTTGTGGTGATTAGAGCGATTCACTTTCAAACCGATGGCAAACGTAAGTATATGGATGTAAAAGAGTTGAAAAAAATCGAAGGTATTTGGGTGCCAACCTTAATCGAGATGCGCACAACCAAAGACAAGATCACCTTGCATACCACCTTGATGAGTTTTAGTGATGTTAAGTTTAACCAAGACTTTGATGAGAGCTTTTTCTCTGTTAGACGAATTGAGCGTGGCTTATAAAATGCGTTGTCGATCAAAAAGTTATGCTCTAGGGATCGGGTTTTTATTAACCCTGTCGATGAATAGCGCTTGGGCAAACAACGAATTAGATGACGCATTAGGCGGATTTGATAAACCTGCAGAAGCGCAAAATGATTTAAACGAGGCGCTAGAAGGGTTTGAATCCTCAGATCTATCCACTGCTGAATCCACGCCGAGTTCAAGTTCGCCTAGCTGGCTAAACCTAAGAACCATGCTAGGCGTGAATAGTCAGTTTACAACCGCGCATTCGGCGCCACCGCAAAATGAAGTGGATTGGCGTGGCCTGCAACAATTACAGCTCAAAACCCGAATTGAAGCGGATATGGATTTACCCAATAGCTGGAAAGCCAAATTGGGTGTTAACGCCAATTATGATGTGGTTTACCATTTAAATGACCGAGATTCTTATCCTAAGGAGGTTTTAAAAACTCAAGAGTCTGAAGCCGAAATCTTTGAAGCTTATGTCGCCGGTTCCTTAACCGATCAAGTGGATTTGAAAGTAGGGCGTCAAATCGAGGTTTGGGGTAAATCGGATAGCATACGTATCACAGATGTCATTAATCCGTTGGATAACCGACAACCAGGCCTGGTGGATATAGAAGATTTACGTTTACCTATCTTCGCAAGCAAGCTGACAGCTTATTCATCAAACTGGGCGTTTTCATTGTTAGCTTTGCATGAGCAGCGTCCACCCAAAGAGCCGGCGATTAACGGGGAGTTTTTACCATTAGAAGCTTTTCCGTTTCCGCCTGGGTTCAACTTCCCAGAAGTGGATAGCCAAAAATCGGATTATGAAACCACTTTTGCGGCTTCAGCGGAGGGGCGATTTAGCGGTTGGGATTTATCGCTTTATGCCGCTCGTGTCCAAGACAGTCGTTGGCACTTTACTGACAATAAAACCGCACGAGACTATGGTTTGATAAATATGGCTGGGGTGGCGGCTAACTTTTCGTTTGGCGGCGGATTAATAAAAACCGAGGCCGCCTATTTATCGGATCTGCGTTACAACACCACCACCGATAAAAAACAGCGCATAGATTGGTTGCTGGGTTATGACTATATGTCGATACCCGATTGGACATTATCGATTGAATTGGCCGATCGGTATATCCAAAACTATGAGCCTAAAATGGCCGACTTACCTGATGCCGTTGAAGAGCATAATTGGCAAACGGCAGGCCGGGTTAGTTACAGCTTTGATCGAGATCAGGCGCAACTGAGTTATTTGGTTTCTTTGCTGGGTGAGACGGGTCAGCAGGGCGGTTTCCAGCGTTTGTGGTTAGACTATGATTACAGTGATCATATTAATTTAACCCTTGGCTATATTGACTACCTGGGTGGCGATCATCCTTTATGGGAAGCGATGAAAAATAACGATCGAGTTTTCGCTGGAGTGGATTACTACTTTTAGTTGTAACACGAGACAGTTGAAATATTAAAAAGCCTTGCTAGGATGCTTTTGGAAAACAGTCTGGCAAGGCATTAGTTTTTAAATTTTATGCCGTTTTGTGGATAGACTTAAGTTTTTTCAGGTGTTTTGAAAAATCTCTTTCTTTGTCCGGTGACGGGCCTAGCGGGTCCGGTGTTGGGGTTTGGCCGAGGAGCACCTGCATGCTGCCGGTGACACAATGTCCTAGGGTTTCGACATCATAGCCGCCACCTAGCGACAAGCTTAAACGGCCGCCACATAATTCTTGTGCGGTTTGTTTGAGGCGTTTAACCAGTTGGTTGTAACCATCTACACTTACCAAATGTTGAGCAAGCGGATCTCGCCAATGCCCATCGTAACCAGCAAACACAATAATATGCTCGGGTTGAAAGGCTTTTAATTTTGGGTAAATGACTTCATTAAACGCTTGCAGATACGTTCGATCACCCGCATCACGAATAAATGGGCAGTTCACGTTGGTGCCTTTTGCTTCGCCTTCCCCAATCCATTCCATACCCCCTGTCATCGGCCAATAGGGGTGTTGATGAATCGAAACCGCCATAATGCTGGGGTCGTTAATGGTCATGTCTTGCGTACCATTGCCGTGGTGCACATCAATATCAACAATCGCGACACGTTCTACGCCACGATATTGTTGTAATGCTCTGGCGGCGATGACATCGGAGTTGAAGATGCAAAAACCCATCGCCTTGTCTTTTAAAGCATGATGTCCTGGTGGTCTGAGTAAAGCAAAACCATTGTCCACTTTGCGGTCATACACGGCTAAATTGAGTTCAATCGCCGCACCGGCCGCGGTTCTGGCGGCATCAAAGGATGCGGCGTTAATGTAAGTGTCTTCTTGATAAGGGTCGTAATAACCTACATGGGTTTGACTAAGGTGTTCAATTTCGTCAATGTAAGTTTGGCTGTGAGCCCATAAGAGTTCTTCATTTTTAGCCAGGCGTGCGGCAACGGGAGTGAGTTGATCCCAAAGACCGTGTTTTTCTAATGCGCGATCTATCGCAATCAAACGCTCGGCACTTTCTGGGTGGCCTTTCATGGTATGTTTTAAAAACAGCTCATCCAGCACAACCCCAGTCGCATTTTTATTAGAGGGCGTGGCCGCCCAGCTTAATCCACTGTATGTAGCGGCGCCGGCCGCACCCAGCGCGAGTGATTTTAGTATAAACTGTCTACGTCCGTTCATGCTTGTATCCCGCTTTAATGTAGGTGTCATGAAAAAATACACCCACTCAATTCTATTATTGTGAAAGGAATGAGGTTTTTGTTGTGAGCAGAGCTTAAGCTTTATACCAAATTTGCAGCTGAGGTTTGCTGGTTTGGTAAAGTTCAAATAACTCGGCTAATTCTGTCGGTAATTCGGTGTGCTGTTTAGGTTGAAAGTTTAATGTTTGATAAAATGGCGTAAGACCGGGTTGGGCAAATGCATAACAAGGTGCGGCCAGAGAGTTAAGGGCAAACTTAATCAAGCCCGTTGCTAAATGTTTTTGACGATAGTCAGGTTGAATGTAAAGCCCTCTTAACCACCAGGCCTGGTGCTGTTTAACAAAGCGTGCGACTCCGATAATGCTTTCGGCTTTTAAAACTAAAAACACACGGTCGTTTTGTTGTGGTGTGCGAAGTTTGGTTTGTTTGTGGAAACGCTTAACTAAGCCCCAGTTATCGGAATCAGCCTGTTTAAATTGATAAGGTGTATGTTGTGATTGATTCACCGGTTTCTTCCCATAAGAATCTAAGCAAAAAGCGTCGTATTTGTCAGCAGTGTATGAGAGCTGAGCGGGCGTGTATCTGTGGGTTGGTGTGTGCTGTTTCACATCAAACTGGTTTGGGTATTTTACAACATCCATCTGAAGTTAAACAGGCGAAGGGCACGGCTAAGCTGGCGAGCTTGTGTTTATCGAATTGCCCAATCTGGGTGGGTGAAGAGGTCGGTTTGTTACCCGATCTGCAGGCATGGTTGGCGCAAAAACCCACTTATTTATTGTATCCTCAGCAACCACCAGGCCTGGTGGTTACTACTAAGAGCTTAACGAGTCAGTTGCAACCTGGTGAGTTTCAGGTGCTTTTATTAGATGGTACTTGGCGCAAAACGCATAAATTATTGCAATTAAATCCAACTCTTCAGAGTTTACCAAGATTAGCTTTATCTGAAGTGAAACCTTCAGATTATGTAATTCGAAAGTCAAATAGGGCTGAGGGCTTGTCGACCCTAGAGGCGATTTATGCGCTGTTAACTCAGCTTGAAAAGGCTGGCCAATTTGAGGGGTTAATGCAAAGCTTTGACGCCTTTATGACACAGCGAACTCAATTTGCAAAATTACCCTGATTGAGTCAGGTCAATTTCGACATCTAGCGCATTCTTTGTTATGGTAAAAAGCTAAACAAATGCAAGAGGAAAGGTGTGTGAAGAATCTCAGTGGGTTAATTATTCTTTTGGTGTTGTTGACGTTCACTTTCGCCAAAAATGGATGGGCCGAAAATAACTATACGGCAGACCAGCCGCAACCTAACTTGCAAGATGATCATGCGGTAAAGGTGATTGAAGGTTTGGAAGAGCCCATGTATTCGGCGTTTATTGAGCGTTACATACTGGATGAGCTGAAACAGTTGCGTATTGACATGGCTAATCAACGTGTCGAAATCGTGCGAGAAGTAGTGGATCGAGAAATGACGGTAGCTGATCGTTCGTTGGGTTATGCCACAAATACGGTCACCTATTTTTTCTATTTGATTCTGGGCGTGAGTACGGTTTTGGTGTGGGTGGGCTGGACGTCTATTCGAGATATTAAAGAACGTGTTCATAGTTTGGCCGAACAAAAAGTCACTAAGTTGGTCACTCAGTACGAAGCCCGTTTGCGAGCGATGGAACATTTGATTGAAGATAAAACCCAAAGCATTGACTCAAACAAAGAGCAGATTGAACGCACGCAAGAGTTGCATGCGCTTTGGTTGCGAGCCGAACAAGAACATTCACCAGCCAATAAGGTAAAAATTTACGATCAAATTTTGGTTATTGATCCGAGTAGTGTTGAGGCTTACACCTATAAGGCTGATGCGGTGCTGGAAATGGATGAGCCGCGTTGGGCAATCAATTTGTGTCATCAAGCTTTGCAATTAGACCCGGAAAACGCGTTTGCGTTTTTCCAGCTGGGTTGTGCTTATGCTCAGTTAGAGCAGTATGAAGAGGCGGTTCGGTTTTTAACTCAAACCTTAAGTTATTCTGAAACTTATCGTGAAGAAATTGAATCAGACCCGTTATTGGCTGGCTTGAGACAACAACCGATTTACCAAAATTTAAAAGCCGATAAGGTCTTGGATAAATCGGTTGTCTAGTCCGATCTTTTAATCGTTTTACGATTAAATTAAAACAATGGTTGCCAAGCCTAGAAAGACAAAAAAGCCTAAGGAATCGGTGACCGTTGTAATCATTAAGCCGGTAGCGAGGGCGGGATCAATATCCATACGCTTTAGGATTAAGGGAATTAAAACGCCAGCAATTGCAGCGGCGACTAGGTTAATTAGCATAGCCGCGCCAAAAATCAGGCTTAAATCAACTTGTTGCAAAATAAGGTAAGCGCCGATCGCGGTTAGTATCGCCCAAGTGATCCCGTTTAATAACCCCACCACGCCTTCTTTCATTAACAAGGCCCGACTGTTGCTCGACACCAGTTTACCCGTGGCTAACGCACGAATTGCTACGGTTGATGTCTGGGTGCCAGCGACCCCGCCCATGCTAGCAACCATCGGCATCATAATCGCTAAGGCGACGATTTGATCAAGCGTGGCTTCAAAGAAACTAATGACAAAAGCCGCAAATGAGGCGGTTATTAAATTGATCCCCAGCCAGAATGTGCGACGTTTGGCGGTACGTGGTGCGGGGGCGAAAATATCGTCTTCATCATCCAAACCGGCACTTTTCATTTGTGTGTATTCGGCTTCTTCACGGATAATATCCACCACATCATCAATTGTGATGCGACCTAGGATTTGGTTTTTATCATCCAGCACCGCGGCGGAGATTAAATCGTGTACCTCAAACATACGTGCGACTTCTTTGGTCGACAATAGCGCATTAACGGTGGGCTCAGTATCCTCAACCAATTCAGAAACTAGCGTATCGCCATCTTTAGTCAGAATATGATTGAGTTTTAGTGTCCCCATATAGTGACCATCCCGGTCACGCACAAACAGGTTCACCATCGATTTGGGCAGTTCGGCTTGCTTTCGTAAATAACGCAGTACCACGTCTAGGGTGATATCGGCACGAACCGCGATAAAATCGGTGCTCATGATTCCACCGGCACTGTCTTCTGGGAAGCTTAGCGCCATTTCAACCGCGGTTCGATCTTCTTCGGTTAGCGCATCAAGGAAGGTTTGTTTTTCTTCATCTGGTAAAGATTGGGCAATAACCGCAATATCATCGGTTTCAAGGTCTTCAGCAATCTCAACAATCTGTTCAGTTTCGAGTTGATCAAGTAGGGCGGAGCGCACTTCATCATTAGTGTGTCCGAGAATATCGCCCTGTTTGTCTGAGTCAACAAATTGCCAAATAATATTACGTAATTTCGGCGGGGTGGCTTCGAGGACATCGGCGATCTCTTCGGCCGCCATCGTCTCTAAAAAGTAACGAATACTGGCTTCGTCTTCTTGTTTGGAGGCGTCGATTAATTGATCAGTGAGTTTAATGTCATCGTATTCAGTCATGCGGGTTCCTCGTGCTGGTGAGCTTATTATAAAGGTCATGCGCGAGAGTTGCTTATGAAAATAGGCGCTTGGTAAGAAAAGGCGTTTCAGGAGAGGGGGATAATAATCTGTTTTATAAAGCGTTAAACAAAAAAGAGCGCATTAGCGCTCTTTTGGCGGAAGAATCGATTATTCTTCGTCGGTTAACATGTTTTTAACACCACCGGATTTTTGGTGGTGGTCGCCAATTTTTTCTTTGTGTTTAATAATTTGACGATCTAACTTGTCAACTAAGCCATCAATTGAAGCGTACATATCTTGGGTTTCATTTTGTGCAAATAAATCTTGACCAGAAACATGTACTGTCGCTTCGGCTTTTTGCCCTTGTTTTTCAACGGTTAAAATCACATGAACGTTAGTCACGTGGTCAAAATGACGCTCTAGTTTGGTTAGTTTTTCCTGTACGTAATCGCGTAGTGCGTCTGTTAGTTCAACGTGATGGCCTGTAATGTTAATTTGCATTCCCGACTCCTTTTTATTATGTGTGGAAATTTGTCAAAACATGAGTTTAAAGCTTGATTTCAGTATAGCACATTCGATTTAAATGCAACTTTAGTGTTGTGTGGATTTGCACTCGCTGTTTTGCATGAGCGATTCGAGTGAATAAGATTAGGCACGGAAATTTTCGCCCAAATAAACGCGGCGTACATCTGGATGGTTCAATACCGCTTGGGGTTCACCTTGTGCCAGAATGGTGCCGGCATGAAGAATATAGGCTTGATCACACACACCTAGCGTTTCTCGAACATTGTGATCGGTAATTAAGACTCCGATTTGTTTGTCTTTTAAATGCTGGATGATGTTTTGAATTTCTTTGACTGAGATTGGGTCAACCCCAGCAAAAGGCTCATCTAATAGGATGAATTTGGGTTCCATCGCCAGTGCACGTGCAATTTCTACACGTCGGCGTTCGCCACCAGATAAGGCTTGCCCCGGTTGATTTATGATATGGCTAATTTGCAGATCTTCGAGAAGGTCTTGGAGTTTTTCCTCACGTTGATGCACATCTAGTTCAGGACGCATTTCCAAGATGGCCAAAATGTTATCTTTGACACTTAGCTTGCGAAAGATCGAGGCTTCTTGCGGCAAATAACCAATCCCAAGTTTGGCTCGCTGATCAATGGTAAGAGCGCTGATATCGCGTTCATCTAAAAAGATTTGACCGTGATCGTGCTGAACCAAACCTGTCATCATGTAAAAGGTGGTGGTTTTACCAGCGCCATTGGGGCCAAGCAACCCAACCACTTGACCACTGTACACATCAATATCAACCGAGGTGACGACCTTATACTTTTTGTAGCTTTTGGCGAGTCCACGTGCGAAAAAGTGTGCCATTAATTTTGGTCCTTTGTGGGTTCGGCATTAGGCGTGATCGTCATTTTAATGCGTCCAGATTCATTGTCAGTTTGGCCCGCGTTTAAGGTTTGTGCTTGCATATCGTAAATTAGTTTTGGGCCTTCAATTTTATGAGTGCCTTCTTGTTCTAAGTAGGCTTGACCAATAAGCTCAATTTGTCGAGTTTCGGTTAAGTAGATAATAGTATCGGCTTTACCATTAATCCAAGCATTTTGCTCGCTTAAAAAACGTTTAAAGGTGGCGGGTTTGCCTGTTGTGGTGATTTTTTGGACCTGTCGATCCGGGTGTTGGATTTCAAGCTGATCACCGGTCAAAGTTAAGCTGCCTTGGGTCGCAATAACCTGGCCGCTATAGACTGTTAACCCTTGTTGATCTTGTGCATCTAGTGAGTTGGCTTCAATATCTATAGGTAGCTTGGTTTCATCATCAACTGTGGTTTGGGACCAGGCACTGAATGACAAGCCAATCAAAAAAGTAAAAGTAACTGAGCGCATTGCATTGTTAAGGAACATAGCGTGTTTTAACCTCAGAAAGCAGTTGGGTGTGGTTGGCTTTTAAATCGGCAATCAAGCCAATGCCGGTGGTGATTTGATTTTGACTTTCAATTGTAACCAAGATCGGGCTTTTAAGTTGTTCATCTGTTTGATTGTAAGTTAAATGCTCGGTGAGTAAACGTTGGTTGAGGTTTGTGTCATCCGAGTAGCGCTTAACGATCACCTTGTCTTTAAACTCAAATTGAGTTTGGTTAAGGATTTCTAAAGACTTACTGTCAAGGCTTATAAGTTGCGTGGGTTCTTGCAGAATTAAATGTGGGTTGTTGATCAATATGCGTTCATTTTGTTTACGCATAAACGGTGTTTGCAAAAATTGTTGTTGTGTTGGCTGTGTGCGGTTGATTAGCCAGCTTTGCGATTGGCTGATTTGCCAATCGTCTTGATCAATGTCACTCACTTGAGATTCATTTTGGTTGCGCTCTTGATTATTGAGCAGAACAATTAAAGCCAGAAACCCAAGTATTAGGCTGAAAATAAACGCGCGTTTCTTAAGCATAGAACTTATCTTAAATAAAAGTCTAGCTGAGTTTGCCAGGTATCTTGCGCTTGCATTATTAACTCACAAAGCTCGCGTACCGCACCACGTCCACCATCAAAATTGCTGACAAAGTCAACGCGTTTGATGACTTCAGGGTCGCTGTCTTTTGGGCAGCTGGCTAATCCTACCCGGGTTAAAATTGGCAAATCTAAAATGTCATCGCCCATGTAAGCAACCTGATCTAATTCAATATTAATCGAGCCGAGTAGCGCTTCAAAAGTTGGTAACTTGTCAGGCACGCCTTGATATAGGTGTTTGACTTTAAGGTCTTGCATGCGTTTTTCGACAAGTTTAGAAGTGCGGCCAGTAATAATACCTATGTCAATACCAGTTTTTTGAATTAAAACCATGGCGTGGCCATCTCGAGTATAAAAGGCTTTATATTCTTGACCGTCGTCACCGTAAATTAAACGGTTGTCGGTCAAAACTCCGTCTACATCGAGTAAAAGTAGTTTTATTTTTTTTGCTTTGCTTTGTAAAGAATCCATATTGATCGGCTTTGTGGGTTAAGAAACAGTGTTGAAGTATAACAAAGTTAAGTAGCCAACAAATAACGCAAGCAGTAAAAAGCCCTCAATTCGAGAAATGACAGCATTGCCTTTTCGGGGGAGTGCGACTAATAGCATGGCAACGGTAAACGCTAACATAATCGGATAATCACGCTGAAGTACAGCCGTATCAATTAAAGAAGGTGCCAGAATGGCGGGTACAGCTAATACCGCCAAAAGGTTAAATAAATTTGACCCCAGGATGTTGCCTATCATCATATCTACTTCATTTTTCAGAGCCGCGGTAATAGCGGCGGCCAGTTCGGGCAAGCTGGTTCCAATTGCGATAATCGTTAAGCCTATAATTAAATCAGGAACTTGAAAAAACTCGGCAATTTCGACTGCGCCCCATACCATCATGCGTGCCGCAATCATCAGTAATATCAGCCCACCGAACAGAAATACAAAAGATTTGACTTTACTGAGCTTGGGTAACTCAGATAGTTCACGATTGACGTCTTCAGCAAGCGCATCTCCTGTGGCAATATTTTTGTTAGTTTTTATCATCCAGATAAGGATGCCGACTAGGGTGGTGAGTAGAATGACACCGTCCCATACGCCAAGTTTGTGGTCGAGTAATAGCGCAATACCAAGCGCGGTGACGACTAATAAAACAGGAAGCTCACGCTTTAAAACGGAGGATTTGACGATGATCGGTGCAAGCAGGGCGGTGACGCCTAATACCAAACCGATATTCGTAATGTTCGAGCCGACTGCGTTACCAATTGCCAGGCCTGGGTTGCCTTCTAGCGAGGCCATGACCGCGACGATCATTTCAGGGCTTGAGGTACCAAAACCAATAATAACCACGCCGATAATTAAGGGGGAAACGTTATAGCGTAAAGCTGTGCTGGCCGCCCCTTCTATAAATACATCGGAACTCCAAACTAGCAGGGCTAAACCGATAATTAGGAGGACACTAGGCAAGATTAATGTTGTCGACATGGCGGGTTACTCGCTATAGACTAGGTTTCAAAATTTGTTCGACATTATACAATTTTGTCGGTTAGGATAAAAAAAATTTATGATATCTCCATACTTTTTCGTTCAAATCGTTTTTTGAGCGTAATTTGTTAAATCGTTTGTTTTTATGAGGTGGTGAGAAACCAGGTTATGCTTAAAAATATGTCGATAGGCGTAGATGATTGGCAGCGCCCAGAATTGCTTAAGAACTATTATCCAGATGGGTTACCAGCCGAGTGGCGGTTTGATTATTATTTAAATGAATACCGTAGCGTGTTGGTTGCACAGTCCGAATGGCAGGCCTGGTGCGAGCTTGACTTGGACGAATTACAGGAAGCGCGTCGAGTTGAAAGTGCCTTGTATTTGCGAATTGATGATTGTGCTCTTATTTCAGAGCCTCAGTTGGTTGGTTTGTTGGATGTTTTGGGCGATTGGGTGGCGGGTTTTGTGGTGTTTGATGCGAACTGGTCATCGGATAATCGTTATTATCAGGGGCGCCCAGTTACATGGGTTACGGACCACCAGAGCTGGTCGGGTTGGCACTGGTCGTATGCGGGTAAAATTTTATGTGGTGAGCCGTGCGGTTGGGTGGGTGATTTAGATGCTGACCCTAAGTTGAGAGCGCAAATGCTGCGTAGCTTTGCCGCGAGTATGGCGGATAAAAAACCAAGTGTGCCCTTTTTTGTTGGCGGCGAATCCATTAAGATGGACGATTTACAGCAACTTAAGACCCTGGCCGAATTGCTGGGTTATTAACGGAATTTGAGTCTGGATTCAAACTATTATGCAAAGTCGGCCATTGATTGAAATCGAAAATTTAAGCTTTTATCGAGGTGATCGAAAAATTTTCGATAATCTGAGTCTGCAAATTCCTCGCGGCCAAATTACTGCCATCATGGGGCCAAGCGGGACAGGTAAAACCACCTTGCTAAAATTGATAGTAGGTCAGTTAAAACCACATTCAGGGCGAATTTTAATTGATGGTCAAGATGTTAATCAATTAAGTCGTAATGCGTTGTATAAGCTTCGTCAGCAAATGGGAATGTTGTTTCAAACGGGTGCGTTATTGACCGATTTGAACGTATTTGAAAATGTGGCCTTTCCTTTGCGTGAACATTTTAAACTGCCCGAACCATTGATTACTAATTTAGTGCGTATGAAACTCGAAGCTATAGGTTTGCGGGGTGCTCAGGCCTTGATGCCATCGGAGTTGTCGGGTGGTATGGCTCGTCGAGTCGCGTTAGCGCGTGCGTTTGTGTTGGATCCGCAGTTGTTATTTTATGATGAGCCTTTTGTTGGTCAAGATCCCATTACGATGGGTGTGTTGGTGTCTTTGATTCAGAAGTTGAATGCCAGTTTAAATTTAACCAGTGTCATTGTGTCGCATGATGTTAATGAGGTCTTGTCGATAGCCGAATTCGCTTGTGTCCTATCAGAAGGACGTATTGTGGCGCAAGGAACACCGCAAGATTTGCAGCAGTCCGATTCAGATTATGTTCAGCAATTTTTACAAGGTTTGCCGGACGGTCCGGTGCCAATGCATTATCCGGTTGAACCTTGGAGTGTAAGTTAATGTGGGCTTGGACCTTGTCATCAATGACTCAAACAACGGCCTGGTTGGGTCGTATCGCGTTAAATTTTCTCCAAAGTTTAGGTAAACGCGCATTTTTTGTTTGGGCGGTTATCCCTGCGTTGCCTTATAGTGCGTGGCGTATTCGACTGCTCATGAAACAGGTCTACTTTGCTGGTGTGTTGTCGTTACCGATTATTCTGACAGCCGGCTTGTTTGTCGGAATGGTGTTGGGTTTGCAAGGGCATCACATTTTAACAACCTATAATTCAGAAGAAGCGGTTGGCACGATGACCGCCTTATCCTTAATTCGTGAGTTAGGACCTGTAGTGGCCGCACTCTTGTTTGCTGGGCGAGCTGGTTCAGCCTTAACCGCTGAGGTCGGTTTGATGAAGTCAACCGAACAGCTTTCAGCACTCGAAATGATGGCGGTGGATCCGATGAAGTTTGTGATCGCGCCTCGCATTTTGGCCAGTATCATAGCTTTGCCAATGCTTGCGATGATTTTTATCGCGACAGGGGTGTTGGGTGGATATGTGGTTGCGGTGGGTTGGTTAGGTGTGGATGATGGTGCTTTTTGGGCGCAGATGTCCGAGCAGGTTGATTGGCAAGCTGATGTGATTAATGGCCTGATAAAAGCAATCGTTTTTGGGATTTTAATAGCCATTATTTCGCTCTATGAAGGTTATGAATCGGTACCGACATCGGAGGGCGTGAGTCGCGCAACGACCCGCTCGGTGGTACATGCTTCGCTTGTGGTATTGGGTGTGGATTTTATTTTGACATCGTTGATGTTTACATAGGAAAGGGTTATGACTCGTCAAGTTAAAGCAGAAATTGGAGTGGGGTTATTGGTGTTGTTAACACTGGTATCTATGGTATTTATTGCCTTAAAAGTGAGTAACTTTAATGCGATGCAAGACCGTCCGAGTTATCAGCTTGAAGCCTTGTTTAGTAATGTAGGCGGCTTGACGGTACGTGCGCCAGTTAAAGTTAGCGGCGTGACGATTGGTCGAGTGGCTGAAATCAGCATTGATCCAATTAGCTATCGCGCTAAGGTTTTGATGGATATTTATAATGATTATGACGACTTGCCGATGGATTCGTCGGCTTCAATTTTAACCTCTGGCTTGCTTGGGAGTCAGTATGTTGGGATTGAAATAGGGGGTGATGAACAAGTGCTGGCTGATGGTGGACGTTTTGATTACACACAATCGGCGTTAGTGCTTGAGAACTTAATTGGTCGACTCATGGTGAGTTTAACGGAAGGTGGTGATAAATGAGGCTGTGGAAAACGCAAATAATAACGGCATTATTAGGCTTGTCTTTAGGCGCAGGCTTAGTGTTCGCTGAACCCATTAAGCTTAATCAGCAAGATCCGCAGGAAATGGTGGTGGGCTTGTCAACATCAGTATTGGATGAAATTAAGGCGCGCGCAGATGAATTGACTGATAACCCCAGTGCTATTCGCCAGTTTGCCGATCAAAATATTTTACCTTATGTTGATACGGCACGTATGGCGCGATATGTGGTCGGGCGCTATTGGCGTACTGCAAACCAACAACAACAACAAGATTTTGTTGAACAATTTACCTTAACGCTGATGCGTTCTTACTCACAAAGTATTTTAAAACTGAATGTGCGATCTATTGATGTAGCGCAACCTTTACCAGATGGTGAGAATCGCGTGATTGTTACCACCAAAGTTACCCAAGATGATGGCTCAACGGCCGAAGTAACCTATCGTATTTTCAAGGAAGCCAGTAGTGGAAAATGGCTGATTTATGATGTTGTTGTAGAGAATATTAGTTTGTTGGTGAATTTTCGTCAGTCTTATGCGACGGATATTGAGCGTCGTGGTTTTGATGAGGTGATTTTGGCGATGAAAGAACGGAATAAATCTTTTAATGAAGTTGATTAGCCAACAATCAGGCGGCCGTTTAACCTTTAATACGCCTTTAATGCTGCCTAACTTAACGCAAGTTTGGAGTGAGTTAGAGTCAATTAATATGGCGGATTTGGTGACACTGGATTTAGCTAAGGTATCGCAAATTGATAGCGCTGGCATTGCATTGTTGTTGGATTTACAGCAACGTTGTTCAGCTCGTTTAGCTCTGATTCATCCACCGGCTTCGCTTCATATCTTACTAAGTTTATATAACCTAACCGAAATCTTACCCATTAGCGAGGAGACAGCATGAGTGCAGCGGTAAAATTTGACCAGGTTTCAAAACAGTTTGGCGATTTGCAAGCCCTTAATAATGTTAGCTTTGAGGTCGAAGAGGGCAGTTTTTTTGGTTTACTCGGTCCAAATGGCGCGGGTAAGTCGACCCTGATTAATGCGATGTCGAGTTTAGTCACGCCCAGTTCGGGTCGAATTTCAGTCATGGGGC
Source organism: Thiomicrospira sp. (assembly GCF_036568485.1). Classification (GTDB taxonomy): domain Bacteria; phylum Pseudomonadota; class Gammaproteobacteria; order Thiomicrospirales; family Thiomicrospiraceae; genus Thiomicrospira. The sequence continues at coordinate 29,149 of NZ_DATCSL010000063.1, forward strand.
ATGATGTGATTCAGGACTATCGCCAAGCTCGCCGCGCTTTGGGCTTGGTGCCACAAGAGTTGATTTCAGATCCATTCTTTTCCATTCGTGAACTTTTACGTGTGCAATCGGGTTACTTTGGTTTGCGTGGCAAGGCTCAGTGGGCTTGGGTTGACGAATTGTTAGAGCGCTTGGCTTTGAGTGAAAAAGCTAATGCTGAAACCCAGCAGCTGTCGGGCGGTATGAAGCGTCGAGTTTTAATTGCGATGGCGTTGGTTCATAAGCCACAAGTACTGGTGCTTGACGAGCCGACGGCTGGGGTGGATGTTGATCTGCGCCGCACCTTGTGGGAGTTTGCGCGAGAGCTACATTCGGCTGGACATACTATTATTTTAACGACGCATTATTTGGAAGAAGCTGAAGCCTTGTGTGATAGGGTCGCGATTATGCAGAAGGGGGAGGTTAAAGCGCTAGAAAAAACCCAAGCTTTATTGGCTCGTCATCCTTATCGTTATTTGCGTATTACTTTACCAGAAGAGCATAATCCGAAAACCATTAACTTGACCAGTGAACTTCAGTTGCGCTTGGTAGAGCGTGAAGCCTCTGCTTGCTTGTTCCGTGTCGAAAAAAATATTTCGATGGACACTATTTTGGGTTGGTTGCATGAAAACGGATTGAATATTAAAGATTTGAGTACCCGTGATGCGTCACTTGAAGAAGTGTTTTTAGATTTAACGGAGGTGAAGCCATGAATTGGTACGGATGTTGGGCTTTCTTTGTAAAGGAAGTGCGTCGTTTTTATTCGGTGGTTGTGCAAACGGTTTTCGCTCCGGTGGTTTCAACGTTATTGTTTTTGTTAATTTTTGGTCAGGTTATCGAGGCGCGAATTGATGCGTTCTCTGGTCTAACTTACAGTCAATTCTTAATACCAGGCCTGGTAATGATGGCGATTTTACAAAATGCTTTTTCGAACTCGTCTTCAAGTATTATTCAGTCCAAGATGTACGGAAACTTAACCTTTGTCTTGGTGAGTCCTATTTCACCGCTTGAGCTCTATATTGCCTTTATAGCTGCGTCTGTTTTGCGTGGTTTAGCGGTTGGCCTGGGTGTGCTGGTGGTTGGCTGGATTTGGTTTGATCTGCAATGGTACTCGGTGAGCTGGGTGGTGTTATTTGCGGTGTTGAGTGCTGCTTTAATGGGAGGTATCGGGTTGATAGCTGGTATCTTGTCTGAAAAATATGATCATTTGGCAGCCTTTCAGAACTTTATTATTATTCCATTGACCTTTTTAAGCGGCGTGTTTTATTCCATTCACGCCTTGCCTGAGTTCTGGCAAACCATGTCACACTTTAATCCATTTTTCTATATGGTGGATGGCTTCCGTTATGGATTTTATGCCAGTTCAGATGTTTCGGTTTATTTAAGCCTAGCCGTAACTTTGGCCTTTTTGGTGGTGGTTACCGTGATAAATCTGATTTTATTGCTGAAAGGCGTTAAAATACGCCACTAAAAAATTGGGTATCAAATCTATGTCTCCTGAAAAAATTCAACAAATGATCCATGACGCTTTACCTGGTAGTCAGGTCAAAATGTCCGGTGCGGACTGTAATTTTAGTATCGAAGTCACCAGTGACGCGTTTGTGGGCTTGCCGCCGTTAAAACGTCACCGTCTGGTTAACGATATTTTTAAAGCACAGCTTGAAAATGGTGAGTTGCACGCACTTTCAATTAAAACCCACGCACCCGAGTAATGTTGAATGGATAAATTAGTCATACAAGGTCAGGCGGTATTAAATGGTGAGGTCGAAATTTCGGGTTCAAAGAATGCCGCATTACCGATTTTAATGGGTGCTTTGTTGGCCGAAACGCCAGTAACTTTATCTAATGTACCGCACTTGCGTGATGTGACCACGACTATTCAGCTGCTAGCGACGATGGGAACAGAAGTGATGATGGACGAGCGCATGAATATTACGCTGGATTCATCTCATATTCACACCAAAGAAGCGCCTTATGATTTGGTCAAAACTATGCGCGCATCTATTTTAGCTATGGGGCCTTTGTTGTCACGTTTTGGAGAAGCTAAAGTGGCCTTGCCGGGTGGGTGTGCGATTGGCTCGCGCCCGGTGAATATCCATATAGATGGCATGATGAAAATGGGTGCGGATATTCATATTGAAGACGGTTTTATCATTGCGAAAGCACCAGCGGGTTTAAAGGGCGCCGATATTGACATGCAGCCTGTGACGGTGACCGGTACTGAAAACTTAATCATGGCGGCGGTGTTGGCAAAAGGCACCACAGTTTTGCGTAACTCGGCTTGTGAGCCTGAAGTGGAAGATTTAGCTAACTTCCTAAATGCAATGGGTGCCAAAATTCAAGGTGCGGGAACACCGACGATTACAATTGAAGGTGTCTCAAGATTACAAGGCGTGCCTTATCGCGTGATTCCTGATCGTATTGAAGCAGGTACTTATTTAGCAGCGGCGGCGGTAACACAAGGTTGTGTCACTGTGACCCATGTTGAACCAAAACATTTGCGTTCGGTATTGGAGAAGTTTGAAGAAGCTGGTGCATTGATTACCGAGACCGAGTCAACTATTACATTGGATATGCGAGGGCGCGAGTTAAAAGCGGTTGATATTGTGACTCACCCTTATCCCAATTTTCCAACGGATATGCAAGCCCAGTTTTTGGTGATGAACTGTTTGGCGACGGGTGAAGCCAAGGTTAAAGAGACCATCTTTGAAAATCGTTACATGCATGTTGCTGAGCTTATTAAGATGGGCGCGGACATTGAATTAGACGGTAATGTGGCAAAAACCAAAGGGCAAGCTCAATTACACGGTGCGGAAGTGGTCGCAACTGATTTAAGAGCGTCAGCTTGTTTAATTATTGCCGCCCTCGTCGCTCAAGGCACAACCGTCGTAAATAAAATTTACCATATTGACCGTGGCTATGAGCGTATTGAAGAAAAATTCCACCGCTTGGGCGCGAATATTCAGCGTTTAAGTTCTTGAGGTTTAGATTATGAAACAGACATTAACCATTGCGCTGTCAAAAGGCCGCATCTTTAAAGATACCTTGCCTTTATTAAAAGCGGCGGGCATTGAGCCTTTAGATGACCCAGAAACCAGCCGCAAGTTGATTCTAGAAACCACTCAGCCAAATGTGCGTTTATTGGTTGTACGTACAACCGATGCGCCAACTTATGTTGCCTATGGCGCAGCGGATATTGGTGTAGCCGGTAAAGACGTGTTGATGGAGGCGCCTTCTGATAATTTGTATGAATTATTAGATTTGCAAATTGCTAAGTGCCGCCTGATGGTAGCAGGTCCGGTTGAAGACCGACCACATGGTCATCGTTTAAAGATTGCCACCAAATATGTGAATTCGGCGCGTGCATATTATGCCCAGCAGGGTCAGCAAGTCGATCTAATCAAACTCTATGGTTCGATGGAGTTAGCACCTTTAATTGGTTTGGCGGATCGTATTGTAGATTTAGTCGATACCGGTAACACTCTGAAAGCCAATCACCTTAAACCGCTTGAGCATATTGCCGATATCAGCTCGCGTTTAATTGTGAATCAACATGCTTATAAAACCAAATTTGCTCAGATTCAAGAAATCGTGGAACAGTTCAAAACTGTAATAGGAAAATAGTTATGTCAGACTCAGCCATTAATATTCGCCGTTTGGATGCCAATGCATCGGGTTTTAAACAAGAGTTAAATCGTTTACTAGATTGGGAAGGCGTGTCAGATGACCGCGTCAACAATGTAGTAAAAGAAGTATTGCATCGGGTGAAAACCGAAGGTGATAAAGCCTTGTTGGAATATACCGCTAAGTTTGATCGTTTGGATTTAAAAACCGGTGCCGAGCTAGAAATCTCGCAAGCACGTTTGCAGCAGGCTTTAACTAATATTCCTCAAGATCAGCGTGATGCTTTAGAGCTGGCAACTAAACGGGTTCGAATTTATCACGAGCGTCAAAAAACCGAGTCTTGGTCTTATACAGAAGCGGACGGCACCATGCTGGGTCAGCAAGTTACGTGTTTGGATCGCGTTGGTTTGTATGTGCCCGGTGGCAAAGCGGCTTATCCGTCTTCTGTGATAATGAATGCGGTTCCAGCCAAAGTCGCTGGAGTAGAAGAGTTGATTATGGTGGTACCGACGCCAGATGGTGAAGTCAACGAGATGGTGTTGGCTGCAGCAGCAATTTGTGGCGTAGACCGTGTGTTCTGTGTCGGTGGTGCTCAAGCGGTGGCTGCTTTGGCGTATGGCACTGAAACTATCCCAGCCGTAGACAAAATTGTCGGGCCTGGAAATATATATGTAGCTACAGCAAAACGTATGGTGTTTGGCACGGTCGGCATTGATATGATTGCGGGCCCGTCTGAAATTTTGGTCGTGTGTGATGGAGAGACTGATCCAGATTGGATTGCGGTTGACCTGTTTTCTCAGGCTGAGCATGATGA
>NZ_DATCSL010000064.1:0-19961 GCF_036568485.1 Thiomicrospira sp.
TGAGTTAGCGCGTCGTGCGGAGCTGTTTTATAACAAACTCAATAGCTTTATCGGCAGTTTACAAGGCGTCGGCAACCAATTGGATAAAGCCAAAGACAGCTACGAAAAAGCCTTTAGCCAACTTTATTCTGGGCGCGGAAATTTAATCAAACAAGCCGCCGAATTTAAAGATTTGGGTGTGATGGTACAAAAAGAATTACCCGAAGAATTGGTCGAAAAAGCCAAACTAGAGTTGGTAGACGATGTACCTAAGTCTTTAGAATCTAACTAGTCGGTGAGCTTTACCTTTACACCTAAACGATAAACCACGCGGTTTAAGCAATCTGAATTGTTGGTTCAATTTATTGTAAAATGCGCGTTAATTTTAATTGCACCAGGCCTGGTTGTGTTTCTAAAGGAAACGGAGTACCAGGCCTGGTTGTTTTGACCGTGAGAACTTTATGAGTAAACATCAACCCACCGTGGGCGTCGTTAGTTTAGGTTGCCCAAAAGCCACTGTTGATTCGGAACGCATTCTGACCCAGTTGCGTACCGAAGGCTATCATTTGTCGAATTCGTATGAAGATGCGGATACCGTGATTGTAAACACCTGTGGTTTTATTGATTCGGCGGTGCAAGAGTCTCTGGATGCAATTGGTGAGGCTTTGCGCGAAAACGGTAAGGTGATTGTAACCGGCTGTTTGGGTGCGCGGGATGAAGAGATTTTAAGTCGTTATCCGCAAGTATTATCGGTCTCTGGCCCGCAGGCTTACGAAACCGTATTAAATGCGGTACACGACGTGGTCGCCCCACCGGAACATAACCCTTATGTCGATTTAGTGCCGCCGCAAGGCGTTAAACTCACGCCACGTCACTTTGCCTATTTAAAGATTTCGGAAGGCTGTAACCACCGTTGTTCTTTCTGCATTATTCCATCGATGCGTGGCGATTTAGTGAGTCGTCCGGTGAGTGAAGTGCTCGACGAAGCTAAGCGTTTGGTTGAAGCGGGCGTGCAAGAGTTATTGGTGATTTCACAAGACACCGCCGCTTATGGTGTGGATGTGAAGCATAAACTGGATTTTTGGAACGGTCAGCCGGTAAAAACTTCGATGACTGGCTTGGTCAAAGCGCTCGGCGATATGGGCGTTTGGGTGCGTTTGCATTATGTGTATCCTTATCCGAATGTGGAAGAAGTGATTCCGTTAATGGCCGAAGGCAAGGTATTGCCTTATTTGGATATGCCATTGCAACATGCTGACAAACGTGTGCTGAAGGCCATGCGCCGCCCGGGCAATATTGACCGCCAGTTAGAACGTATTCGTCAATGGCGTGAACAAGTACCGGATTTAACCTTGCGCTCTACCTTTATTGTGGGTTTCCCTGGCGAAACGGAAGAAGAATTCCAGCGTTTGTTGGACTTCTTGGAAGAAGCGCAGCTAGATCGTGTGGGTTGCTTTCAATATTCGCCGGTGACCGGCGCGGCGGCTAACGAAATCGCTGAGCAAATTCCAGATGACATTAAACAAGATCGTTACGATCGTTTTATGCAAACTCAGCAAGCGATCAGTGCCAAAAAAATGCAGGCCAAAATTGGCAAACGCATGACGGTGTTGGTGGATGAAATCGACGAAGAGGGTGCGATTGCACGTTCAGCGGCGGATGCACCGGAAATAGACGGTATGGTGTTTATTCCCGAAGGTGAAGGACTGCAACCAGGCGATATGTTGGAAGTTGAAATTTTCGCGGCCGACGAATACGATTTATGGGCGCAACCGGTTTTAATTGAAGATTAATTGATTTACTCCAAGCTTGCATGAAAGGTTTGAAGTATCGAATAAATTTTATACGTTGGCCTATAAATAAAATGATGGCAAACCGGGTGATACAAGCCTATATCAGATGAATGTTTCCCCTATACTTATCTATGTTTTGGGTTGATTGGTTCTTAAATCAGTTAACTGAAGCTAAATATAAGACTAAAGGAGAAACAAACGATATGAGGCAGATTACGGTTTTAATGATAGGCTTAGGCCGCATTGGCGGCAAGTTTTACACTCAGTTTACAGGGTTGGATGAAAGTCGCGTTAAGATTATCGCGGTGAGTGAACCAAACTTGAGTAACCCTCTATTGGCGGATGCCGAAAAACGCGGGATTAAAAACTACCCAAGTTATGAAGAAGCCATCCGTGAATACGGCTCAAAAATTGATATTATCATGGACACCTCAAACCGTCCTGAATTGAAATTGGCCGTGCGTAAAATGCTGCAAGAGACCAATAACCAACATACGGTTTTAGTACCGATGGTCGTGGATTATTTAATGTGGTATCTCTTACCTGACGCGGAAGCGATTCCGCAGTCTCATCACTCAAATATCGGCTATTAAGTTTAATCTTAACGCCTATTTGCAGGATAGAAAAAAGCGCCTAACGGCGTTTTTTTGTTTTTGGCGGTTTGGAAAATTGAGTTTTGTTTCCACCAGGCCTGGTGCTTGTGATTGTTAGGCCGGAATCTCAGTTTGTTGAACCTGGATGAGGTGTTGCCATTGGGTAATATTGTCCGACATGGTTTGCTGACTTTTATTCGCCAGATAATGCAGACTCACCCAATGATGCCAGCTGTCATCGCCAGGCGGAGTAAGCTGTATAAAACGTGTTAGCGCCAAATCTATGTGTTCGAGCTGTTGATACAGGCTGGCTGATTGTGTGGCAATGCGTTCCATTTCTAATTTAGTCAAAATACCATGCAAAGCGGCGGCAAAGGCTGGCAAAGCGGCGGTAAATAACAGCAGCCAATTATCATGAATGTAAATATGCATCACCACGGCAATAAAGGTCAGTAAAAACTGCAGCTCGGCTAAGGCATGTAGGCGTTTGTGTCCGAGGTGTTTTTGATGATGGTGCATTTGGTGGTAACGCATTTGACTGCGCACGCCGGCTTGAATATGTTCCGCTAACTTATGATTGTGATAGGGCGGCGTATAAATTTTGTCATCATCGCAAGGCAAGCCGCTGACAATCAAATGGCGTTGTAATAACCATAGCTCGGCGCTGTTGAGCTGCAATTGGTTTTGCTGGTTAACCTGCCAAACCGGCTCTAAAAAGGCGCGGGGAATCGCCAAAGCTGGGTAACCCTTAATGCAATAGCGCATTTGTTCAGCGATAAAACGATGCCGAATCCATTTTTGGTGTAGTTGGATTTTACGCGCCCACCAAACTCGATAAATCACCATTGCAATTAAGGCTAATTCGACAAACGCGAGCCAATGCCATTGCCAAACTTCGGCACTGACCGCCACCAATACCGCTAAAGCCGAAAAGCCATAAAGTAGCCAAATGTTGCTTCGATGCAGACCTCCGGCTTGTTCGGCTAAGTTATTGTGATGAAAAAAAGCTTGGTTTAATCCAGCTTTAGGCTGGACTTCGTTTGGGGTTTTTGACCAAAGTTTTGGGCGGAGAGGTTTGACAAACTTGCGTTTGAAATCAGACCAAGCGCCTTTTTGGTCGCTATGCAATAAGCCGGTCATAACATCATGTAAATGGCCGGTGTCTCGAAACTCGGTGTGCTCATTGGTTTGCAAGAGTTCTCGCAACACCATGGCATTGGGGTTATGAACTTGAAGCGTCGGATCGAGTAACAACGTCATGTAACCACTGATGGGTGTTTGGTCAAGTTGGCGAAACGACTTAAAACAAGCGACTAAACTTTCCGACGAATAGTTGCTGGCTTTTAATAATGCGAGCGTGGCGTCATCTAGGCGTTCTAATTCTAGCCAGTGCATTTGGCCGTCCGGGCTTAACCAAATCACCGGTTTGCGACTTTGCGCGGCACGACCAATTAATTGTAAATGTTCATATTGAGCTGTTTCGTTACAGCGACTATCCCAGTAGATGATTAATAAATCAGCAAAATTGAGCGCAATATCATTGCGTTCTTTGCTGGGTTCAGGGGTTAAGTTGGGCTCGGTTTTGTCACGCCCCAGTGAGATAATTTTGTGGATTGAATCGCCTTCAACCAAATCATCAAGGCCATCTGTTTGGCTGATTTTATGAGTCAAAAAGAGTTGGATTTGCCAGTTAAGGGTTTGTGCTTTTTTTACACAGATTTGCTCAATATCCGACTCAAATCCGCTCAGTAAGCGAATAGTTGAATCGTATGGCAGAGTTTGTTGCAGTTGTTCAAGTAGATTCGAACCGATTTTTGTTAAGTCTGGTGCTGTCTGAGAGCAGGTGTGACCTGTGACCATGATGCTAATCAGACGCTGAGAGTTTAGGTGGGATGTCATCGGTTCTGTTTGATTTCTATTTTGATTTTTTAGTAGGCGTCAGTTTACTTGAGAGATTGTTTTAATATCAATAAGTTTGCAACTTAAACTCAATTCTAATCGAGGGTTTGGTTTGAGTTAATAAAAATTTTATAGCTAAATTGATTGGTTTCATGAGGGCTTATTTGAGATACTTATACCCATATTAATATGGTTCAGGATCTGGTGAAGTCGAATTCGACTTGGATTGAGCCTTTTACACGTAATTTAGTTGGTGAGTGGAGTTTGAATAGATGAAAAAGATAATGCTATGGATGATGAGTGTCATGATGGCGGCCAACGTGAGCTTGGTGAATGCCGAATCCATCAAGTTGTCTCAGCAGGTGTTTGAAGATCAACATGCCGAAAACTTAAGCCTGTCGGTCACCACACAATGGCTTATTTTGTCGCACGATAAGCAAGGTGGGGAATGGGTTCGAGACGCCTTAACAGAACTAAATATAGATAACCTAGAAGCCCGCGGTGGTTTATATGTGGCCGATGTATCAGGTATGCCGGCGATTATTACCAAATGGTTTGCCTTGCCCAAAATGCAGCAGTATCCGTTTCGGATCGCATTAGATACCAGTGGTGAATTGACCGCCGACTGGCCGAGGCAAGAAGCCACTGTCACCTTAATTCGTTTAAATGGTTTGGAAGTCATTGAACAGGTAAAGGCCAATAATCCTGAGCAGGTGAAAGCCTTTTTGGCGGCTTTTTAAACTCGTTTAACCGCTGTTATGAGTATTTGCCAGAGTTTTAACCCGATAGAACCCGCTTATATGCGGGTTTTGATTTTAGGTTCAATGCCAGGTCGGGCGTCGTTAGACGTGCAAGCCTATTATGCGCATCTGCGAAATGGTTTTTGGCCGATTATGGCGGAGTTATTGCAGCGAGATTGGCCACATAATTTTGCACAACGTTATCAGAATTTACAGCAGCATCATATTGGTTTGTGGGATGTGTTGGCCGAATGCGAACGCCCCGGCAGTTTAGATTCAGCGATTCGCTCGCAAACGATTCAAATCAACGATATACCAGGCCTGGTGCTTCGGCATCCGGAATGCCAAGCGATTGCGTTAAATGGCAATAAGGCGGCTGACTTATTTAAACGCCATGTGCTTAAACCCCATCCGGCGGTTTTTGATTCCATTCAAATTTTGGCCTTACCTTCAACTAGTCCTGCGCATGCGAGTATGAGTTTGCAAGATAAAACCACAGTCTGGCGCGACAAAATAGTGAATTTCCTATAAAATAGGTAGGTTATAGAATTAGGGAAAAATGACATGACTTTTAAGTCCGAACTCTTGTCGCCTGCCGGCACAATGAAAAACATGGAATACGCGTTTGCTTATGGGGCCGATGCCGTCTATGCGGGTCAGCCGCGTTATAGCTTGCGTGTGCGTAATAATGAATTTGATTTAGAAAACCTGGCCAAAGGTATTGCGCGTGCGCATGAGTTAGGCAAAAAGTTTTATGTTGTTACCAATATTGCAGCGCATAACTCTAAGTTAAAAACCTTTCTAAAAGACATCGAGCCGGTGATCAATATGAAACCGGATGCGTTGATTATGTCCGATCCAGGCATGATCATGATGGTGCGAGAAAATTTTCCGCAACAAGAAATTCATTTATCCGTGCAATCCAATGCGGTCAACTGGGCGACGGTTAAGTTTTGGTATGACCAAGGCGTGACGCGTGTGGTGTTATCACGCGAATTATCGGTGAACGAAATTGCTGAAATTCGTGAAATGGTGCCGGGTATGGAGTTGGAAGTGTTTGTACACGGCGCCTTATGTATCGCTTATTCTGGCCGTTGTTTGTTGTCTGGTTATATCAACAAACGCGATGCTAACCAAGGTACCTGCACTAATGCCTGCCGTTGGAATTACAACACTTACGAAGGCAAAGAAGATGTGGCGGGGGATGTAGTTGGCATAGAGCGCGTCACCGATTTAACTGGCACCACCAGTTTGCCTGCGCCTGAAGTTAGCCGAGTTGAACCGACTTTGGGTGAGGGTGAAACTACCGATCGTGTTTGGTTGTTGGAGGAACAGGGTCGTCCGGGTGAATTAATGCCCGCCTTTGAGGATGAGCACGGCACTTATATCATGAACTCGAAAGACTTACGTGCGGTCGAATTGATTCCGGAATTAGTGCAAATGGGTGTGCATTCGTTAAAAATTGAAGGCCGAACCAAATCACATTATTACGTGGCGCGCACCGCGCAAGTCTATCGTAAAGCGATTGATGATGCCGCCGAAGGCAAACCGTTTGATCCAGGCTTATTGTTGCAGTTAGATGGCTTAGCCAGTCGTGGTTACACCGAAGGCTTTTTGCGTCGCCATGTGCACTCCGAATATCAAAACTACGACTACGGGGTGTCTAAATCCGATAGCCAACGTTTCGTCGGCGAAGTAATTAATGTCTCGGATGAGACATTAGAAATTGACGTTAAAAATAAGTTCTGCGTGGGCGATTCGATCGAAATAATGACCCCTGCGGGGAATGTGACGATGGTGTTGGATCAGATGAAAGATAAACACGATAAGCCAATAGACGCCGCTTTAGGTTCGGGTTGGATCGCGCGTATTCCTAACCCATTTAAAGGTTTATCGGCGGATGTGTTAAAGTTTGGCCTCATCATGCGTAATGAATCCTGGGGTGGCGACACCAAACGCGATTCAGCCGCCAAGTCTGACAATGTATCGGTTAGTGTGGGGGCATAACGCTCTATGGCGTTAAAGATTCTGTCGGGTTGCATTAATTGCGATATGTGTGAGCCGGAATGCCCAAACACCGCGATTTCTATGGGTGAAAAAGTTTATGAGATCAATCCGGACTTATGCACCGAGTGTGTTGGGTTTTACGACAAACCGACCTGCTTAAGTGTGTGTCCGATTGATGTGATTATTACCGACCCAGAGCATGTTGAAACCAAGACGGACTTAATGGAAAAGTTCAAACAGTTGGTGAAAACCAACCAAATATAAGTAAAAGGAGCTCAGATGTCACAATCGATTCCGCAACTCGAACTGATCAGTTTTAAACTTTGTCCATTTGTACAGCGTGCGGTTATTACGCTGTTGCACAAAAATGTTGATTTTAAAATCACCTATATTGACCTGCAAAACCCGCCGTCATGGTTTTTAGAGATTTCTCCGTTGGGGAAAGTGCCGGTTGTCAAAGTGGACGACTCGGAAGTGTTATTTGAATCTTCAGTGATTCAAGAATATGTCGATGAAATCACGCCGCCGTCTTTGCACCCGACGGACCCGTTAATCAAAGCTAAAAACCGCGCCTGGATGGCGTTTGGTGGCGAGTTAATGGGCATGGAAGGCTTGCACGGCATTATCCATGAAAAAGATGCGGCGGCTTGTCAGAAAAAAATTGATGGCTTGCAAGCCTTGCTGAAACGTCTAGAAGCCGTTCATTCGGGGCAGGATTACTTTAACGGCGCTGAATTCAAATTGATTGATGCCGCATTTGCACCGATGTTAATGCGTTTAGATTTACTTAAAACTCATTGTGATTTAGATGTGCTGGATGGTTTACCGGTATTACAAAACTGGCAAAAGGTGTTGTTAAACTTGCCTTGCGTAAAAGACTCAGTGGTGCCGGAGTTATCGACCATGTATCGCGGCATGATTAAGCATTTTGATGGCCATATGGCGAGTCGTTTAGTTGACTAACTATTCATACTTGTTATCCAGGTTTGAAATAGAAACCCGCCTTAAAAGCGGGTTTTTTGTTAGTCTAGTTAGGCTGAACGTGAAAGGAGAAGTAAAATGACAAGATGGCTCAAGATTTTATTAGTGAGCTTAGTATCTTTCAGTCAGGCTTGGGCTTTATCTAACTACAGTTTGCACCCAGATGTAGAGCGCATTTTAATGCAAATGTCGCCACCAGCCGGGGTGGTGATTGAAGTAGAAAGTTTGTCGCCCGATGCGATGTCAGAGCATAGCCAGTTGATTCAGACTCAAGTGGATGCATTAAAGCAACGGTATGCCGATTTGGATGTGGTGATTGTTAGCCATGGACGCGAATTGGTTGAATTTACCAAGCCAGAATCCAGCGCGGCACCGAGTGATGTATTGCAAACCTTTGAAACCATGACCAAGGTGCAGGGGGTTACGGTGCATGTTTGTGGTGTCGTCGCCGGGTGGCAAGGGAAAACGGATCAAGACTTTGTTGATTTCGTGGATGTATCGGCTTCCGGTGAAGCCCAAATAAACGACTACAAAGCCCTTGGTTATGATGTGGTTGTGATTGAGCGCCTAAGTGACAAAGAGCGCCAGCAGTTAAATTCGCAACAATAAAAAATAGATGGAAGGAAAGCCTATTTATGCCCGTTATAAAGAAAAGTGAATCACGCAGTAACGAAATAAGACAAATTGAAACAATTTTAGAGAGTTTAAGCCCCGAACAAGAAAAGATTAAACGCCTAGCGTTAGGCGATTTGAAGCGCCTGCAATCCGCAGAAAGAGCCGAGCAGAACGCGACCAAAGTATTAGGCAGTCTTTTTCGAGATCAAGCTGACGCTATTTTACTCAGTGGTTTACGCTTTGAGCGAGACGGACAGGTCGCGCAAGTTGATCATTTAGCGATCAACCAGCATGGTGTGGTGAGTTTATTTGAAACCAAACACTTCTCTTCGGGCATTAAACTCGATTCAAAAGGGCGCTTTTGGCGTTGGGATCGGTTTAAGAAACGTTATATTGAAATTGCGTCACCGTTTAATTTATCCAAGCTAAACCAACCGGTCGTTAAACAGGTGTTAGCGGAACTGGGAATGCGTAATCCGGCCTTCCGTCATTTTGTGGTAGTGGACTATAAAGCTAAATTGATTAAACCTAAAAAAGGTTATGACAATCTTTGTCGTCCGGACCAGGTTCAGCAAACGTTAATGAGCCAAACTAACGGCGGCGGACTCTTCTCAATATATAAGCGTCTAACTGGCTGGTTAGGGTGTCGTTCAATTGATCAATCTGCATTGCTTACGTTGGGTGACGATCTACAAGATCAAAACGCGCCGATTGAAGTCGATTACTGGGCCAAGTATGGTTTAACACCAACCAAAGATCAGATCGCAAAGGCGGCGACGCAAGCGCCCACTCAATCATCGCATCAGGCGGATGACAATGGCGATAAACCAGAACGCTTAGAGCGTTTAACCATGCCAAAGTTGGCACGTGCCTTGAACATCAGCCCTGCGGAAATGGAAACGCGTTTGATTGAACAGGGCTTTATGGAAAAACGCGGGGAAAAAACCTTTGTCACAGACCAGGGTAAAGCCGCGGGTATTCAGTTTAGAAAAGGCCGTCGTGGTTTCTTTTTCTTGTTACCGGCGACCTTAGTTAACGAGCCGAGCTTGCAAGACTAATTAAGCCTATCTCAGCCCCTCCAGCGCATGTAATCTAGTAATGCGGTGGCGGAGTTTCTTCGCTAAGGGGTTTGATTGGCTCTTCTCTTAGCGATTTCAAATACTCCCCTAGCAAACTTAATTTACGTTCTAAAGATTGGATCGACTGTTGCTGGTAAGCACTGGTTTTCTCAAGCGATTCCAAAGTGTTTTCTTGGTAGGCTAGTTTAAATTCCAATTCCGCTATGCGTTCTTGTAAAGCCACCAGGCCTGGTTGTTCTGATGTGGTCACATCTTTTCCTTTTAATTCTTTAAAGCTTTGGCCAAACTGGTTTTGCATCGCTGTTTTGACGGCGCAACACCACACGATCTTTTGGAATCGAATCCAGTTCAATGTGGGTTTGGATTAGTTCATCGCGACGGAAAAAATGGCAGTCTAGTTTGCTACCCACTTGTTGGCGCGCCAGAATTTTTTCCAATGTCGCCACATTCGGGGTTCTTAAACCATTTAACGCAATGATCTCGTCATTGGCGGCTAAGCCAGCCAAATGTGCCGGTCGTTGTTGCCAAACATGGCTGAGTTTAACGCTTTGGTGTTCGGTATTGCTTAAGTTCGCTCCTAGGCTGAAATAGGGCGTGGTGCTGTCGGTTTCGCCGCCTAGGTCGGTAGCGGAAGTGGCGGCACGTAATTTAAAGTCGATACCGACTTCGGCAAACCATTGCTCAAACGGCAAATCTTCCGTACCACGTAAGTAGCGATCAAAGAAATCATTTAAATCTACGCCAGCCACTTCAGAAGCCAAACGTTCGATTTCGCCTTCTTTTAAGCCAATCTGCGGTTGGCCGTATTCATGCCAAAGTCGGATCAGTAGGTTGTCTAAACATTTTTGGTTTTGGGTCGCTTGACGGATTTTAAAGTCTAATCCAAACGCAATCAGCGAACCTTTGGTGTAGTAGCTGATAATCGCGTTGGGCGCGTTTTCGTCTTGTTGATAAAACTTCGTCCAACTATGAAAACTCGATTCCGATACGCTTTGTTTAAAACGCCCCGGCATGCGATAGACGGTGGTCATCTGACGCGCGAGTTGTCTTAAGTACAACTTATCGTCCACCAGGCCTGCTTTGTACAAAAACAGCAAATCATAAACCGAGGTCGCGCCTTCAAACCACCAAAGCTGTTCGGTATAAGCCGGTTGGCTTAAATCCGGTGTTTGGAATTGGGCCGGCATAATACGTTTGACGTTCCAAGAATGGAAATACTCGTGCGAACATAACTCTAAAAATTGTAAATATTCATCGCTCGCTTTTTCCATGCCGACATAAGGCAAGCTTTCACGCGAGCACACCAAAGCGGTGGAATGACGATGCTCTAAACCGCCATAACCATCGCCCACCACCATGACCATAAACACATAATGTGGAAAGGGCGCAGGTTTGCCAAAAAAGTGCAGTTGGGTTTGGCAGATTTTTTGTAAGTCTTGGGTTAAACGTTCTAGGTCGCAATCATGCTGGCCGGTTAAGACCACTTGGTGTTTAATGCCTTCCGCAACAAAATCAGCTTGGGTGTGTGCGCCGATTTCCACTGGATGATCAATGAGTTCATCGTAATCCGCCGCCAAATAACGCCCAAAACCCTGCGCATCCACTTTAACAGTTTGCATTGATGTGGCCACACACCAGGCCTGGTTGCGAGTGAAATCATTAGCTTCGATATCCAAACTCACCGTTTTACCACGCTGACCTTCCGCCATTAAGAAGGTGCTGGTGCCGTTAAAAAAAGCATGGGTTTGATCGAAATGTGCGCCGCGCACCGACAAATCCCAGGCATAAACTTGATATTTGACTCGCAACGGTTCATCACAAGACTGAATTTCCCAATGGGACTTATCCAACGAAGTCATCATTAACGGCTGGCCATCTAAGGTTTCAGCACGCAATCCAATCAAATGCTTGGCAAAGTCACGAATCATATAGCTGCCTGGAATCCAGCTCGGCAAACTCACCACTTGGCCAGCCAAGTCTGGATGGGTTATTTCCATACATACGTCAAATAGGTGTGCGTGCGGATCAGCGAGCGTAATCGTGTAATGAATGGCTTGTTGTTGCATAAGCGTAAAATCCTTTGTCGGTTGACGTGTTTAAGCTTTGGGGGGCACGCAAAGTTGTTTGTTTTTAATCACCGTCAGGGTTTTTAGCGTAAGGTGAAAAATAAGTCCGGTTAACAGTGCGATAAACAAGGCGGATAAATAGCCAAACCCCACATTTGCGGTCAGATCATACATTAAAAAACTAGCGTTGGTGATCGCCGCTAATGGGAAGGTATAAGCCCACCAAGAAATGGCAAACGGCACGCTTAAAAAGCGTTTGCCTTGCGCAAACAATAAAATCGTAATAAACAGACCGGCGTAATACAAGACATGCGCAAAGTTATCTAGATAATAGTCGTTAAGCGCCATGTAAGACAAAAATCCCATCGCCGGTGGTGCGATAAAGATAAACAAAGTTGGAATGAGTTGCGGCTGTAAAAATGGATGAAAAATTAAGCGATACAGCACAATCGCTTTTAGCACTAACCAAAAGGTGATGCCGATACTGAAGAAAAACCAGCCTAGTTCCATATAACCAAATTGAGCGGCGCCTAAAGGTGCAACAATATTGCCCACCACCGGAATAAACCAGGCTGGCGTGGCGTGCACAATTTCCCATCGATCGTGATGAATCCAGTTGTTAATAATGACAATAGTTAAAATAAGCTGCGCACCCGCGCCAATCAGCCATAGCACTTCAGCGAATTGTGGCGTGAAAGTTTTTAATAAGACTGAAATCAACAATAAACTGATGCTGATGGTGGGAAAAAAATGTAGGGCGATAGGGTGATTAAACTCATTTTTAACCGCGTCGAAATGTTTAATAAGTTTTAAACCATAGGTTGAAACCATTAAACCAAAAAATATCAGAGTGATGACTAATAAAGACTGGTAAACCAGGGCGGTTAAGCCTAAAAAATCGTGGGCCGCATAAAAACTTAGGGTTAAGCCACTCCAACCCATAATGGAGCCAAATATGGCGACTGGAAATAAGGCTAATCGTGATGGCATGATAGATCCTAATAGTTAAAAACTAAAACCCTTATTTTAAGGGTTTTGACTATAATTAGACAGAAAGAAACCACCTTTAGAGTGAAATTGTTTAAACAAGCGCATCAGCGTTTTAATCAACAGGGTCAGCCGTATGATAGTTGAACAGTGGGTTGTGTATTTAGGTTTAGAGCATCCGGTTTTACAAGCCTTGTTCTATCCTGCATTAGCCTTTTTAGGCGCGTTATTACTCAATCTTTTGATTGTTTTAGGCCCAAAACGCTGGGCGCAAAACCGCAAGCGAGATGTTTTGAGTTATTTGCTAACGCATGTTCGCCTACCTTTAACGGTTTCGGTTGTGTTTATTGCCATCAGCGCCATATTGAGTTTGAAGTTTGGCTTGCAAGATACCCATCTACTCTATATCAATCGAGTCTTAACCAGTATAAATATCTTGGTTTGGGGGCAGTTTGTTTATCGCGGTTCGCAATTTGCGCTTAGATACAACAGTCAGCGCCAGTTAAGCGGGTCTTTTATCAAGCCGCAAACCTTGCCTTTGCTGGATAATTTGTCAGCCATCTTGATCGTGTTGGTCATTTTGTATCTGATTTTTATTACCTGGAATATAAATATGACCGCTTGGTTGGCTTCTGCCGGGGTCATCGGTATTGCGGTAGGTTTTGCGGCTAAAGACACGATTGCCAATATTTTATCCGGTGTGTTCATTATGGCGGATTCGCCTTATAAAATTGGCGACTACATTGTGATTGATGGCACAGATCGCGGCAAAGTAACGCAAATAGGTTTGCGTTCAACACGCTTATTAACACGTGATGATGTCGAGATAAATATTCCCAACTCGATCATTGCGAATGGCAAAGTGGTTAACCAGTCTTCTGGTCGATTTGTAAGTATGCGCATGTATGCTAATGTGAGTGTGGCCTACGATTCGGATATCGATCAAGTTCGAGAAATTTTACTGGATATTGCGCACAAAGAACCTTTGGTGCAATCCGATCCTGAGCCACTGGTTCGGTTTTTAAACTTTGGTGCTTCCGGATTAGATTTTTCATTAAGAGTTTGGATTGGTGACCCCGAAATTCGAACCCGAGTGTTAGATAGCTTAAATGTTCAGATATTCAAACGTTTTGCGAAAGCCAAGATTGAAATTCCTTACAGTAAACATGACCTATATATTAAATCCATGCCAAAGTCTTTAGATGAATTGGATTAGGCGATTTGATCGATCACCAGGCCTGGTGGTTTAACCTAGACAGCGCCGGATTAATCAGGCAAAATCGGGGCTTTTAAAAATAAGCGACTCGATAAGCCTATGCAATTACAGCTCGAAGAATTACAGGCCTTGCCTGTATTCGGTATTGCCGGTAATTTTGCCGATCATTTAAATCAAGCGGGTGAAGCGTCTGATTTTGTTCATGTTAAAACTGAAGATCAACTTGCACCGAAAGGCATTTTCCCGATTTATATTCCCGGCGATGCCTCGTTTTTAGGTGTCTATCCACTTTGTAATCTGGCGATTCGTGCGGATTTTTCGCAGCCGATTAAGTTACAAGCTGAACCTGAAATATCGGTATTGTTTGAACTCGATTATGAAGCTAACCAAGTGAGTCGAGCTCGTGCACGGGCTTTCAGCGCCTTTAATGATTGTTCGTTGCGTTGGCCTGCGGCCAAAATTAGTCAGAAGAAAAATTGGGGCGCGGCTTGCACGGGGCTGTCCGATCAGTGGTTAGAGATTGACCAATTTAGCTCCGGCGGGGTGCTGGATCATTATCACCTTTGTTGCTTTATCAAACGCGATAATCAAGTTTATGAATATGGCATCGATAGTCCGGCGATTAGTTATAGTTATTTTTATCAAAAGCTGGCGGACTGGGTTGTTCAAACCCTTAACCAACAAAAAGATGAGGGGCCGCTTGAAGATCTTCCGATTTTATTAGCCCAAATGAATTACCCAAAACAAATCATTATTACGCTGGGTGCGACCCGTTATACCGAGTTTGGTGAAAGTCATTATTTAGAGCCGGGCGATAAAGTGGGTGTATTTGTCTATAACCCGCAACAGATAACACTTGGTCAGATTAAACAGCGCTTTGCACAAGACGAAGATTTTGCAGACTTTCTAGGCTCCGCATTAGTGCAATCGATTGAAGCCAGTTAAAAGTCCACTCGCTAGATTTTAAGCACCAGGCCTGGTAGTTTTATTGGCCTTGATTGGCTTCTTGTTTTAATTGCGTTTTTGACCAGCATTCTGGGTTCGCGGTTTGCCAGTAATAACGCCAATCTTCTGGCACGCTGCTTTCATTTAACAACGCACCTTTGCGCATTACCGGATAAATTTCGGCCAGGCTTTTCACCTGGGTTTCGCTAATGCGCCGAAAAATATCGTGCGCGCTAATATCTTGGGTGCGACTTAAGCCTGCTGCGACCATGATTTTACGAAAGTGAAACACTAGCGAACTTTGATAGTTGGCAACTCGTTGTGATTTGTTGGTGACATCGAGTGCTCTGGATCGCTTGAGGTTCTGCGTGGTAATGCCGGTTGGGCATTTATCGGTGTTGCAGTTGAGTGATTGAATACAGCCTAAGGCGAACATCATCCCGCGCCCCGAATTAATGCAATCCGCTCCCATGGCCAATGAACGATACAAATGAAAAGCCGAAAACAATTTGCCCGACGCCACCACGCGAATCTGTTCACGCAAGCCACAGCCGACTAAACACGAATGCACCAGATGCAAGGCTTCGCGTAATGGTGTGCCCATTGAATTAGAAAACTCAATGGGCGCGGCCCCTGTGCCGCCTTCGCCACCATCCACTGTAATAAAATCAGGCACAATTTCGGTTGTTAACATCGCCTTGCAAATAGCCAAAAATTCCTGAGGCCGACCCACCGCCAATTTAAAACCGACCGGTTTGCCTGAGATTTGGCGCAGTTCGTCAATAAACTGTAGCAATTCAATCGGATTACGAAACGCCGTATGATCGGGCGGGGAGACCACATCCTTGCCAATTTCGACACCACGAATTTGGGCAATTTCAGCCGTGACTTTGGCGGCGGGCAATAACCCGCCATGTCCGGGTTTGGCGCCTTGGGAAAGTTTAATTTCAATCATCTTCACCGCTTCATGCGCCGCATTTTGGGCGAAGAGTTCGCGACAAAATTGTCCATCCAAAGTGCGACAGCCAAAATAGGCGGTACCAATTTGCCAAATTAAATCGCCACCGTTTTCTAGGTGATAAGGGCTAATGCCGCCTTCGCCGGTATTGTGGGCGAAGTTGCCTAACTTGGCGCCTAAATTAAGCGCGCGCAAGGCGTTAGGGCTTAAAGCCCCAAAACTCAAAGCGGAAATATTCACTAAGGACGAACAATAGGGCTGAAGCGCGCGATTTTCACCAAACCAAACACGAGGTTCATCGGCCATCATCGGCGCAGGAAACATTGAATGATTGGTCCATTCATAACCCACACGGTTGGTGTCAAATGTAGTCCCAAACGGACGTGTATCTGATTGACCTTTGGCACGTTGATAGACCAGCGATCGAAACTCGCGACTTACTGGCATGCCGTTTGTGTCGTTTTCGACAAAATATTGCTGAATTTCCGGGCGAATACTTTCAAACACAAAACGCAAATGCCCAATCACCGGATAAAGCCGCAAAATGGTGTGTTGGGTTTGCCAGATATCATAAACCCCCAATAAAACCAGCGGCACAATCAGCAAAAACGCCCACCAAATCGGTGGCCAAATCAAACCAAGCAGTCCAACGATTAAGCTCAAGCTTAACGCAACGACAATAAAAGCGTCCTGCATGGTTCTCATAAATCGACTCCGTGTAACTAGGGCGTAAAAAAAGGATTAAGCACAACCTTAACCAAAATTAAGTAGAAATCCATATTAGAGCCTTAAGCCTGAAAATCAAGCGGGTTTTAAAAAAGACCTTATTCTTGTCAAACCTATCGGGATATACCTTAGCTTTTCTAATCACCAGGCCTGGTTGTTGTATAATTTGGTTTTCATTTTTCTAGTTTCAGGAGTCTGTTGTGATTCGTACTCGATTTGCGCCTAGCCCAACGGGTTATTTACATATTGGCGGTGTGCGCACTGCGTTATTTTCATGGTTATTTGCACGCAAAATGGGCGGCGAATTTATTTTACGAATCGAAGATACCGACTTAGAACGCTCAACCCAAGAATCTGTAAACGCCATTTTAGAAGGCATGGCCTGGTTGGGTCTGGATTACGACAAAGGTCCGTTTTACCAAACCCATCATTTCGATCGTTATAAAGAAGTGATTCAACAACTATTGGATCAAGGTGATGCCTATTATTGCTACGCCAGCAGCGAAGAGTTGGACGCGATGCGCGAACAACAGCGCGCAAACGGTGAAAAACCACGTTATGACGGGCGTTACCGTGACTTTAAAGGTGCCCCACCAGAAGGTGTCAAACCGGTCATTCGTTTTAAAAACCCACTAGATGGCGAAGTCGTGATCGACGATTTGGTGAAAGGCCAAGTGACGATCCGCAATAGCGAAATCGATGATTTGGTCATTGCGCGTTCCGATGGTACGCCTACCTACAACTTAACCGTTGTGGTAGACGACTGGGATATGGGTATTACTCATGTGATTCGTGGTGACGATCACCTAAACAATACGCCACGCCAAATTAATATCCTAAAGGCCTTGGGCGCGCCGATTCCTAAGTATTCGCATATTCCAATGGTGTTAGGCACCGACGGCGCGCGTTTATCCAAACGCCACGGCGCGGTCAGCGTGTTGCAATACAAAGAAGAGGGCTTTTTACCGGAAGCCTTGTTGAACTACTTGGTGCGTTTAGGTTGGTCACATGGTGATCAAGAAATCTTTACCATGGATCAAATGGTCGAAGCCTTCAGTTTAGAAGCGATTAACAACGCGCCATCCACCTTTAACGATGAAAAGTGTGAGTGGGTGAGCCAGCAACATATTCAAATGGCGACAGCCGAACATTTGGCGCGTCATTTATCCTTGTTTATGACCGAACGCGGGTGTGATTTAAGCCAAGGCCCGGCGTTAGAAAAAGTGGCAGATTTATTACGTGATCGCGCCAAAACCTTAATCGAGATGGCGGATAGCGCGCTGTATTTCTACCAAGATTTCAGCGAGTTTGAAGCCAATGCTGCCAAAAAACATTTACGCCCAGTTGCGGCCGAGCCTTTAGCATTGGTGATGAAAAAACTGCAAGATTTAACCGAATGGAAAGCCGAACCGATTCATCAAGTTATTCAAGCGGCCGCAGACGAACTTGAATTGGGTATGGGTAAGGTCGGTATGCCATTGCGTGTTGCGATCACCGGTGGCGGTCAATCGCCATCCATTGATGCCACCGCTGAACTTATCGGCAAAGAGCGCTGTTTAACACGCTTACAGATGGCGTTAGATTTCATCGCCGCACGTGCAGAAAGTTAATTAAAGCTAAGCTTGAATAAGTTAGCGATCCACCAGGCCTGGTTGTTTTTCAAATAACCGGGCCTTTTTTTGGTAAGCAAAACTCCAGCTTAATCTGGCCAAAGCCCGCCTTAGTTGTTCTACTCATGCTGTTAAGTTTGAAAGCTCGAATAAACGCTAACAAACCAACCGCACCATTTAAAACGGGTAGATTTTTATATTTTCGATGTGTATATTGAGGGTTTTATCATCTAACAAAGGACATCCTTATGACAAAAGTTCTAGTTGTTTACTACAGTATGTATGGTCACGTAGAAACTCTCGCAAATGCGATAGCAGAAGGCGCCAAGAGTATTGAGGGTGTTGAAGTGAGTGTTAAACGGGTAGCCGATTTAGTGCCGGAAGATGTGGCACGAAAAGCCGGCGCCAAGCTGGACCAAGCGGCTCCAATTGCGACCCCAGATGAATTGGCCGACTACGATGCCATTATCTTTGGTACACCAACCCGTTTTGGCAATATGTGTGCACAGATGCGTAACTTTCTAGACCAAACAGGTGGCCTATGGGCGGGTGGCAAATTGGTCGGCAAGGTCGGCAGTGTGTTTACCTCTACAGCCAGTCAACACGGCGGACAAGAAACCACGATCACTTCATTCCATACCACACTTTTACATCACGGCATGATCGTGGTCGGTATTCCCTATGCTTGCCAAGAGTTGACGAATATGAGTGAAATTAGCGGCGGCACACCTTATGGTGCAAGCACCTTAGCGGGAGCCGATGGCAGTCGTCAACCTTCTGAAAATGAACTTTCTATTGCACATTTTCAAGGCGCGCATGTGGCAAAAATAGCCAAGAAACAATCCGCGACATGATAATCACAGTCCTGATCACCGCCTCTTAACGGGGCGGGGGTTTACACTATGAAATCAACACAAAATCAAACCAACCCCAAGGATTATAATTGGCGACGCATTTTTGGTTCGTTTGAGGGACTGATTTTGGCGATTGGCATTTTGTCAGCGTTGCTGGGGTTAGGTTTGATTGGTGTGCTGGCGATTTGGTCGCCTGAGTTGTCGGGCATTATCGGCAGTATGGTGTTTTCAAACCTTATGCTTGGTCGATCGGTTTCATTGTTAATCGGTTATGCGGCTGGCCAAGGTCATTTGCTGGTGATAGGTGTGAACTTGTTAACGGAGACCATTTTGGTCTTGCTGTTTTTTCCGTTATTTGTGTTTAGTTTAAACAAACTACCATTGTTCCCTAAGTTGCAAACTCTTATTGAGCGCATACATCGTCAAGCCGAAAAACATCAAGATTGGGTGCGACGTTATGGTGTGATTGGCATCTTTTTGCTGGTGTTTTTTCCGTTTTGGATGACCGGTCCGGTGATTGGCTGTGCGCTTGGTTGTTTGATCGGTTTGCGACCCTTGCACAATTTGGTTACGGTTCTATCCGGTACTTTTCTTGCGATGTTGGCCTGGGCTTGGTTGCTATATGGCTTGCATACCCAAGCGACCCTGTTTGGTTCGTGGGGATTGCTGTTATTGTTCGGCGTTTTGCTAGGCATTGCGGTTGCAGGTTATTGGTTTAATATTCGACAAGCGCGCGTATCTGAACCCGACTAAAGTTATCGTTTTTGAAATAAAGCACCAGGCCTGGCACTAGTGTCCGGAATAATTTCTGATGCATCATAGCCAGGCCTCACAACAGCGACATCTGTAGTTTGTCATAGTGCTCTTTCTGTTGTTTTCGCCTGTAGTAGTCACTTACCTGGCTAGGACGCTC
>NZ_DATCSL010000065.1:0-9931 GCF_036568485.1 Thiomicrospira sp.
TAAAACAAGCCGTGGAAGATGTGGTGCTGAACAAGGATTCCGGTGCCGCGGATCGTTTGCTTGAAGTGGCCGAAAAATTCCGTGGCGACGGTTCGGTACAATCCAAAGAATCCGATATTCGTTGGCGCGAAGCCAGCGTTGAAAAACGTTTGGAACACTCTTTGGTTAAAGGTATCACTGACTACATCGAAGACGACACCGAAGAAGCGCGCACCACACTAGGTTCGCCATTACAGGTGATCGAAGGCCCATTAATGGATGGCATGAACGTGGTCGGCGACTTATTTGGCGCGGGCAAAATGTTCTTGCCCCAAGTGGTCAAATCTGCGCGCGTGATGAAACGCGCGGTGGCTTATTTACAGCCCTTCTTAGAAGCCGAAAAAGCCAGCGGCCAAGCCAAAGGTAAAATTGTCATGGCCACCGTAAAAGGCGACGTGCACGACATAGGTAAAAACATTGTGGGCGTGGTACTGCAGTGTAATAACTTTGATGTGATCGACCTAGGCGTGATGGTGCCGACCGAAAAAATTCTCGACACGGCGATTAAAGAAAACGCCAATGTGATCGGCTTATCTGGCCTGATTACGCCGTCCTTGGAAGAAATGGTAAATGTCGCCAAAGAAATGCAACGCCGTGGCATGAACTTGCCTTTATTAATTGGTGGCGCCACCACCTCGAAAGCGCATACGGCGGTGAAAATCGAACCGCAATATGATCACCCAGTAGTCTATGTAAAAGATGCCTCGCGTGCGGTTGGTGTCGCACAAAGTTTGATCTCGAATGATCTAAAAGTCGAGTACGCCGCTAAGATTCGTGATGAATACGCGCAATTACGTGAAGAACGTAAAGCGCGTTCTAAGCAAGTTAAACGTACGCCGCTCAACAAAGCACGCGAAAACCCAATTCCGATTGATTGGACAAACTACACCCCGCCCAAACCGAGCTTTTTGGGCACCAAAGTGTTTGACGATATTCCGTTAACAGACTTATTGGATCGATTAGATTGGTCGCCGTTTTTCCAGTCTTGGGATTTGCACGGTTTGTACCCGCGCATTTTAGACGACAAGCTGGTGGGCGAAGAAGCGCGTAAAGTGTTTGCCGACGCCAAAACCATGCTACAAACCATTATTAAGGAAAAATGGTTAACCGCACGTGCGGTGATTGGCTTTTATCCAGCCAACTCTGTGGTTGATGATATTGAGCTTTACGAAGATGACCAACGTGAAAAGGTGCTAACGCGTTTACACAACTTGCGTCAACAAGCCGAAAAAAAACCTGGCCAATACAACCAGTGTTTAAGCGATTACATCGCCCCCAAAGCCAATAAACAACAACCAGGCCTGGTGCTTGAAGATTATATTGGTGCGTTTGCAGTCACCGCCGGTATTGGCATCGACGAACACATTGCACGCTTCGAAGCCGCGCATGATGATTATCAAGCCATTATGCTTAAAGCTTTGGCCGACCGTTTAGCCGAAGCCTTGGCGGAATATATGCACGAAAAGGTGCGTAAAGAATTTTGGGGTTATGCTGCCGATGAACAGCTCACCAACGAAGAAATGATTAAAGAAAAATATCGCGGTATTCGTCCGGCACCTGGTTACCCGGCCAACCCAGAACATACCGAAAAAGGCACGCTTTGGTCGTTGCTTAAGCCGGATAGCGAAATCGGTTTGGATTTAACCTCCAGCTATGCGATGACCCCGACGGCGGCGGTTTCAGGCTGGTATTTTGCGCATCCAGAAAGTAAATACTTCGGTGTCGGTTCAATTGGCCGAGACCAAGCTGAAGATTACGCCAAACGCAAAAACTGGACTATCGCCGAAGCCGAAAAATGGCTCGCCCCCAACCTAGGCTACGACCCAGAAGATTTTGCAAACTAGGAACGTAAAAGCCGTGTTTTCGGCTTTTATATCAATTTTTTTCATTCGATGAAAAACGTTGACGGTAATCGCTTGGGTTCAGTCCAACTAGGCGCGAAAATACTTTTCGAAACGCGCTTACGTCACTGTAGCCGACTTCCCATGCCACTGTTTCTACCGGTAAACGACTGAACTGCAGCAGCTCTTGCGCTTTATTGACCTTGAGCCGCTGTATATATTCGGTGGTTGTCATGCCGGTGGCTTTTTGAAAACGGCGTAACAAAGTGCGCGGTTCAAGCTGTGCTAGGCTGGCTAATTCGGCCAGCGTAAAATGCTTTTCAGCCGATGCCTGTAATGCATGCTGTAGCTTTAATATCGCATTATCTTGATGATTAAAATTAGGGACAAATGCACGATAATAGCTTTGTTCACGCCCAGGTGGATCAATCAACAGCATTTGTGCGGTTTTAATCATCACACTCGCGCCTAAAAAACGCTCAACCAATGTCAGTCCTAAATCTGTCCAAGCCATGATTCCGCCGGCTGTTATCAAATCCCCGTCTTCTATAATCAGGCGATCAGGATCGGTTTTAATATGCGGAAAACTAGTTTTGAGACAGTCAGTATATGTCCAATGCGTGGTCACCGTTCGATTAGCAAGCAGACCTGTTTCAGCCAGTACAAATGCGCCTGCGCACACCGAACTCAAAATCACCCCTTGTTTATGATGCGCCAACAAGAAATCTTTAAATGGGCTAATTGACTCTAATTCGGTCGGCGAAGCGAGCGTGGGCGGTGCAATTAAAACGGATGGTTTAGCTTTTAGCATGGCATCCGAATCATAGACACAAACAATCTGGTTCGTTACACCCTCCAACGCCCAGTGCGTTGTTTTTAGCAAGGGTAAGGTAATCGATTGCTTTTGTGCTATGTCATTTGCAATGTGAAACAAATCCGTTAAACCCAATACCGCAGCCTGCTGCACTTGTGGGTAAAGAATCAAACCAATTTCTATCTGCTGTTGTTTTTTCAATGTCGATATCGCCTCTTTTAATGTCGTTTACGACACTTCAAATTATGCGCCCCGAGATTAAACTTGTCCATGCTTTCACAGCACACCTTTTAATAACTGGAGTAAAACCATGAGCAAGCAAGCTATCTTAGTTGTCGATTTTCAATGTGAATATTTTTCTGGCGGGAAACTACCCTTAAGTCAGGTTGAGCAAGCCGCAGAAAATGCCGCAAAAATTTTAACGAAAGCAAGAAATGACGAAACACTTATCATCCATATTCGCCACGAATTTGATGGAACCGATGCGCCGTTTTTTGAACCCAACACACCAGGCGTCGTCATTCATGACAGCGTTAAACCAGAAAATAATGAACCTGTGATCGTAAAGAATTTTCCAAATTCGTTTCTCAAAACCTCACTCAAAGCCGAACTGGATAAAGCGGAAGTAACCGAGGTAGTGGTAATTGGAGCCATGAGTCATATGTGTGTTGAAGCCACCAGCCGAGCCGCCTCTGACTTTGGTTACAAAGTGAGCGTTATTGAAGATGCCTGTGCAACCATGGATTTAGAATTTAATGGCGTACATGTTCCGGCAAAACACGTTCATGCCACTGCGATGGCGGCTTTAGCGTTTGGATATGGAAAAATTCTGACGACACAGGATTTTTTATAACGCGTTTCTATAAAGCGAGTCCCGCTTTATGCGTATGAGTTCTAATTTCTATTTTTAAGCCAACCACATCGAACAAAATGATTGACCACCAGGCCTGGTGGTCAGCTATTTGGCAAAGTAAACAAACTCAAACTCCTTAGCGACTTAACATCTCTAGGGTTTCACGGCGTTTGTTAATTCGCACCATATAGGTTTTACAAACCGGGTTATCGGGTTCAATTCTTAACACGGTCTCAAAACGCGCCAGCGCTTCGTCGAAACGGTTTTGATCAAAGTACCATTCACCTTCTTTTAACAATCTTGCTCTATTGGCGATAATAGTCTTATTCACATCTGCTTTGAGGGTGCGTGCCCCAGCATGTGTAGGATCAACTCTTAAAACCGCCTCAGCCTGATTCAGTGCGTTTACATAATGCCCATCATTTAATAACTCGCGCCCCTGAGTTAACTTAACTTGCGCGTCCGCTTGTTGATGTTGTTGTCGCATATCGGCTAATAGGTTTTGTGCTGGTAAATAGTTTCTTTCAGCCGCTAAGGCTCTTTTTAGATAACCTTCTGCTTTTTCGATTTGACTCGCCGCTAACGCGTTTTTAGCCAATGCAGTTAAATAAATAGCGTCTTTGCGTTTTTGTAATCGCACCAAACCGCGCGTGGCCTTTTGTTGCGTCACACTGAATGTTTGGGCTTTTTTAAATTCTAGCTCAGCCGCTTCAAGATCGTTTTGGGCAAATGCCTCTCTGGCTTGGCGTAGATGAACCATTCCGATATTTTTTTCTTGGCGCTCTAGCTCATATTGTTGAAGCAAATAATTAAACGCCTGTCGGTGATCATGACGCAGATTTAAAATTTCTTTAACCGTTTGATCACGCTCGCGACGCTGTTTATTCGAAAGATCTTTTTGGCTTAAAAACTGGTTTAGCTGCGCTTTTTTTTCTGTAAGAAGCGCGCCATTTTTCGGGTCTTTTAACAATAGATCATATTGTTGCTGTGCATCTTCATAGTGAGGATCTAGCTTTAACACTTGGTTAAATGCGATCAATGCTGTTTGAGAATTCTCTTGCTTCAAAGCCTGTTGCGCATGTTTATAAGCGACCTGACGTTCCGCTTCAATGCGATTT
The DNA here is from genome assembly GCF_036568485.1 of Thiomicrospira sp. Taxonomy (GTDB): domain Bacteria; phylum Pseudomonadota; class Gammaproteobacteria; order Thiomicrospirales; family Thiomicrospiraceae; genus Thiomicrospira. Next base: position 4,666 of record NZ_DATCSL010000065.1, read on the forward strand.
TTCAAGTTTTCTACTTGCGCTGGATCTATCCCGGAGATGTCTCCAAAAAACAGGCCTTTTTCATATTCTTCCTGCGCTTTTGCTAGAAAACCTTTCTGTTCGAAAAATAGCGCTCTGTCACGGTGATCTTGAGCTTCTTCAATCACACGTTCATAAAAATCGAGTTTTTGTTCAGGGCTTAACGCCTTAAACATAGGCGCACAAGCTGATAAAAGCAGGCTGGCCGCCAGCATCAAACCCACCGGCTTAAAATTCATGCGCCCCATCCTTTTGAACCGAAACAACCATCAATGGCTGGCTGAACCCCTTAACCTTAATCGAGCGTTCAGAACCCACATTTAACTCACTGGCTGATTCATTAAACAAGGATTGTTGAATTAACACTTCGCCCGGCGCGGCTTCCGCACACAATCTGGCGGCTAAATTAACGGCCGCACCGATGCTAGTAAAGTCCATGCGGTCGTGCGATCCCATATTGCCCACAATCACTTCACCCCGATTCAGGCCGATACCGACATTCACTGTCACCTGCTGAGCCTTGGCGCGCAGTTTGTTTTCCTGCGCAATGGCTTGTTGAACTGCGACGCCGGCTTCAAGCGCGCGCTTTAAATCATCTTCACCTTCGAAGGTCGCCATGATTTCATCACCGACAAACTTATCGATATCCCCGCCATGTTGACGAATAATACGGGTCTGCAGGTCTAAATAATGATTGATGATCGCGACCACTTCTTGCGGTGCACGATGCTCACTTAACGCAGTAAAGCCTCGAATATCACTAAACAATAAGGTTTGGGTTCGATAACGCCCACCCAATGTTACCTGAGCCGAATCGTCCTGAATTTGGCTCATCGCCGAACCGGATACAAATTTACTCATGCGTTGATGTTCTCTTAAGCCTTTCACCATTTTGTTAAATTCATCAGACAAGTCTTCGATTTCATCGTTGGTGCTGATGTCGAGTTTGGTATTCAAATCCCCTTCTGCAACCTGTTTCGCCGCTTGCGAAACACTTAAAATAGGGCGGGTTAAACGTAATGAGAACCACCAAGCCAGCACAATGGATAACGCCAGAATACCCATGGTGATCAAGCTGGAAATTTGAGCGGCGTGACGAACCGGGCCTAAAATGGCTTGCTGGTCATAATGCAAAACCACCGCACCGACGATATGTTTTTGCTCGCCCACATTAAACACCACCGGCCTTACAAAACGGATCGCCTGCGCAGCTTGACCATTCTGGTTATAAGCGACCGTGTCACGTAGAACTTGGCGATCTTGACTGGCTAAAATTTGACTGACCAAATGGTCATCTTGTAATGCCTCGCGTTGCTCCATGAATCCGGCGAAATAATTAAATCTGGGCTGATCTTCTTTAGGTTCATACACGTAAATAGAGATGTCCAAAAACCCCTCCATTTGGGCTTCTTTGGTTTCTTTGAGCATCTCTACTAGGTTGACGCGATTGGCGTAGGTGCGCTCAACAATCGCGTTAAAAGAAGCGTCGGCAATTCTGGCAACCGCCATTTGGCCAACTTCGTAGGCTTTATCGGTTAAGGAACGCTCAAGCAGTCCGGTCAAAAAGTGGCTTAACAAACCCACCGCCACAAAAACCACTAGGACCATCCCAGCGATGATCTTGAGCTTCAAACCACCTTGACGAACTAAGGTTCGATAAATATTCAGTCCCCTGCGGGCCAGTTGACGATAAACGTCTACCCCACCTAATAACTTGAAGGTCTGTTTTAGTTGCATGAATCGGTTTTGGTTAAACATCTCAGCCTTATTGGGTAAACACCGGTAGATAAATCACGCTCAAAAAAGCAGGTTTCTCTACTTTTTGCGTTTCATATAGCGTTAGTTGTGAAGTGACAGTGATAATCTTTATTCGATTTATGCCGCTGATTTATCGCATAAACCCCGTAGCCAATTGATAAATACGGGGTTGCGTTTTAACCATATCTGATTGCCTTATCGGTGTTGCGCATTATAGGGATAACCCGCTGAATTTAAAGCGCTATAAATACCTACTCATTAGTGGCTAACGATATTTTTAAGCACCAGGCCTGGTACTTAATAAAGTTTATTTATACCCTATAAAAAAACCCAAGCTTGAAGCTACTTATGCTTCAGGCAAAATATCTATAAAAGTTTCTTATAGGGTCTATAAAATGGAAATATCAGTTTGGGCTGGCTGGATTGCTGGTATCGCAATCGGTCTTTTCGTTATCAGCCACTTCTGGTTACTAGGCAAACCAGCGGGTTGTTCAACCGGCTATGGCAATCTCTGCGGGCTGGTGTGTCGCAAAATCAAATTCTTTCGCATGGGCGAATACAGCAACCTCAACAACTCAAAACTTTGGTTTTTAATTGGTATTCCAATTGGCGGCCTTATTTCAGCCTTAACCTCAGTCGATACTTGGCACTTTAGTTTTGATATGGGCATGTATGATACGATTTTGCCTCAAACCTATTCCGCCAAAGCCATTTGGCTCGTGTTTGGCGGCATGTTACTCGGCTTCGGCGCTCGACTCGCAGGGGCATGTACCACAGGCCATGCGTTAGTCGGTGGCGCGATGCTTAACCCCCCCAGTCTATTGGCTGGGGTTGTGTTTTTTGGCAGCGCCTTAATTACCACGCATTTATTATTTGGGTTGTGACGATGAAAATTCTGAACAAAGTGAATCTATTTTCTCTCATTATGGGCGGCATGTTTGGTTTCCTAATGAGCCGAGCTGGCGCCACCACCTATGATTATCACGCCAAAATGTTCTTGTTTATTGATTTTCAATTAATGGAAGTCATCGTAACCGCCGTCGTCGTCGCGATGATTGGTGTTTTCTTGCTCAAAAAATTTCAAGTCCATTCCGTCGCCACTGGTGAGCAGGTTGATTTTGTGAAAAAACCCTATCAGCAAGGTTTGATTTTGGGCGCGATGTTGTTCGGCATCGGCTGGGGCATGACCGCCGCTTGCCCAGGTACGATTCCAGCCATGATGGCCGAAGGCAAAATCGGCGCAATCTTCACCTTTGCCGGCTTACTCTTAGGCACCATGGCTTACGGTGTGCTACAAACCTATATTCACTACGAACATCCCACAAAATAAACCTTCAATATGCTAGACAACCAGGCCTGGTTGTTTACTGATTCAGATTAATGCCTTGGAGATGTTGGCGCGGGTGGGCGTCCTGGCCTGACATCACGCATGGGCTTCATTCCTCTAGGCGCGCTATGATTTAGTTGACGTGTTTTAAACAATTCATTTATACGCAAGCCTTGATTCGGCTTTATTGACTGCCGCATGGTTTGTGGCCAATCTTTCAGCCATGAGCGCATTTCTATCCGATTTAGAATCTGCCAACCCTGCTGATCTTGCTGCAGTTCAAACAACTGTAATCCGGCGGGCGAAGTCTGTTGCAACCCTTCAACCTTAACCCCTTCCAACCACCAATTATCGCCAACACGTTGAGCTTGGCCTTGAATTAATAGGCGTTGTGATTCGAGCCTTTGCGTTCGCATAACCGGCTCAACACTTGTTAAACGCGGAACCTTGTTTTCGGTTTTAAACTGTAAACGCACTAGCTGTCCTTGCTGCGGGTCTTGGGGTAGCTGAGTTGTTTTCAGTTTTGTGCCGGCCACTGTCCAGCTTTGGTCTGGCGTTTGGCTTAAAGTCGCCTCCACATAAGCCTGTTGACCTGGTTGTGATTCAATACGTGTCGCATACCAGGCCTGGTGGTTCGAACCGCCAAAGCTGTTGATTCGCACAAATTCGCCAACCTTAAGTTGCTCTAAACCTTGCGTGTGTTGATCAAGCTGTATGGTTTGACCCAGCACTTGGATGGTCTGATTATCTTTATCAACATGGCTAATTGGCCCTTGAATCGGCCAAAATACCTCGACACGCTCGGCAAAGCTGGCGTTTTCTCTTATTTTAACGCTGACTTGGTGACCAATTTCGAGCTGGTTTAAATCAAACGCTTCCGCCTGACTTTGGACTTGGGTTTGCTGATCTAATTTAATGTGTACGCCATTCACCCAAATGCTTCCAAAGCCGGTAACCACGCCTATGACACCTGTGCCGCCAAAGCCACTATCGTTAATTAAACCTGTTCCACCAAAGCCTGAATCGTTTTCGTCCGATGCGCTGGGCACGGTCAAGCTGGCGATTGCGTTGGGGTGGGTTTGGCAGGAGGTGTTGAGTAATAAAACCAGCAAAAAGCTGACAAAACCTAGGCGTTTTAGCAAATTGCTCACGACTGACCCTCCTTAGGTGGCACAAGGTCATCTATGTCCGACCGATATAAATACACACCCAAATGCGCGGTATAAAGTTCATCTGACGAGCGATCGGTTTTGGCTAAGGCTTGGGCTTTAAGGTTAAACTCGGTGAGCAACTTCATAGACGCCTGTTGGCTCCAGTCATTTAAGCTTTCAATCGACTCACGCGATAGTTTGTTGTAATAAACCGAGCGTTCAAACATGACCGGATCGGCTTCTAAGTTATGCGCCACCGCATTTAAATGCGCAGTTAAGTTTTTTTGCGCAAAAAACAGTTGTTCATTTTGGTCTTGCGTTGGCACATAGGCCGTTTGATTGAGGTGAACTCGGTCTTGTTGGTCAAGATACGCAAAGCCACGCACCAACCAGTCATCTAAGATTGAGCGCGGATGCACATCTTTGGTGATCGAACGAACCAGGCTTTCAAATGATTTTTCTTGATCATCGGCTTCCAGTCGAGCCAAAGGCCGTGGCTGCGCATTTTCGTCTAGCCCGTCCGGCTGACTCAACCAGGTCGAAACCAGTTGTGCGCCCAGACCGGCCTGTTGAAACTTGGTCGATAAGCCATCTTCGGGTTTTAAACCTCTTAGGCGTTTGACTTCTTTGCGGTTTAAACCGGTTTGCACACTGATCCGACTATCCGTGACGGGTTTTGCACCCGCAGGCATTTGCTCGGCGACTTGAACATAACTTGTTTTCACCAACTCCATAAACACCGGATAGGTCACGCCATGACGTAATAACATCCTAATAATTGGGCGTAATAATAACGCCACCATCTTAACTAAGGTTGATGAATCTGAATGGATCACTGAGCTTTCCCGTAAAAAAATATGTGACTATGATAACAAAAAATATTGACATGGGAAAATTTCACATTTATAGTTTCAACAAATGGGAAATAATCCCATTTAATTTCATCACTAGGAGAAACACCATGAAAAATCGTCATTTAGTTATCGTTGCGGCGTTATTATCTATTAGCACA
>NZ_DATCSL010000066.1:0-6326 GCF_036568485.1 Thiomicrospira sp.
GTATAGTTGGCCGAGGTAAATGCGTTTTCGCGCCCACCCATTTGTGAAACTCGTTTAGAAAACTGACCTGGCTCAACAGAGTCTGTACCTTTAAACATCATATGTTCTAACATATGCGATACACCGGTTATACCATTGGGCTCATAATTGGCGCCGACTTTATACCAAAGCTGATGCACCACGATAGGTGCGCGCGTGTCTTGCTTCACCACCACTCGCAAGCCATTTTCGAGTGTGGTTTCAAACAATTCCGTTTGTGCCATCACGTTCAGACTGGCCCCGCTTAATAAAACGAATCCGCCGATTATTATTGGATTCAGCGATCGCATTAATTTGGATTTCATCTCCCCACTCCCTGTGTCCTTGGCTGTGTGAATTAGGTTTTTCGCGTTTTTCATTTATAATGGTTGGATTGCAATTTTACAAGTGATACCCCGCGCGGGTTCCATCATAAGCTCATGAGGAATTTATGTTTAGCTTTTTACGCAAAAAAGGTCAGGAATCAACTCAAAATGACGAGAGTCAACTCGAACAAACCGTTGATACTTCGGTTGAAACTCACTCAGACCATGCACCAGAAATAACGACCAGGCCTGGTGTCTTTGCACGCTTAAAAACCCAGCTAAGCAAAACTCGCAAGGTGCTTAATGATGGTTTAGCCGACTTGGTACTTGGCAAAAAAGAAATTGATCAGGATTTGTTGGACGAGCTCGAAATGCTACTGCTGACCGCCGATGTTGGCATGGATGCCACCGACCAAATCATTCAAAACCTAACCCAACAAGTATCACGTAAAGAGCTTAAAGATCCTCAGGCGTTAATTGATTCATTGAAAATTCAATTACGTTCCATGCTGGAACCCGTCAGCCAGCCTTTAAGTCTGGCTAAGTCGGATAAGCCGTTTGTAATTTTAATGGTCGGCGTGAATGGTGTCGGCAAAACCACCACGATCGGTAAACTGGCGAAAAAATTCCAGCAAGAAGGTAAATCGGTCATGCTAGCCGCGGGCGATACCTTTCGTGCGGCGGCCGTTGAACAGTTACAAACTTGGGGCGAACGTAACCAGGTTCCCGTGATCGCTCAAGGTACAGGCTCTGACTCTGCGGCAGTTATTTTTGATGCGATTCAATCGGCGCAAGCCCGAAAAATAGACGTTCTTATCGCGGATACGGCCGGACGTTTACATACGCAAAGTAACCTGATGGAAGAGCTTAAAAAAGTAAAACGTGTCATGTCTAAGGTCGATCAAAGTGCACCACATGAAGTAATGCTAGTGCTCGATGCGACGACTGGCCAAAATGCGCTCAACCAAGCCAAACAATTTCATGACGCCATGGGACTAACAGGCCTGGTGATTTCAAAATTGGATGGTACGGCGAAAGGTGGTATCGTTTTTTCGCTTGCTCAGCAGCTGGGCATTCCTGTCCGCTTTATTGGCGTTGGTGAGGCTATTGATGACCTGCGGGTATTTAACGCGAATGAGTTTACCGATGCCTTGTTTGAAACCCAGTCTTAATAAAAATCCACTGCATGTCAAAACACGACTTAGAACCTCAACTCAAACATCAGGCATATAAAACCGGTTATCGATTTGGTCTAAAAGGTCGTAGTTTAAGTCAAATCCCGAGCCAAATTCGGGGTAACACCCAGTTGCGCAGTTTATATGAAGAAGGCTGGAATGAAGCCCAGCAGGAAATTAAAGCCGGCGGACAATACACTAAAAAGCAATATATTCGTCATCGTGTTAGCTGGATTCTAATGACCGCGCTTGCGGGGATCATTAGCGCCTTTCTCATTATGCAAAGCCTTTCTGAGCCTACCGAAGGACTCAAAACAACACCATCAGAAAACCTTAATGCACCCACTTCGAAACCAGAAGCATTTCAATCAAACTGGGACTCAGCTGATGACGTATCACTGAGTCTGTTATCGGATCAAGAGCGCCAGAGCTTGTCTGTCACACAACAACCCCGACCTATTATTCCAAAACAAACCCTAGAAAACCTTGAACCTTCATTAAAAGTTCAACTCTATAATGGCCACAATCCCGAACAACACTTTACAGCGGGTGCACGTCTTCCTAAATATGTTCGTGAGTTAATCTTCAGGGTCGATACATCTGAATTAAGCCCATCCATCGCATTAACGGTTCGTTGGTTATGGCAACGTCAATTAATACATAGCCAATCCTGGCCTGCAGATCAGTCCGTAATTCAAGCCAAACAATCGCTATTTAGTGCACAACAAGGCCACTGGGATATTGAAATACTTGACCCTTCAGGCCAAGTGATTTACCTTTACCATTTTAATTATGTTCAATAGAATACAGGGTTGTCATGTTTAACCATTTTATAACCAGGCTACATCTACCTAAACAGGGTATCTGGCTATTAACTGGCATTTTATTGGTGACCATATCAGGCTGTTCAAATACGCCACCACCTGCAAGTGCACAAGACAACATTTGTGACATCATAGAATATGATCGACACTGGTATTATGCCGCTAAACAATCTGAGAAACGCTGGGGAACGTCGGTTCCTATCCTTAAGGCTTTTATTTATCAAGAATCACGCTTTGTTCATGATGCCCGACCTAAGCGTGAATATGCTTTAGGTTTTATTCCTTTACCCCGACGCTCAAGTGCTTATGGGTTCGCACAAGCTCAAAATCCTGCTTGGCATGATTATCAAAAAGCCACCCATAACTACTCGGCGCGCCGCAATAACAAATACGATGCGCTCGACTTTATTGGTTGGTACAACAGTGTATCGAACAAGCGCAACGGTATTTCACTAGGCGACCCTTATAATTTGTATCTTGCTTATCACGAAGGAAATGGAGGCTTTGCTCGTAAAACCTATAATCAGAAGCCTTGGTTAAAAGAGGTGGCTATAAAAGTACGCAACCAGGCCTGGCGCTATGAAAATCAACTTAAATCTTGCCAGATCGCACCTAAGATTTGCTTGTGGCCATTCTGCTGATGAAATAGATAAACCAAAATCTTACCCACAAAAAAGCCCACCATTTAGGTGGGCTTTTTAATCATCACAATCCATTTAAAACCAATTGTGAAACTTACGCTTTATAACGTTCAACCACTAAAGATGCATTAGTGCCACCGAAACCAAAACTATTACTCATAATTCGATTTAAGCCTGCATTCTCAATCGTTTTGGTGACGATTGGCATGCCTTCGCACTCAGGGTCGAGGGTTTCGATGTTAATCGATGGTGCAATAAAGTCATTCTCCATCATGATTAAACTATAAATTAACTCATGAACACCAGCGGCACCCAAAGAGTGACCCGACATGGCTTTGGTTGAACTGATTTTTGGAATATTGTCTCCAAAGACCTCACGTACCGCCGCCATTTCTTTTGTATCACCTACTGGGGTACTCGTACCGTGCGGATTAATATAATCTACCGGACCTTTCACCGTACTCAGAGCTTGTTTCATGCAACGTACTGCACCTTCTCCAGAAGGTGCAACCATGTCATAGCCATCAGAGTTTGCACCATAACCGGTGATTTCTGCATAAATTTTGGCGCCACGAGCTAAGGCATGTTCAAGTTCTTCAATCACAACCATGCCACCACCGCCAGCAATTACAAAACCGTCGCGGTTTGCATCATAGGTACGTGATGCTTTTTCTGGCGTATCATTAAATTTAGTAGACAACGCACCCATGGCATCAAACAATACAGACATGGTCCAATGCAACTCTTCACCACCACCAGCAAATACAACATCTTGCTTGCCTAGTTGGATTTGCTCTACCGCTGTACCGACGCAGTGCGCACTTGTTGAACAAGCTGAGCTGATCGAAAAGTTAACACCTTTAATCTGAAAAGGGGTTGCCAAACAAGCTGAAACAGTACTACCCATGGTACGCGTAACCATATAAGGCCCAACACGTTTAACACCTTTTTCACGCGCAATTTCTACAGCTTGGGTCGAGTTTGAGTTCGAACCACCACCTGAGCCTGCGATAATGCCAGTACGCTCGTTAGAGATCATCTCAGGAGCTAAACCTGAATCGGCAATCGCCTGTTCCATAGCGATGTAACTATAGGCTGCGGCATCACCCATGAAACGTAATTGCTTACGAGGAATCAAGGCTTCAAAATCCAAGTTTTTAACTGCACCATGTACCTGAGAACGTAAGCCATTCTCTGTGTATTCAGGCGCGCTAACAATTCCTGACTTGCCTGCTCGTAAAGATTGCATTACTTCTTGTTTGTTATTACCAATACTCGAAACAATGCCTAAACCTGTTATGACTACTCGTCTCATAATTAAAACGCATCCGTGTTAGTGAATAATCCGACTTTGAGGTCACTGGCGCTGTAAATTTCACGACCGTCAACAAATAAGTGTGCATCACCAATGCCCATATAAAGCTTGCGCTTAATAACTCGTTTCATGTTAATAACATATTCGACTTTTTTGGCGGTTGGTAAAACTTGACCATAAAACTTAACTTCGCCAGATCCCAAAGCTCGTCCACGACCAGGGCCGCCAGTCCAACCTAAATAGAAACCGATTAACTGCCACATAGCATCCAAACCGAGACAACCTGGCATAACGGGATCTTCATTGAAATGACACTCAAAGAACCATAAATCTGGATTTACATCGAGTTCTGCGCGAATTTGTCCTTTACCAAAGGTACCGCCTTCTTCTGATATATGTGTAATGCGATCAAACATCAACATAGGGGGTTTCGGTAACTGCGCGTTACCAGGGCCGAAAAGTTCTCCACGACCACAGGCTAAAATTTCTTCTTTAGTAAAACTCGATTGTTGTTCCATTACGTCTTCCAAGTAATAATTAGTTGGAGCATTATACCAGCCCGAATAAAACCAGTAAAACTTGAATAATAAATTGAGGTATTTTTAAATGTTTTTTTATGATGAAAAGCAAGAAAAGATAAATGAATGGTGCCGACAGAGAGACTCGAACTCCCAACCTACTGATTACAAACCCTATCAGATTGTACTCAGTTGTCACAAATCGTCATTTTTAAAGGCTTGTTATAGTCAAAAGTAACCTTAACTGACACTATCCACAAACCTTTTCTGACTTTCTTCTGACTCGTAAACACGTCTCTCAAGCTTTTCAAGCCTTGCAATAATCTCTAAATTTTCAGAGCAAAATACCTTACGATCTTGATCGTAATTTAATTTTTCTTCGCACTCTAAATTGAGTGCGTAGCATACCATACTAGGCCACTTCTTAGCCCAAGCCTCTATTACTGAACTCTTTATATCACCACCCAAGAAAAACTTAGATATTGCTTGCTGGCTTATCCCTGCACAACTTGCCAATTCTTTGTTTGGTATTTCATTTTTGAGACAAAACTCTTTTACTTTTTCTCTGAAACTCTTCATTTTTTATCCTTACGTTATCTCGCTATTCTTTCAACTTCTGTTGTTAATTGCAAAAACTTTTGCTTATTAAAACTAAAGTTGTTAGAATTCAACTTTAGTTTATTAAACAACTTTAGTTGAATTCTATGGTCAAAAGACAAAGGAACCACAATGGATATTAAATTATTGAAAATTAAAAAAATGAAATTAGGGATCATTAATGAGTTATTACTAAATACTGGTGAGCCAGAACTTGCAGACCTTGTACTAGAAAAAAGAAATCAAATTGATGCGGAAATTTGTTTAAGCAGCTTACAGAAATCTATTGAAAGCAATGAAGGTATTGAATAGTGCTTGTTGCGCAAAGCGCATAAGCCGCGAAGCGGCGAAGCCTTGGGAAGTTCAAAGCATACTGTTAACAAACCGTTGCGTTGCATAAAAGGCGCGATTGTCATTTGTTCGCCCTGTTAGCAATGGGGCGGGTCGTAGCATGCTGTATTCAGGGCTTAGCAGGGCTTTAAAGGCGCGTTTGCATTTAGTGTTATGGCTTCTGCGCTTTGCTTGCTGAGAACCTAGCCCAAAAGCGAAGCGTTGGGCAGGTTCGCAAGCTCCTGAGGAGTCCCTGTAACACTCCATAGCTAAACGCGAAAAAAGACCATATTTGACAACAGCTGACAACAAGACCAATAAAACATAAGCAAAAACAGCAAAAATCAAAAAATAAGTAACGGTATAGCTAGACAAAAAAACTTTATGAATGCGCCAATCAAAACATAAAACAGTTGGACTTGAGAAACTTAATATGAAATCAATGAACTGGTCTAATAGAAACGGACACTTCAATGAGAGACAATAGATGTTGTCGAATCTAGGAGTGGTTATGAGTCAGAAGCGAGTTTATAAAACTTACACCAAAGAATTTAAACAAGAAGCGGTCGCGCTTGTCACTGA
>NZ_DATCSL010000067.1:0-6180 GCF_036568485.1 Thiomicrospira sp.
CGTAACTTAGATTTGTCATCCATCATTACCGATGGTGGTGTACCAGCTGATAAACCTCAAACGGTGCAGGTTGAACGTAACAACCCATGGGATCGTGGTGAAATTGCCGAACACATGGTTAAAGAAGTTTTACCGGCTATCGAAGCTAAGTCTGGTGGCATCTTCAACTTTAAATTGGTTAATACAGGCCGTTCAATTGGCGCACGCCTAGCGGGTGAAATTGCACAACGTTATGGTAACGATGGTATGAAATCGTCTCCTATCACCTTAAAACTAACGGGTATCGCCGGTCAGTCTTTTGGTGTGTTTAACGTCGATGGTCTAAATCTACACCTTGAAGGCGATGCTAACGATTATGTCGGCAAAGGTATGGCGGGTGGCGAGATTGTCGTTTGTCCACCAACTGGTTACGTGTTTGACCCTAAGAACACACCAATTGTTGGTAACACCTGCTTATATGGTGCAACTGGGGGTAAATTATTTGCTCATGGTACCGCTGGCGAGCGTTTTGCGGTTCGTAACTCCGGAGCCGTAGCCGTGGTTGAAGGCTTAGGCGACCATGGTTGTGAATATATGACTGGTGGTACAGTTGTGAGCTTAGGTGGCGTAGGGGTTAACTTTGGTGCGGGTATGTCGGGGGGCATGGCATTTGTACTCGATGAAGATCGAACCCTACCGGATCGCCTGAACACCGAAATGGTCGAAGCGATTCGTATTGATACTGAAAGTACCGAAGAATATCGTGTGTATTTAAAAACACTGATTAAAGAATATGTCGAAAAAACGCATAGCCCTTGGGGACAGGAAGTTCTAAACAACTTTAGTCATTATGTAGGGCACTTCTGGCTTGTCAAATCTTTAGCAATTGACATTGATACCTTGTTCCGTCTATTCGGAACAGAAGCCGCTTAAGCTGATAATGCGTTGACCTGGCTTTTATGCCAGGCTTATAAGGAACTAATCGAATGCCAAATGTAAGACAATTTTTAGAACTAGACCGCCAGCTGCCTTCTAAGTTAGATGCGGCTGAGCGCAAAACCAATTTCACTGAAATTTACAGTGGGTTTGATGCTAGCCAAGCGATGGCTCAAGCTGACCGCTGTTTACACTGTGGTAACCCTTATTGCGAATGGGCATGCCCAGTCCACAACTACATCCCTAATTGGCTTAAATTAATTGCCGAAGGCAATGTTATGGAAGCGGTGGAGTTGTCACACAAAACCAATTCATTACCCGAAATGTGTGGTCGCATCTGCCCACAAGATCGTCTTTGTGAAGAAGCCTGTACTCTTAACGATACCAACTTTGGCGCAGTCACGATTGGAGCGGTTGAAAAATTTATCACAGACACGGCCATTGCTACTGGCTGGACACCTGATATGTCACAGGTTGTTAAAACAGATAAAAAAGTCGCTATAGTTGGCGCAGGCCCAGCTGGTTTAGCGGCAGCGGATATTTTAATCCGCAATGGCGTACAACCGGTTGTGTTTGATAAACAACCTGAAATTGGTGGTTTATTAACCTTTGGTATTCCTCAATTCAAATTGGATAAAGACCTCATCAAACACCGCCGTGAAGTGTTTGAAAAAATGGGGATTAAGTTCCGTTTGAATGTTGAAATTGGTAAAGACATTCAATTTGCAGATTTAGTTAACGACTATGACGCCGTATTCCTTGGCATGGGGACCTACAAACCTATGACCGGCGGCTTCCCTGGTGAAGATTTGCCTGGCGTTTACAAAGCGTTGGATTTCCTGGTCGGTAATGTTAAACATGAATTAGGTTACGAACAAACACCTGAACCTTTTGTAAGTATGAAAGGACAACGTGTTGTAGTTTTAGGTGGTGGTGACACGACCATGGACTGTACTCGTACTTCTATTCGCCAAGGCGCAAGCGATGTTTACTGTGTTTATCGTCGCGACGAAGCTAACATGCCCGGCTCCCGTGCAGAAGTTAAAAACGCCAAAGAAGAAGGCGTGCAGTTTAAGTTTAATCTAGCCCCAGTGGAGATCATGGGTTCAGATAAAGTTGAAGGCATTAAAGTGATCGAAACTCGGATGGGTGAGCCAGACGAAAACGGTCGTCGTCGTGCCGAAACGGTACCAGGTTCCGAAAAGGTAATTCCTTGTGATGCGGTGATTGTTGCATTCGGCTTCCAACCAAATCCACCAGCTTGGTTTAAAGATTTTAATATCGAAACCAACAACTGGCAGGGAGTCGTGGCTTCAAAAGACAGTTTATATCCGTTCCAAACCACTAACCCTAAGATTTTTGCCGGTGGTGATATGGTTCGCGGTTCGAGTTTGGTGGTGCATGCCATCGCCGAAGCACGCGAAGCGGCTGAAGGTATTTTGGATTACCTTGAAATCTAAACGATAAACTTAAAAACGGCATTAATAAAAAAGGTCGCATCTAGCGACCTTTTTTATTAGTTTGAAATAAACCTTAATCCAACATTAACCTTCATCACTCAGTTTCTTATTATTTCTTAACTGATTTGAAGGTGCTGAAGCTAAGGATGCTTGATGCTTAGACTCAATCCTGAAAAAGTTAACCTGAGACTGCATTTCATCTGCCTCTTGACGCAAAGTATCGGCGGCGGCGGCGGTTTCTTCGACTAATGCCGCATTCTGCTGGGTAGCCGAATCCATACCATCCATCGCCTGATTAATATGTTCAATACTATGTGTTTGCTCCTGGTTAGCCTGCGAAATTTCACCTATGAAGTTATGCATTTTTAAAATCGCATCCACGATGCTTGCGAACTCTTCCCCTGTTTTAGTCACCAACGATTGACTTTGATCGACTTGTTTTACACTAACCTCAATTAATGCACGAATATCGGATGCCGCTTCGGCCGACTTTTGCGCTAAAGTACGAACTTCGCCGGCCACTACCGCAAACCCCCGACCTTGCTCACCGGCTCTCGCCGCTTCAACGGCCGCATTTAAAGCTAACAGATTAGTTTGAAACGCAATGCTATCAATCAAGCCAATAATATCGGCAATTTTATGGCTCGATTTCGCCAGTTCGGTCATGGCATCTTGCGCCTGTTTCATGACCTCATTGCTATTTTGGGCTTGTATTTTTGCGCTGTTTGCAAGTTCATTAGCTTGTTGAGCATTCTGAGCGTTACTTCTCACGGCCTGTGTAATCATATCCATATTACTAACCGTTTCTTGCAAAGAGCTAGCCTGGTCTTGAATTCGATCAGACAAATCCGAACTGCCACTCGCAATCTGGCGCGACGCTTCAGCAACCGTAACCGACGCCACGCGCATTTCGCCTAGCGCATCTGACATTTTCATCATTGAACTGTTGACCGACTCTTTCATCATGGCCAATTTGCCAGAGTAATCCCCCGAAATGCGCTTAGTTAAGTCACCTTCACTTTGGGCCACTAAGACTTCGACAGTTTCACTTATGCCTTTTTCAAGCTGGTCTAAGGAGGCATTAACATGGCGTTTTAATTCTCCAAGATCACCTTGCAATTCGAGGTTCAAGCGTTTTGAAAACTCACCTTCTGCAATCGCTTGCATTGTTTGATTAATCGCGCCAATCGCTTGCTGGGTTTCTAGCATAGCGGCTTGGAGATCACTAACCATACGAGCATATTCTCCCGAATATTCACCGCTCACTTGATAGCTATAGTCGCTTAATTTAAGCGAATGAATGGCGCGCTGAATCTCATTAAGCACGCGTTGAATTTCATCCGCTGATAAATTCACTTCATTTTTTAAATTATCTAAATCACCTTTGGAGTCCGCTTGGATTCGATACTCTAATTTACCTTGAGCCAAAGCGTTAATCATATCGGACACCGATACCATCAGATGTTGCACACCTGTTATATAGTGGTTAAAGCTCCGTCCCACTCGGCCTAACTCATCCTCACTTAGGGATTCAGTTCGAACCGATAAACTCCCCTTGTCGGCTGCTTGGTTCATCTTTTCTGTCATTTGCTTCAAAGGCTTAAGCACAGATACACGCATCCGCGTAAAGACTTGGAATAAAAGTAAAATAAAACCGCCTGACATCGCCCCCTGTGCCACATAAATCATAAAATAGGTTTCGCTTAATACTCGATTTAAAATCGTCATAGGCTCGGCCACGATATGAGCGGCAAGCTGGCCGTCAGCCACGCTAATTTTTTCGATCATTAATAGGTATTCACCCTGTACATGCAAGTCTTGGCTTGCTAGTTCAGCTAAATTTAAGCCGTTTAATACTTGCATTGCACGATTGTCTACGGTCTGTTCGCCTGACTGTAATAAATTAACCTGTTGCTGCGAACCAAATAAAGTCGCATATAAACGATCTCCGGCAGATTCTTGACGCGCTACATGGCTTAGAGGGATAGACATGACTACCGCACCCAACACGCGATCGCCATAAGGCACAGGTACGACCGCACGCACATAACCAGCGTTCTCTTCAAAACTGATTTCGGTTTGTGGGCTTTTAGGTAAGTTTTGCAGACTAATCGGCGCACCTTGATGTGTCACTTGTTTAAGATCTTGGTTATAAATGGCCAAACCAATCCCTTCAAGTCCAGCAGACTCAACGTAATGCTTGTAGTTAACCTGAACGATTTGCCATAGCACCGTATCTTGCTTGTCGTAGAGCCCATAAATCACGGCCGAATTACTCGCAATCCCCACGGTATTGGTGAGCGCAATGGTCTCAACTCCTTTTATTTCAGATTCCAAGTTATGTTGGAGGGTCTGATGACGTTCCGCCACGGCGCTTTGATACAAATCGTCGGCCACATTCTGCAAATAAATTTGCAAAACAACGCTCCATAAAATCGCCATCGCAACCAACGGAATCATCATTTTCGCTAATATACTCCGCTTAGGCAAAGGGCTCCACTTAGCCAGTTTTGCTTGCCAAGGTTTGACTAAAACACCACCATGGATTAATTGTTTACTCTGTCGAATTGATCGATAGGCGGCTTCAACCGGTTCAATTAACTCACGCGACATCGTGCTTCTAACGGATTTATAACCCACCACTTCACCGTTCTGTTCAACCGGAGCAATGTTCGCTTCCACCCAATAATGATCGCCGTTTTTGCGGCGATTTTTTACATATTGGTGCCAAGGTTCACCCGCTTTAACGGTTTTCCATAAATCGGCAAATACGGCTTCAGGTACATCAGGGTGGCGAATAAGGTTATGCGGTTGGCCTTTCAATTCTTCCCAACTATAGCCACTTACTTCAACAAAAGCTTGGTTTGCATAGGTGATGTTGCCATACAAATCGGTTTCTGAAACCAGCGAAACGCCTTCGGCGATTTGATATTCATGTTGTGTTACAGGCAGGTTTTGTTTCATATATCCTCAAAATTTTTATTCTTTTTTTATTATTTGTGTCTAGCTACTGCGGATTAAAAAGGTAATTTAATGCGTTTACGCAGTTCATCTTCGATTTTTTGCTTGGCTTCGTTTTCCAGGCGTTTCTTTTCAGCATCTAAGCGTGCTTGTAATTCGGACTCCGCCTGGTTTAAACGGTTTTGAGCTTCATTCTGAACAACTTGCAAGGCCTTTTCTTGATCGTCTAACGCCGACTCATCAATATTCAAGCGACGCAATTCGGCTTCAATTGGCTGTTTAAGCTCTTCCAATCTAACTTGTAACTGGGTTTTCAATTGCTGCTTAAATGCCTCGACCTCTTGTTGAAAGACCTGTTTAAACGCCGCTGACAATTGATTGTCTAAGTCGGAACTGGCCTCTATTTTGGGTGACATAATACGTCCGTTTAAGCTCGCATCGACTTTAAACTGATCAATATCGGCGAAAGCGGGGGCTAAATAACGCGTGACTTGATCAGAATTAGTTTGGGATAAATCAAATAACGCATCTTGGTAGTGGATATTTAAGTTGGCATCCAACTGACTCAACCCAGTTAAAGCCAGCTGGCCTTTTAGGTTCGCCTTCGCCTTTGCCAATTGAACGGGCAGTACATCGGTTTTTGCCATCCACCATTGATTAACTTGATAATCCGACCAATCAGCCCGAACACTTGTTAGCACTGAATCGGTCTCTAGCGTCGAGCTATAACCGTCCAAAACCAAAGCTGTTTTTTGTGTTGTTGGTAATGCCTGCAGGTTAAATCGAATGGGCTTGCGACTAAAGGTTTGATCAAAATTGACATCTCGCACTTTTGCCGTGATGT
>NZ_DATCSL010000068.1:0-3125 GCF_036568485.1 Thiomicrospira sp.
AGGCGTGTGGGGTTCTTGCTGGAATTAGCGAAGGAAACATGCACCAGCAGTAGGTGAAGCATCAACCAGATAATCCGATGAGATGCCGGTCTGTCTCACTCTCATGCAAAGGTAAGATCAACCATTTAATCCGCTTACCCAAAAAAAAATCATCGCCAAGTTCATTTTTTTCTCTGAGACACACTATTTAGTATCGAAAGGTATCAAACAAAGGAGAAAAAAATGGTAGAGTTCATAGATGAAGACGCAGGTTTAGATTCGATTCCAGCAGAGCGTATTTTAGAGCTTGTGCTCAAACACAATCAAAGCCCCATTATGAGCGTTCAAGAGGTGTGTGACTTTGTAAAAATCTCCAAGCCAGTCATATACAGAATGATAAAGACCGGAGAGTTTCCACCACCACTCAAAACCACGCAACGGCAGTCCGCTTGGTTTAAGCATGAGGTTGCTCGTTGGTTAGCCACTAGAAGGCGTGAGGTTTCACCTGTTTAGCCTGAGTCTGTCGCTACAAAAGTGGTAATAAAGTGGTAATGAGTGGCTGTTATTGATAATAAAATGTATTAAAAACAAGGTTTTTAGCTTTTGGTTCGAATCCCCCGCTCTCCGCCAAATTCTTCATAAAACCCGACAATGTTCGGGTTTTTTTATTTCTAATTCCGGTCTTTACCGGCTTTTAGCCTATTTTACGTCTTTTTATTTTCCTTAACCTATCTGGTTGTTGCTACTTTATGTGAGTATAAAAGTGAGTACAGAGCTTGAAATAAAGCTCAGTAAAAACCGCATAGTGTGTTGGTTGTGGTTTAGAATTTGTATTAGAGTTTTTTAACTATTAATACAAATAATGTGTGAGGGGTTTGAGGTGTATCAAACGATCAATCTTTTGCTGGGTGAGTTGTCGACATCGGAACGCATCGATGAAATAAAAGCGCTATTAAGTGAGCGTGTCGACATTACGCTCAATATTGTGGAGCCTAACGCAGAGATCGTGGAAGCAGGGGATAGCTTGTTTTTAAGTTATCTGACGGATGCCGAATTAAAAGACTGGCTGAACAGAGCTAAATTGTTCGATCAACCACCTAGTGTAGCGATTCTGCCGAACGAGCATTGCCCAGCCGCGATGAAAAGCATGGGTATCAGCAAGGATTTAAGCCAAGCGCTTGAAGATGCGATGGACTTTAATCGTCGCCAATTGGTCGATGTATTGATTTGTAATGAAGAACCGGTTTTTCAACATGTGACCGCTGGTGATGTATTTGGTTTAAACAACGCGGTTGAAGCCACCATGTGGGACAAGGTCAAAGCCTTTTGGCGCAATCTGCACCAAATTCATTTTGATAGTTACAGTTTGACTACTGCTAAAGATCAACACATTCAAACCGCCGCTACCGGTATTTTGGTGTTGGAGCATAACAGTCGCAGCCAAGGCGCTAACCATGTGAACGAAAACTTATCTAGCCAAGACGGTAAGTTAAATGCGTTTGTATTAGCCCCTAAAAGCCTGATTAACTATTTGTATTTTATGTTTGTGGTTTTCTTTGTTCGCCGCTTTTCGATGGATGATTTGTCACGCATTGTCGGGGTGATTCAAACCAGTAAATTAACCGTGACTTCGAGCGGACGCGAATTTGAATATCGGATTGATGGTTATTCTTATCAGGCGAGTCAGTTAGATTTAATCATTTACCCTAAAGCCGTATGTTTTCACTTAGGTCGAGGCATGGGGAACATTGAGGTAACAGAGGTTGAGGATGAAGATCTCAAAACACAAAAGGATAAGGTTCGTATCAAAGCTTTACCGCAAGGCGATTTAACCAGCGCGTTATTGACTAAGCCGGTGCCGTTTTTTCCTCGCGCGAGTGATGAGGATTTTAAAGACTTATTTGTTACTTTGCGCACCGGCGCTTTGTTTAGTGAAAGCTTTATCGTATTAATGGTGTTAAGTACGTTGCTAGGTGCGACGGGGTTATTTATGAGTTCTGGCCCGGTGATTATCGGTGCGATGATTCTCGCGCCCTTAATGGCGCCGATTATTTCTTTGTCTATGGGTGTAGTGCGTTATGAATTAAACTTAATGCAAACGGCGCTAAAAACTTTATTTTGGGGGACCTCGGTGGCCTTATTGGTGGGCACAATTTATGCGTGGTTAATGCCTTTAAGTACGGTCACACCAGAAATTGCAGCGCGCTTGAATCCCAACTTATTAGATTTAATGGTGGCGGTGATTTCCGGTATAGCGGGGGCTTATGCCAGCGCTCGATCCGAAGTGGCTAAATCTTTGGCCGGTGTGGCAATCGCGGTGGCGTTGATTCCACCTTTGGCCGTCACTGGGATTGGCTTGGGTTGGGGCGACTGGGCGATTGTGTTAGGTTCATTCTTATTGTTTTTAACCAACTTGGTTGGTATCACTTTAGCGGCCGCGTTTACCTTTATTGTATTGGGTTATTCACCAGTTAAACGGGCGAAAAAGGGCATTAGTTATACCTTGATTTTGATGGTGTTAATTTCGATTCCATTGTTGATGTCTTTTTATGATTTGGTGGAAAAAAACAATCTGATGCGTCAACTGCATCAAGTCGAATGGGTGAGTGCGAAACAAAACGATGTTGAGGTGGATGTAACCGATGTGGAATCGCGTTTTGGTGGCGATGTGCGTGTTTGGGTTGATATTACCTCGAGAGAAGATGTGAGCGCCGAAACCTTGCGTGTCATTCAGCGTCAAATGCAGCAAAAAATAGGGCGGGATATCGAGTTAGAGATTACGCGTCGCATTTTACTGATGCCTGATCAGCCACCTAGCTAAGTGCTGATTGAGTTGTCTTTAAAACATAAAAAAGCCTGCATTTAGCAGGCTTTTTTGTAGCCACCAGGCCTGGTGGTCAGCTTAAATTTAGAGCGAAAAGTCGCCAAAGTCGTCTTTGCTGACTTTGGAGTTGACCTGGCCAACCAAGTAAGAACTGATTTCCGACTCTTGAGGGGCGACCTGAACATTATCACTCACCAGCCAGTTATTCATCCAAGGCAGAGGATTCCCTTTTTGCGGGAAGATAGGGTCTAGATTTAAGGCTTTGAGCCGTACATTGGTAATGTATTCCACATAGCTTTGCAAAATGCTGGTATTTAGGCCA
>NZ_DATCSL010000069.1:0-19877 GCF_036568485.1 Thiomicrospira sp.
AATCAAGATATGCGAATTCGGCAATGGGCCTCCGACCATGGTGGTGTATATGTACCGCCGAACGATACCACACCGCCCAACCCCTATCTAAACCATCCACAACGCGACGTTATCACCACATCAGGATTATCCCTGACCTTACTAAACCCGGCTTATGTGTTGCGAAATATAAACGAACGCTACGGTGATCCCGAAGGGATTCTGACACGCATTACCAGCCTACATCCCATGAATCCAGAAAACGCAGCCGATGCTTGGGAAATAAAAGTGCTCAATCAATTTCAACAATCGCCACAACCCGTGCAAGAGCTCTATCAAATGAACGGCCAAACTTACCTTAGGCTCATGAAACCTTTTATCGCCGAAGCAAGCTGCTTAAACTGTCATGCACAACAAGGCTATCAAGCTGGTGATTTAATAGGCGGGATTGGCGCCGCGGTGCCGATTCTTCATTTTGCTTATTTTTACCAGGGGCGAGGTTTTGAGCTACTACTTTCGCATTTGCTGATTTGGTTTATTGGCGTGACCGGCTTCGGTTTGGGTTGGCGTCGCGAACATTTTTTAGATAACGAACGCCGTAAAAAAAACCAGCTGCTGGAAGAGAGCGAAGCGCTATACCGAGCGATGACAAACAATGGCCAAGCCCTCATTTGGATTGCGGATTTAAATAAAAACTGTACATTTTTTAACCAACCTTGGCTAGAGTTTACTGGCCGAACACTTGAGGAAGAACTGGGTGAAGGCTGGACAGAAAACGTGCATACCGACGATTTGAAGCATTGTCTAAACACCTTTAGCAAGGCGTTTGATGAGCGTCAAAAATTCAGCATGATTTACCGCTTAAAACGCCGTGATGGTGAATATCGTTGGATTGTGGACGATGGCACGCCACGTTATGATGCACAAGGCCATTTTGTTGGCTACATCGGTCATGGGTTAGATATTACCGATGTGCGTGAAGCCAAGACCGAAATTGATTACCTGACTAATTTTGATCTGCTCACCCAATTGCCAAATCGACAATTAACCACGCAATATTTAATGCACGCCTTACATGCCAGCGAACAAAATCAGCAGTATGGCGCTGTAATTTTAATTGATTTGGATAATTTCAAACTCCTCAACGAATCGCAAGGCCACGACGTTGGCGACGAATTATTGCAAAAAGTGGCGGCACGTTTGTCCGACCTCACCCAAAATCAAGCTAAGCTAGGTCGTTTTAGTGGTGATGAATTTATGATTTTATTAGAAAATCTATCCGCTAAGGAGGATCGCGCCCTTACAAAAACCAACCAATTCATTAATACCCTGATGCAAAGCCTTAGCTTACCTTATCCTTTGGCCCACCATGATTATCAAACCACTTGTAGCGTCGGCGTCATGCTGTTTCAGGGTGACCATTATCTAGTCGATGATTTAATAAAAAGTGCCGAAGTCGCGATGTATCGCGCTAAGGAAAATGGTCGCAACACCTATAAATTTTTTGATCCAAGCATGCAACTCTTGGTAATGAAACGCAGTGAGCTGGAACGTGATTTACGTAACGCCATCAACCGACAAGAGTTTGTACTTTATCTACAACCTCAAGTAGATCAACAAGGCCAAATTACCGGAGCAGAAGCGTTGATACGTTGGGCGCATCCTAAACTGGGCATTCTTTCGCCCAGTGAGTTTATTGACTTAGCCGAAGAAACCGGTTTGATCTTGCCACTTGGGCACTGGATTTTAGAACAGGCTTGCCAAATTATCCTGCGCTGGGCCAGCCAGCCAGCTATGGCTACACTCACTTTATCGGTTAACATCAGTGCACGCCAACTGCATCAAGCCGACTTTGTCGAGCAAACCCTAAATCAACTTGAACAATGTGGAAGCGATCCGACAAAATTAAAACTCGAAATAACCGAAAGCATGTTAGTGGTGGGGGTTCAGCAAGTGATGCAAAAAATGCATCAAATCAAAGCTAATGGCGTACGTTTCTCGTTAGATGATTTTGGAACCGGTTATTCGTCGTTAGCTTATTTAAAGCAACTGCCGCTTGATCAGCTCAAAATTGATCAAAGTTTTGTACGCGATATTTTAGTCGATAAAAACGACGCCGCGATTGCCAAAATGGTCGTGGCTTTAGCCGAGTCATTGGGGTTAGATGTGATAGCGGAAGGCGTAGAAACGCCGGAACAACAAGTGCTGTTAGCCGAGTTGGGTTGCTATAACTATCAAGGATTCCTCTATGGCCACCCTTGTCCGATAGAGGAATTTGAAACCCGCGTCCTGCAAACCAATGCGCTTTAACTAACGCAACTTGAGTTTAACGACCAGGCCTGCTGGTTTTATGATGTTCACGCGCGGCACGATAAAGCTGCATAAATTCGGCTTCACTCATTTCAAAATAACCTTGCATTTGTTCGCTGGCATAAACTAAGTCATCATGGGTGATTTCTGGCGTTTTTTCAGGCTTAGGCTGAGTTTTTTGAAACACCACATAAGGGTAACGACGCCACTTGAACGGCGCGTTAAATACAACTGAAACAAAAATTAAGGTCAAAACACTGGGCAATAAACTCAACCATAATAAACTCCAGCCCAAGGTTTCAACTTCAACCGTGCCCAACGCAATAAACAAGGCGGTCGCCCCACCCGGCGCATGACGCGCTTTAAATAACTGCATAAACAACAAGGTACTGGCGACTGCAATCGGCACCGCGATCATCGGGTCTTTAAATAAAGCCCAACTCGCTAAACCACAGGTTCCGGCTAACATTTGACCCGCCAACACGGCCCAGGGTTGTGCCATCGGTGCATGAGGCGTAGAAAACAAAATAATCGCACTGGCACCCATCGAGGCTATAACAAACCAGGCATACACGCCATCACTTACCCAAGCCATGACAATCACGACCGCGATCATGGCAATAAACACGCCAATGACAGACAGAATCATTTCCGATAAATGGCTGGACTCAAAAGAAAAAGCAGATTTCAGTAATCGTTTCATGTGGGTTTCCTCGAATAGTTTATTGGTGCTCTACGGCGCTTTGCTTGGTATTTCTTATCTTTTCTTGACAGTTTAACGCGATGCGTTTTTTGACAAAATGCGTAATTTTTGCTAGGTTAATTAATGACCTAAACCGCTAGTCCATTTATTACATTTGGGTCAAAAGGGGGACATCATGTTTTCTAAATCCAGCATATTCCAATCCAATATTTTCGTCGTTTGTCTGTTCGCCCTGGCCTTTAACCCAGCGCTTTCAGCCGACGACTTAAAGGTCAAAATCAGTTCTAAAATCAGCGAAGTGACCGTTCAACATAATGGTCAGCCCGTGACGATTAAACGTATCCAAGACCAAAAAAACACTGTGGTTGAGGACTACGCTTTAACTTCACGCGCTTGTCCACCATTTTGCGTGCAACCCATAGAAGTTGCACCGGGCGTCACTACCATTGGTGAACTGGAATTGCTCGACTTTTTACAACGTAAATCCGATGGTGATAAGTCTATCGTCATTATCGATTCACGCACCCCAGATTGGGTGGAAAAAGGCACCATTCCGGGAGCGACTAATTTACCTTGGACCAAATTACACCCTCAATCTGACGGCTATGAGCCAATTGAAGTCGAAGGCATTCTAACCTTGCAGTTTAACGCCAGCGTAAGCGAGGGCATTTGGAATTTTTCAAACGCCAAAACACTGGTATTTTTCTGTAATGGCCCTTGGTGCGGTCAGTCGCCAACCAATATCAAAGCACTGGTTAACTTAGGTTACCCAGCCCATAAAATGTTCTGGTATCGCGGTGGCATGCAGGCCTGGCAGTCTTTAGGCTTAACCACAGTAAAACCTTAAATCATCAGTTTAGCATGCCGCATTAAGTTAGAGTTAATCTAACTTAATGCACCGAAATAGGCTGGGTTGCAATGTCAGTCAGAAAAATTTCGTGGCGCACCTGAGGCGTCACAATATCACTTAAACTAAACTTCCCTAGGTGCGCCAAATAACTTTCTTGTGCTTGATACAAATAATTTTTCAGCACGCATGAACCCTCAATTAAACAAACCGGTTCTTGGCAGTTAACTGGGTTCAAGGTGGCCTCCATTAACTCTACCACCTCTCTTAAATTAATTTCTTGCGCAGCTTTAGCTAGCTTTAGCCCACCACCTTGTCCTCGAACCGATTCAATTAAGCCACTATTGGCCATTTTTTGTACGATCTTCATGACATGACTGCGCGAGATGTCAAAACGGCTGGCAATTGTTTGTATTTGCGATAAGTCTTGCGCCGGTTTTGAGGCTAAATAAATCAACACTCGAAACGCAAAATCTGTCTGTTTTGTAAGTTGCATGACCTTTCTCCCCCTGCCTTGGTTTGTCATTATAGTTGACAAACCATAAAACATTCAACTAATATGCACCTTTCAAAGATTCATACAAAATGAATCTTAATTGGTTAGGCAGTTCAATCCATCGTTCATGGCCGCCTAACGTCCACCCAATAACAAAAGAGTGTTTTATGTTGACGCCACAGATTATTCAAACCGTTAAATCCACAGCGCCTGTTTTGGCCGAACAGGGCGTAAAAATTACCGACTTATTTTATGAAAAACTGTTTCGTAATCACCCTGAGTTGAAACATATCTTTAATATGGCTAACCAAGCACAAGGTGAACAATCTAAAGCCTTAGCCGAATCGGTATTTATGTATGCCAGTCGTATCGACGAGCTCGAGGCACTCGGCCCCATGGTCAAACGTATTGCACATAAACATGCCAGTTTGCACATTCAGCCTGATCATTATCCGATCGTAGGTAAGTATCTACTTGAAGCCGTTCAAGACCATTTATCTCTTCCCGATAACCATGAAATCTTACAAGCTTGGGCGGTCGCTTATGCATTTTTGGCTCAGGTGTTTGTCGATACCGAAGAACAAATTTACGCCGCTAATGAAGACAAACCCGGCGGATGGCGTGGCTTTAAAGCCTTCAATATTTCGCGCATTGTCGAAGAAGGCGGGTCGGTTAAATCATTTTATTTAATCCCCGAAGATGGTGAGCTTGTTGACTTTGAAGCGGGTCAATACTTGGGCATAAAACTGAAAGGCGATAAGGGAGAATTTGATGAAATTCGTCAATATTCAATCTCGAATGCCCCAGGTGAAGCCTATTACCGGATCAGTGTTAAAACGGAGGCACATTCGGCCGACCACCCTGGACAAGTTTCCAATCGTTTACATCAAGCCCAAGTAGGTGATCAAATATGGGTACAACCACCAACGGGTGAGTTTTTCATTAAGAATCAAACCAGCGCTAAAGTCTTTATTGCTGGCGGTGTCGGCATCACGCCTTTAATGAGCATGTTGAAAGATCAGCTCAACAAACAGCCTGACCAAAATCTATGCTTTATTCAATGTGTACGAGATGAATCGCACCACATCATGAAAAACGAAATCCAATTGCTCAAGCACAAATATGGCTTTGACTACTTTAGTGCCTATCAGTTTGGAGAAGGATCCGATCACAAAGGCTATTTAACGCCTGAGGTTCTGGCTAAATGGCTTCCTAACACGCAAGCCGATGTATACTTTTGCGGACCCAAACCATTTATGGCGGCCGTATATGATCAATGCATTGATCTAGGATTTAAGCCTGAACAGTTGCACTATGAAGTGTTTGGTCCAACCACATCACTTAGATAACCCGTTGTGGCTAAGGTCTGTGCTGGCCGACCTTAGCCTTTTCGATTGGATAAATAACCATGAAAGAATCGATTTTTTTTGAACGCGCTTTTCGTAGCTTTTTTTTGGGCGGCGCGCTATTTGCGGTGATTGCGATGGCCTTTTGGTGGTGGCAATTTCCAAATCCCACCGCCGGCTTTAGTGGTATTAACGCAAGTTACTGGCATGCGCATGAAATGATTTTTGGCTATGCCTTAGCAACCGTAACGGGATTTTTGTTAACCGCTGCGATGAACTGGTCACGCATGAATTCGGCTTCGGGTTGGCGACTTGCGGTTTTGTTTGGCTTTTGGCTATTGGCCCGTGTCGGGTTTTTAATCGACTTACCCCTTATTTGGGTCGCGGGGTTTGATTTAGTGTTCAACCTTGGACTCATGCTGCATTTTATCTGGCCGGTTTGGAAACGTCGTTTAAGCGCCCAAGTCGGGCTGGCGGTGTTATTTGCTGCTATTTTTATTGCTAATTTAAGCTTCTATATCAATGCCCACCAGGCCTGGTCCTGGGTGGACGAAAGTCTAATGGTGGGTTTGTTTTTAGTGCTGAGCATAAATTTGACTATGATTCGGCGTTTAACGCCTTTTTTCACAGAAAAAGCGCTTGGCGTAGCGACTTTTAAAAACGCCGATTGGTTGGATAGATCGATCTTAGCCGGCTTTGTTAGCTTAATGCTGGCGGTCGTTTTTTCGCCCGCTAGTTGGCTAATTAGCCTGATCGCTTGGCCGTTAGCTGGTTTATTTATGATTCGCCAGGCCTGGTGGTATCATCCAAAAATCTGGACCCAGCTACTCATTTGGCCGTTGCATCTGTCCCACGCTTTTATCACTCTGGGCTTAATGCTCTATGGTTTTGTAGGTCTAGAATGGGTCGCGCCCAGCCTGGCCATTCACGCCTTGGCAGCTGGCGGCATAGGTTTATTGTGCTCATCGATGATGGCGCGCATTAGTCTCGGTCACACTCAACGCAATGTGTTTGAACCGCCCAAGGGTTTGATTTGGGTGTTTGTTGCCTTAACTTTGGCAGCATTTAGCCGTGTTATTTTGCCGCTTGTCTGGCCACAGCATAGTTTAATCTGGATTCAGTTGAGTCAATTCGGCTGGATAATCGGCTTTGGCTTACTGTTAATTTTATATTGGCACATCCTCACACGCCCCAGTCTTAAAGCACCAGGCCTGGTGCTTTAAACAAACAGGCCAGTAAATTTGAGCTGGCCTATGACATTAACTCTGTCTAATATTCTAATTTATTTATATATAATATTTTTTTATGCCAATTCATAAGTTTTGCTCTAAATCCTTTTAAAAATAAGATGTTAAAGTTTATTTTGTGTTAAAAAATAACGTTAATAAAAATCTTTTAAGGCTGTAAGTGCATCTTATGAAAAAAATGACTGAAAATTCTTTTGGCATGTGGATTGCCCTAAGTCTGTTATTGGTGATGCTCCTAATTACAGCCTTAGTAATGACCGCTCAACAATTAACCCATTCAACCCTCAATAAAGCCGGCCATCTGGTCAGCCACCAGCACCAGAAGTTACACAGCTTACTCAACATGCATATTGCTGGGCAAAATCGCACGATCAACTTGCAACAAATGTTGCTACTAGAGGACCCATTACTCATCGACGAAGCTTTGATGCGTTTTTATGAAAATGCGAGCGATTATTTGTCTAATCGTGAAAACTTAGCGAACCTGTCGGATGAAACCCCATTTGAACGCCAATGGATTGAAGAAATCCACCAAATGGCTAATATCACCGGGCCCTTGCAAACCCAAATTGCCAGAATGACCCTACAGGGTGAAAGCCAACAAGCTCGGCATCTGATTGCTACCCAAGCCATTGATCTGCTCAACAACTTTACCAACAAAGTAAATGAGTTTTCACAATATCAATCGGTCGAAATTCAGAACGCCATTAAACAAGCCGCCAATTCGATTGATAAACTCATGATAAAAGTCGTCGGCTTAGCGATCGCCCTGATTATCACGAGTTTTTTATTTGCGTTATTTGTGTTTAATAAATTTAGTGCTATTAACCACGCCTTACGTCAAGCAAATGAAGAGTTGGAACAACGTGTCACCGAACGCACCATGGCTCTGACTGAGACTCAAAATAAACTGATTGATAAGAACCGCATGTTAGAAAAGCTTTCTGAAACAGACACACTAACGGGCTTGGTTAACCGCTTTAAAATGGATCAATATCTACAAACCGCACACCAACGTTTTATCAAGTTCGGCGAACCTTATCAGGTATTATTTTTAGATATTGATCACTTCAAACAAATTAATGATGAACATGGTCATGAACTGGGTGACGAGGTGTTGGTCGAATTTGCCGCGTTACTCAAAGCCCAGTTTGGCGACCTTAATTTGATTGGGCGCTGGGGCGGGGAAGAATTTATCATGTTGAATGCCTCGTTTGATAAGGCACAGGCTTGTGCACAAGCGGAATCGATTCGTCAGGCGATCGAAGCCCATGAGTTTAGAGGGCTGGAAACCATTACAGTCAGTATTGGGGTGGCACGCGTGACCTATCAAGACCAAATTAAACAAGTGATTAATCGCGCAGACGTGGCACTGTATAAAGCGAAAAACACCGGACGTAATCGAGTTGAAGGCTGTGAACATATGTTAACCGCCGCTAATACAGAAGACTATGTGCTTGCGGCTGCAGGCTCTAAGCCGGTAAATTAACCGCTAAAGCCGATGATTCGATTCAATGACTTGCTTCAGGCAACACCTCCGAGTCCGCCCATTTTTCAAGTGCCGCATCCGCTGCTTTTAACATAGGTTCGGTGATGCCAATAAATTCGCAAGCCTCTTCAAAACAGTCTTCTAGCTCTTTGGTAGCAAACTGATCTGAAAAACGCTCAAACACCAAAAAGTTGGCGACCCGATTTAACGCGACCATCTTAGCGGTACGTTCGTCATATTTAGCCAAACTCTGCAAATCTTGATGGTGATGAAATAACACACTCCGATACAACAATGATCCGAGATTCCAGCGCTTGGTAACCAATCCGCCGACAAAACAGTGGGATGTTTTATAATGAGCTTCTTCATCTTGGTATTGACTGATTGGAAACGCGGGTTGCTGACTAAAAAACTTATCCCGATAATGAATCGGGTCATGTCGCATCATGTACAAAGCGCCAATATCTTGCATATAACTCACCAGAAACACTTCAGCACGGCTGAAGCCATAAACCCAATGGCTTAATTCAGCGGCCGCAACCCCGGCTCGCATACAGCGCTTTAAGACTTTTTGGTCTGCGCTTGAAACTGGCACAATTTTAAGCACATGCGATAACACAAACAGCTGATGAATTTCTTCTAAGCCTAACAGATGAATCGCCGCCGCCACACTTAGAACCAAATCATCGGACGGACGATTTAAAGCCTGATTCGCCATACTTAAAAACCGCCCCATCACTTCAGGATTGCGCGAAATCACCGCCTCAATTTCGGCAATGTTTGGAGTATCGCCGGTGATTAATGCGTGCAACTGCAATATTTCTATCGGAACGGTTTCAACTTCCAGTGTTTTAAGGATAAGGCTGGCTTTGTTGACCCCTTCTCGCATTTTAGCTTCATCAAACATGCTGTTCCTTTGCGGTTTTAAACTTGATATTCGTTAGCTCAGATTATAACCAGATATCCTAGTCTTTAACTCGGTTAAATAAAACGCTTTGGTTAAAAACCGATTTCCTGCTGTAATGCGCTGGTATGATGCTAACGAACCTATATAAATAAGAAGCCTTTTATGTCAAAACGAATTGAAGACCTACTCAAACAAATTACACAACTTGAAGATGAGCTGGGCACGACCTTGCGAGAACGCCAACAACAAATCAGTTACCACTTAAAAGGCAAGCGTGTTGAGTTTGAACAGTCGATTAGCCAGTCGCACAAAAAACTCAAAACCAGCCTAGTTCGCACCTTATTTATCGATCGTCCACAAAACATTATTACGGCTCCGATTATTTATGGCATGGTGATTCCACTTGTATTCATGGATATTTTAATCAGCTTTTATCAATACACCTGCTTTCCAATTTATGGCGTGGCACGTGTTAAACGTCGACCTTATTTTGTTTACGACCGCGATCAATTACGCTACTTAAACATTGTGCAGAAAATCAATTGCCAATATTGCGCCTATGGCAACGGTTTAATGGCCTATGCCAGTGAAATCATTGCACGTACTGAACAATATTTTTGTCCAATTAAACATGCTAAGAAACGTCTAGGCGCACATCCACGTTATCTTGAGTTTACCGAGTTTGGCGATGCTGAACACTTTAAGTCTGAATTGATAAAACTTCGCAAAGAGTTACGCGAAGCAAATGACGAATCGATTACTTAAACCCATTATAATAGCGGCTGTTAACTGCAACTGAGCCCAGCATGAATCAACCTAAAGATCGTAATTTTGATGGTTTAATTGAAAAGTTTGAACAAAAAGTTTATGGCACCCTGAAGGGCGAATGGCGCTTAAAACTTATTAAAGAAGACCTCGCAAGGTTTCACGTGAAACCTTGCGATTCGAAACCTGAATTACAAATTTGGGATGCCGGTTGTGGATTTGCCCAAGTAGGTTTATGGCTAGCGCAAGCCGGCCATAAACTCACACTTTGTGATTTATCGCGCAAAATGCTAGATCGTGCCCAACAAAACTTCGCGCAGGCAGGGCTAGAAGCACAATTCTTGCATGGCGCATCGCAAGACTTAGCTGCCGATTTGCCAGAGTTTGACTTGGTGTTATTTCATGCCGTGCTAGAGTGGCTGGCCGATCCTAAAGCCACTCTGCGAACCGTCGCACATAAAACCAGGCCTGGTGGTTATTTATCTTTATTGTTTTATAACCGCAATGCGTTTGTCTACAGCAATGTTTTAAAGGGTGAATGGCGCTGGCCACTCATTTTGCAAAATGCTTATATCGGCAAGGGTAAAAAACTCACACCGCCCAATCCACAATACCCACATGAGGTTTTAGGCTGGCTAAAAAACTGGGGGTTTAAAGTCGAAGTGCACACCGGCATTCGCGTTTTTAACGACTTCATTCGTCCAGATATTTTAGAAAAAAGTGACCACCAAGCGCTACTGGATTTGGAATATCAATACTGCCGCTTACCCACCTATCGTGATATGGGTCGTTATGTTCACCTGCTTGCCAAACGTCGTTTTAATTAAAATTCGAGTGATTCGATACCCATAAACTCCTGTCGATTCTCATAAAATTGCTCGTATAATGAAGCCTTCAGAAATCGGAGATTGAATATGGCAAGATGGCGCAGATGGCGACGCCGACGTCGTGGCAACAATGGGAATGGCTTTACCTCAGCCAACCATCCAACCAAAAGCAAAACCAAACTTGCACGTTTAAAAACCTATGCCAAGGTAGCTGGCGTGAGTGCCCTTGCGGCAAGTGTTTGGTATGCGGTTGAAACCCAAGTCTTGCGCAGCAGTATGAGCTTTGAAGGCACACCCAAACACCGTGACTTTGATACAGATTGGCTAGACCAATTAACCACACGCGTGTTTCGCAATGATGCTTACATGGTCGGTTATTCAGAAAAGCTCGGCAACCCGCTATGGGTCACCTATCAAGTTCTGCCCAAACCTGAGTTTAGTCCTCGTCTGCCACGTCCGAGTCAGTTTCAATCCGATTGGCGCAGCACACGCTGCTGGTTTGTCTTACCTTGTATCGAACACGATGATTACACAGAAAGCGGCTATGACCGTGGCCATTTAGCGCCTAACCATGTGATTGCATCACGTTATGGACAAGAAGCCCAAATCGAAACCTTCTTAATGACCAACATTACGCCACAAGCACCGAATTTAAATCGTCGTGCCTGGCAACGCTTGGAAGAAATTGCGGCCAATCATTTTGCTGATCGTTATGCGCCTTTTACAGTGGTAACCGGGCCGATTTTTGATGATAAACCCAAACATCTGCCAGGCTATAAACTCATCGCGATTCCCAAAGGCTTTTATAAAATCTTTATTCGAGAATCGAAAAACGGTGAGCCGCCGAAGGTACTGGCTTTTGTCATGCCGCAAACCGCATTGGGTAATGAAGACTTAAGTCAGTACTTGGTTAGTGTGCGTGATATCGAAGAACAGACGGGTTTAGATTTTATGCATGAGTTAGATGATGGCGTCGAAGCCTATGTGGAAACCTTGATTGATCCACAGTCATGGGATTTTAACGAAGACATCGCCAACCAAAGTGCCCGATATTGAGTGTGTTTGAGCATCTACCAGGCCTGGTAGATGCTCAAACAACTTTATTTGTTAGATACAAACTTGGTACTCGCCACTTTAAAGCGAGCAATTAATCTTTCTAAGTTTTCCGATTGTTTCGCCAACATATCAGCAGACTCTACCGTCTCTTTGACAAAGTTCACCATACCTTGGGTTTCTGAATCCATTGACGAAACAGCCTGATTAATTTCGACTATGCCTCGATATTGCTCTTCGGAAGATTCAGCTACATTAGACACCAACTCCGATACCTTAAGAATGCTATGTTCGATAGCACTAAAGGTTTCCGCCGATTCCTTAACTAAGTTTAACGAACCCGCTACACGTTCGGTGGTTTGCTCAATTAAATTACGGATATCTTTTGCCGCTTCCGAGGATTTTTGAGCTAACACACGTACTTCTCCCGCCACAACCGCAAAACCACGTCCAGCTTCACCCGCTCTGGCTGCTTCAACTGCCGCATTTAAAGCTAATAAATTGGTTTGAAACGCAATACTATCAATCAAACCTACAATGTTTTCAATCTTCTCACTGGAGTCACTGACACCTTGCATTGCTTGATTCAGGCTTGCTACTTTGGTTGCGCCTAAAGTAGCGGTTTTGTTAGACTGCGCCGACAATTGGTTCGCTTCTTGTGTGGTGGATGTATTCTGCTGCACGGAAGCTGTCATCTGCTCCATCGTTGAAGCAGTTTGCTCAAGCGCGGCTGATTGACGCTGAACTCGTCGAGTTAAATCCTGTGACCCACTTTGAAGTCGGTGTGCATCACTATGAATCATTTGGCTGGCGTGCGACAGCTGGGAAACCAAATCACTTAAAGATTCGGTTGCCTGATTAATCGCTTGTTTTAATTCATGCAACTCACCTTTTAATGGTTGTTGAATGGGCTGGGTCAAATCACCTTCGGCTAAGTTTTGCGCCGCCAAACGAATCGATTCGAAACCATGTTGTACTTGATCCAAGGATTGATTAAGATTATGGCTTACCTCACCCAGTAAACCGGGCGCATCACCCTGCATACGTTGATTAAAATCACCCTGTCTCATCGCTTGAGCTATCTGAGCAATTTGATTCAACTCTTGTGCCATTAAGATCATGGCTTGATCAACTTTCTGACGAGTCTCACCTTTGACCCGATCATCTATTCGCACATCAAAGTCACCATTGGATAACCCATCCATTACCTGATTTAAACTTTGCATCGTGATTGCCAAGTTATCGGCCGCCGCATTCACCGCCTGTTTAATTACTAACAGGTCGCCCTTGTAGTCTTTGATGACTCGGGCTGAAAAATCGCCCGCTGCAATCTGTTTCATCACCACACTAATTTCTAACAAGGCCTGGTCTGTACTGCTCATTAAGTCTTCTAGCGCATCTAGCGTTGGGTCTTTTAATTTTGTTTGGCTCGAATCCACTTTATAGTTATTGGTTTCGGCCGCCTGTCTTAAGCTTTGCGCAACAAATGAATTGACGATAAACTCTTTACGCATCAGTTGCGCCAAATAGATCAATACGCCAGACTCCACTACCACAAAAAAAGCATGTAAAAATGTTATATCCCAGCTGCAGCCATAGTTAAACAACATAATTGGCATATCTGCCAACATCACTGAGTTTAACTGGAAATAAGTTAATAACACGTGATGCACCGCACCAACACTTGCCGCGACTAATACTGGCAGTGCGTCACGATAAGCCAGCAGAAACGCCAACGCGACAAAGATATGAAAGTGCATTTCTATTCGACCCATTTGCGCCTGAATAAGAATAGCCGAATTTAACATCAACGCCGCACCGACCACCGCTGAAAAACCACGTGTTCCTTTTAAACTCATGTAAGCGACCACTACCAACAAAGCCGTAACGATTGACGCTATCATGGCAAAGGTTTGTGTGTCATTGCCCCATGGCGCTAAAAACATAGTGAAGGGTAAATGAGCTAACAAAATAATGAGCATCAATTTATCTACCTTCTTGCGCTCAATTTGAAATGCTTGTGCAAGTGCTTGGGTCGTGTTCACGATACCTTCCTTCTATTCATTGGCTTATATAGATACAGAGATTTGTTTACAAAGCAGGCTTAACCTGATTTCGAAGAAAATCTAGATCTTGCTGCAACTTTGTGTAGTTCAAATAGCGACCGGTATAAGTGCGTCGCCATTGACCATTTGGATCGATCAAAAATACAAAACCGGCATGATTCATTTCATAATCATTTTCCTCAGCTGGAGTTTGGTAAAAGGGCACTTTATAAGCAAGCGCCAAATTTTGTATTTCAAGTCTAGAGCTGGCATACAAGGCGATAAAACGCTCGCCTAAACTCTCTATTCTTTGTTTTAGCACTTCTTGAGTATCACGCTGAGCATCCATAGTGATAAACACAATTTTAAAATCTTGTTCTGGCGTTTGTTTGTCTAAATGAAAGAAGGTGGCTAAATGAGTCTGACAAACACCGTTGCAGTTTAAATAACCAAAATATAAATAGGTAAACTGTCCTTTAAAATCATGTAACTCGACGCTTTTATCATCAGTAGAATTAAGCTTAAAGCCAGGTGCTGGCTTATTTACAACCATTCCATAACTGTTAAATGAAGACACCAGGCCTGGTATAAAAGGCAAAGCCATCAGCATTACGATGAGTAACAATACAAACGAATAAGCTCGGAAATCTGGACGCACAAAAACACCTAAATACAAAACGTATACATATACTATACGACAGTTATTAAATAAAGTGCATTTAATTGATTTTGTTTAAAAAATTAGGAAGGAACCTACCCAAGCGAACGGCTTGGATAGATTTAGAAAAAGCCTAAAACGCGAGGTGTGCACTGAGTTTGATGTTGCGCCCCATACCTAAGGTATAACCTTTATAAGTATCTAAAAAATCGCGGTAGGCGGTATCGAATAGGTTTTCAACTTTTAACTGCAAACCTAGATCGTAATGATCCAGCGGTAAACTTGCGGTATATTCGACATCCCACAACTGATAAGCATCCGTGCTGGCAGAACCAAAATCGGTATTATCAAACTGTGAAAACGGCTCGTATAGTCCAGCTGATTTTTTAGCCGCAACAAACTTAGCTTGCACAGCTAATTTGTTTTTTTGAAATCCAGCCATTTCTCCTAAAGAATATTCCGCTTTAAGGCGCAGATTATTCGCCGGCATTAAAGGCAGCTCTCTATTTTCCTTTAGATCTTGACCATCAATCAGTTCTAAAGCGGCCATTGTTTTTAGCTTGTGTGTCCATTGCGCCCAAGCACTTAATTCAAGGCCTTGAATGCGTGCATTGGTTTGCTGATTTTTCATTTCATCATAACAACCTGGTGTACCGGCTTTACAACTAGTACCTTCTTCATCAACATTGTTACCCGTTCTTTCTAGATAAATAAAGTCATCAATCTGATTGTTATAAACCGTTGCGGTCGCGCCCGCTTGTTCGGTTTTCCAGCGCAAGGATAAGTCGGTATTAACAGACGTCTCGGCCTCTAAATCTGGATTACCTAGTTGATAGGCTTGCACGCCCC
The DNA here is from genome assembly GCF_036568485.1 of Thiomicrospira sp. Taxonomy (GTDB): domain Bacteria; phylum Pseudomonadota; class Gammaproteobacteria; order Thiomicrospirales; family Thiomicrospiraceae; genus Thiomicrospira. The sequence goes on from NZ_DATCSL010000069.1 coordinate 15,522, forward strand.
CATGTGTGCCACCCGCATACAGCTCAAAAATACTTGGAGCTCGGAAACCTTGTGCTACATTCAGAGCCGCCGACCAGTCTGAATTAATTTTATAAGTGGCACCAAAAGAACTGGTTAACACTGAGAAATCCCGCTCATTGTTACTGGCATCGAACACATGAGCAAACTCATCATTTCCCTGTCCATCTAACGGGGCTTCGATATTTATTTGGTCATAACGCGCACCCAACTGCACCACCCAGTTATCCATATCGGCTTCTTCAAACAAATAAATGGCTTGGCTGTTGGCCTGGGCTGTTGGGGTTAAATGCCCAGATTTCAAAGTTTGATCTTTTTGCGACCACTCCACACCCACTTCGCCTTTAAATCCAGCTACTTCTGGGTGCTCAAGACCTAATTTAATATCATCCCTAACCACTAATAAATCCAGATAATGATCCGTGCCTTTTTCAGAAGCCATCGTCTCAAAAGGTTCATCATGCGTGGCTTCACGCGTATTTCGGGTATGCGACCAATTCGGTTTTAACACCCAATCGGCAGAAATAAAAAACTCACCACTTAGTTGGGTTTCTTGATTTTTTAGAAGCTGGCCTGCGCCTACCGCCTGGGGTGGGTTGCCTTCAATGTTGAGATAGTTTTGTTTGCTTTGCCAATCAGAATACTGCACCGCAACTTGACCCCAATCCGTCTCATAACCCAAACCAACATTGGCGGCTTGGTTTTCAAAATTAGTAAACGGAACTTCACCAGTAAAGATCGCACGATCATTGTTTTCGCCTGGTTGCCAAGCGGTGGCGTCACCGGTTCTGAAGTTATCAGCTTCACGTAAACTGCCACCTAAATTAAACATCCAGTTGCCTGAACGTGCTTTCACTTTTGCACCCATCTGGGTTTCAGCATTATTTGAATTGATTTCGCCTCGAACTTCGCCCGCTAAACCGTCTTCTGTTAAAAACGAGGGCGCCAACACATTCACCACACCGCCCATCGCTTCAGAACCATAAAGCACACTGCTTGGTCCACGAATGACTTCAATTTGTTCCGACAGAAAGGCATCGACATTAGGATTATGGCGCGTGCCATAGGCTTGGTAATCGGTGGTCATGCCGTTTGACATCACTTTAACTCGGTTGCTGGTTAAACCCCGAATCACGGGTTTGCCGGACTGAGAGCCGGTTTTTTGATTATTCACACCCACCATTTCTTCGAGCATTTCGCCTAACGAACCCGACTCTAAGTTGGATTTAGCATCGCCTTCAAGATGCTCCACTTGGGATGGCACTTCAAACGCATTGTGTTGGTTAACCGGCGAGGCCGATACCACAATCGCAGATAATTCATTGGCTTGTGCCAAATTAGGAAAAAGTGATAAAGCGGGTAAGCCGGATAAGCCTAAAGCTGACAATACAGCCAGGCGCAGCGTTGTATGTTTCACGTGAAACTCCTTAATTAATAGACAAAATTGGTGAACTATTAATTAAGCGACCGGAGGCCCTCGGCTCCAGTGTGAAGGATAGCTAGCAGAAGATACTGAAATAGCAAACACAACCACCAGGCCTGGTGGCGTGGTAGTGGTCATGTACCAGCTTAAATTTGTGGCCGGCTCAATCGCGGGGTTCGGCACACTGTCAAATAACTCACAAACCCAGTGATCCATTCCTGTTAAATCATGGGCGTGCTCTGCATGGGATAAGTCAGACGTTGAAATATGATGGTGTGATGCTTCAGTCTGAACATCCTCGGTATGAAACGGGTGCACCACCGCGTGCGTCAGGCTTAATGTCTGAACAAACAGCAGACTGAGGATAATAAATAGGCTAAAGCGATAGGATTTCATAACCGTCATTATAATAGATCGGCCTGAATTAACCTATAAGCTAACCACCAAACTATTAAATAAGAACGCTTAGATTTAAGCCATGACAAAACTGGTGACCAAGCTCAGCTTTAGCTATAATGCAAAACATGAAAAGACGCCAACTCCTCCAATTACTTGCTGCCAGCCCGCTTGTTGGTATATTCGGTTGCACTCCTAACGAAGTGAGACGATCAATTCAAGCCGGACAAAATCTAACCAAAGGCGATGTCACCAAAGCTTTGACCGATCAAATTCCCACCACCGGCATTCCGGCTTTAGATCAGTTAGTGCGTAAACAATTCGAAGAGCTAGCCGAGCGCTTATTAAAAGAGTGGGGCGATGAAAAGGTCGCCAGCCAAAAAGAATACATTAAATACACTGACGAATATCAAAGCCGTGCCATCGTCAATTTTGAAACAGGCGTGATCCGAGTTGAAACCGTCGATTCAAAAGATTCAAAAGCCAAACTCGAACAGGCGATTATCACCACCTTACTTACACCGGATGATCCCAGCAAAGTCGAGCTCTTGACCGATAAAGACGTCGCACCGAACGGCGAACCGTTTTTGTTGAATTTGGTACTCGACCATCAAGGTCAGCCAGTGCGTTACGCCTGGCGCGCACAACAATATGCTCAATATTTAATGCGCACCGCCTATAAACAAGATACCTATAATAAAAAACCCCGCCACTTTGTGACCTTTAATATGGTGAAAGACCACCAAACCGGTTCACAAAACAAATACGCGGCTTATGTCACCGAAAACACCCGACGCTACAAAGTTAAGCCTTCTTTGGTGTATGCCATTATGGAGGCCGAAAGTAGCTTCAATCCATATGCGATTAGTCATATTCCGGCCTATGGTTTAATGCAGATTGTACCTAGTTCGGCGGGACGAGACGCACATCAATTGGTGTATAACAGACCCGGCACGCCAACCAAAGACTACTTGTTTGTGCCGAAAAACAATATTCGCATGGGCACGGGTTATTTATCGATTTTGAATGATCGTTATCTCGCCAAAGTAACCCATCCGCTATCACGCGAATACTGCGTGATCGCTGGTTACAATACCGGCAGTGGTAATGTTTTAAAAGCCTTTGATAAAGATCGCGCTAAAGCCTTTGATCGGATTAATCAACTCAGTCCAAATCAGGTTTATCAGCAGCTCGTGAAAAACTTACCTTACGAAGAAACGCGCCGTTATTTGCAAAAGGTCACTCAGTACCAACGCAAATATGCCTAGCGTTTTCGTTAGGCTCGGCCATGTCGATGGAAGGGTTTTTCGATAAACACATGCAACACTAAACTAAATAACCAAGTCAAAATCGAACCCAGCACAAAGATTAAACCAATCTGCCAATAATGCACTTCGCTAACGGCTTTAACATCGGTAGTGCCAAATACCACAACAGCCGCTATCGCCAACATCGGAAAATGGAATAAGTACAAAGGAAACACCATTTCACTCCAAGAGCGCCAAAAACGCGCACCCAAGAAACGCTTAACCCCCAACTTTACACCTTCAACTTTAGGTAACAAAATCGCCAACATTAATAGGGTGATACCCAAAGCAAACACACTGCGATGATAGGCCAAACCCAGTCCGTTTAAAGTTGGGTACAAAACTTCGATTTGCTTATGGTCCGGGAACAACATGCTAAGCGCGACTAGTACCCAGCCAGTATGGAATAATTTGGCTTGATGCTGCTGCAACCAGGCCTGGTGGTTAACCCAAACCCAAGCCGCCAACACACCCATAATTAACGGATCAAATCGCATCCAGGTCGGATAATAAATTTGATCAAGAATAATCGCCGGATCTATTTTCTGGGTTAAATAAGCCATAATCGACTCTTGATACAATCTGGCATCTGAAAAAATCACCCCCAGTTTTATCAGCAACGCAAACGCCAATATGCCAAACAAAACCGGCGCTAAAAACCGACCTGATAAAGCCAGAATAACCGGCAAGACTAAATAAAATTGCATTTCGATTGCTAACGACCAACCTACCGGAATGAGTTTGGTTGCATCAGGAAAATTGTTTTCCATAAAAAATAAATTCAGTAATAAGCTATAAGCATCGCCTTTCCAAGCGGCAGAAGCGTAAAGCCCCAGTGCGATTAAAAACAACGGCAAAATTCGAAACAAACGTTTGCGATAGAAACGCCAAAAATCGATAGGGTGACCTTTTTGTTGCGCTTTAAGTAAAGAGGTCGCGAGTAAAAACCCTGAAATAACAAAAAATCCATCCACCGCTTTGTCAAAACTAACGACTAAACCTAAACCCCAGGGTAGGTTGATCACCAGTTCACTAAAGGCTTGTTTTGAAAGCACCACATGTGCGATATAGAGCGAGTGAAACGCCATCACCATTAAAATCGCGATCGCACGCAAACCATCAATCGCCGAATGCTCATGATCACTTGCACTTAATGCTTGAGAAAAGTCAGATTTGATTTGCCAAAATGCCACAGAATGTTTCCAAATCGGT
>NZ_DATCSL010000070.1:0-16259 GCF_036568485.1 Thiomicrospira sp.
GTACCGCTTAATAAACCTAGGCCAATTGCGCGGCTATAGCCAGTGATGACTAATGGATCAAAGTAGTTGGGTAATATGGGGCGCAGAAGTTGAAATAAACCCTGGCCAATTAGCACACCGATCACGCTACCGATCAGCGCAAGCCACATGAGCTGAATGGCAAATAAGCTGGTTAATTGGCGATTAGATGCACCACTGGCGCGCATCAGTGCCATCGAAGCTGTCCAGCGCTGCAGATAAAATCGACTGGCGATGAGAATAGCGAGTCCGGCAATTAACACAGTGGCCAACGCTGATAAGTCTAAAAATAGCCAAGCGGTATCCAAGGATTTTTCTAAATCCGGCGTCGGTGCGCGAGCATTAATAATTTGCCAGTGAGCATGATTTTCGTTCTCTAACTGTTCCTGCCAGCGGGCGAGAGTAGCGGGGTCACCACGAAAACCCAGTTCGTAATTTACTCGGCTACCCGGGCCAATTAAACCTAAGCTTTCAAGCTGACTAAGTGGCAAAACCACTTGTGGCGCGAATTGCGAAAACGTCGCTTGAAACACACCCTGGCCGCTTAACCAGTCACGGACTTTAAACTCTTTACGTCCTAGAGTGATCGCATCGCCTAATTTTAAATCTATTAAACCATTGAGTTGCGGATCTGCTAATAGTTGATCGTTTTGTAACTGGTTCAATGTGGTGTTTTGTTCAGTTTGTAAGGCGCCGCGTAGAGGGTAGTTTGCTTCAATGCCTTTGAGTTGCACCATTTGAAACTGATCGTTAAACATCGCCATGGTGGTCAGGCTAATATGGGCACTGGTTTCTAAGCCATCGGCTTGAGCTTGGTTAGCCCAAGTTTCATCAATTGGGCGGCTGGAGCGAATCACTAAATCGGCTGATAAGGATTGAGCGGATTTTGCCAGCATGCTCTGATGAACCGTGTGAGCGAGTTGTTCAACCAAGGTCACACTGGAGCTGGCGACCACCACTGCAAGCCATAACCAAAGCCAATCGCCACGTCTAAAACCACGCATAAACCATAGGCTGGCGGCTTTCAATGAGGTGGTTACTCCACTGCGGGCGCGCATTATAAACCAGCCTCAAGCTGACCTTGTTGCAGGGTGACCTGGCGCTGACAAAGTTGCGCGAATGCGCGGTCATGTGTCACCAAAACCAACGTGGTGTGGTGTTGTAAGTCGAATAATAAATCTTGCACTTGTTTGGCGGTAGTTTCGTCTAGATTGCCGGTGGGTTCATCGGCAAATAAAATATCGGGTTCGGTGACAATTGCGCGTGCAATCGCGACACGTTGTTGTTCGCCGCCGGATAAAGCACGCGGAGTGTGGTTTAAACGGTGACTTAAGCCGACTTTTTCTAACGCGGCTTGAGCACGCTCGCGCGCCTGATCTACGCCAAATAACTCGAGCGGCATCATGACATTTTCCAAGGCGTTCATCCCCGGCATGAGCTGAAAGTTCTGAAATACAAATCCTACTTTTAAAGCGCGCAGTTGGGCGCGTTGATCTTCGTTTAACTGATTTAGCGAGTGGCCTAGTAACTCAATGTGACCGGTGGTAGGGGTGTCTAATCCGGCCATTAAAGCCAAAAGAGTGGATTTTCCAGAGCCAGATCGACCTACAATCGCGAGGCTTTGATTCGGCTCGACATCAAGGTTGCAGCCCTTTAAGATAGAGATATTTTCTTGCGCAGAGGACACCTGATAGTGAACATCTTTCAACTGAAGTACCGAGCTTGTTTTCATATTCGCCTATTCATGTTGTTTATGGTTTTAGTTGCATTCAATACTAACCCTGTTCAGGCTCAGTCGCAAGGCGTGTTACTGGTGATGGGCGACAGTTTAAGCGCCGCTTACGGCATGCCGACCGAGCAGGGTTGGGTGGCGTTATTACAGCAAAAGTTGACTCAAACAAATAAGGATAAACCGTTCAATATCCAAGTTGTGAACGCCAGTTTGAGTGGGGAGACCACCTCCGGTGGTTTGCAGCGACTACCAGGCCTGGTGCAACGTCATCAACCTAATTATGTGGTGATAGAGCTAGGGGCTAATGATGCGTTGCGCGGACAGGATTTGCGGGCCACTGAGCGCAATCTTGCGCGTATGATCGAGATCAGTCAACAGGCTGGGGCCAAGGTATTATTGCTTGGGATTCGTTTACCGACCAATTATGGTCCGGCTTATGATGAACGTTTAGCGCAAACCTATTTGAATTTAGCCGAAACTTACCAGTTGGATTTGGATGCATTTTTTCTGGAGGATGTCGCGTTAGATCCGGGCTTAATGCAAGACGATGGTCTGCATCCTAATCAAGCCGCTCAGCCTCTTATTTTGCAGCGTCTTTGGCCAAGATTGCAAAACCTGATGGCGCTGCAAAATTAAGTGCTGCACTTAGTTAGCGTTGTTGGCGTTTCGATGTTTTGATCTTTTGCCTCAACAAAAAAAGCCTGGTGATAGGTTGCACCAGGCCTGGTGGTTTACTTGATATTGAGTCAAGCAGCTAAACTCAGACTTTAAGCTTGCCAATGGCCGCCTAGGGCCTTGTAAAGTTCAATGCTGGCGTTGAGATAATTACGCTTGGTGGTCACCATGGCCACTTCGGCATCAAACAACGTGCGCTGTGCATCCAGCACTTCTAAATAACTCGAATAGCCCGAATCAAAGCGTTTTTGCGCCAAGTCCAACGTACTGCGAAGTGCGACGACCTGGCGTTGCTGTACCTCAAGCTGGCGCGCTGAGCGTTGGTGCATATTTAATGCATCCAGTGCTTCTGCAAAGGCTTGACGCAAGGTTTGTTGATACTGATTCAACATGATTTGCTGTTCGGCTTCACTGATTTGCACTTGAGCGCGTAATGAGCCGGCATTAAAAATTGGCGCGGTTAAGCCAGCTTGGGCTTGCCAGCGTGTTGAATCGCCATCAAACAGGGTATCAATCGAATCACTATTGACCCCAATTAAGCCATTTAAGCTTAGTTTTGGAAACAGGGCGGCACGTGCGACACCTATGTTGGCATTGGCTGCGATTAAACGTTGTTCGGCGGCTTGAATGTCAGGACGGCGCATCAGTAAGTCAGAGGTTAAATCCGAATACAAAGCCGGCAGCTCGGTATCGATGAACCCGCCGTTGCCGGCCTTAGCTTGGCTGGATTTGACCATTTCAGCCGGGCTATCTCCAACCAATAAACTAAGAGCATGCCGTTGAACATCACGCTGTTGCTCTAGATTGATGAGCTCAATTTCAACCCGCGTCAGTTCGACTTCGGCTTGTTGCACCGCTAACTGCGTTAAACGCCCCAATTCGTATTGGCGTTGACGCAACTGCAAGTTTTCTTGGCGAGAGCTGACGGTGTTGCGTGCAATCGACACCATTTGGTCGAGCGCGCGCAAGTTGAAATAATTGGTTGCGACTGCCGCACTTAAGCTCAAGCGTAAAGCTTGGGTATCCGCTTGCATGGCTTCATATTCGGCGCTTAGTCGCAACTGATTTGAGCGCACACGACCCCATAAATCAACTTCATAGCTAATCAAACCATCAAGATTATAGCTCTCAAACTCGGCGCCTTGGCCTTGAGGAAAGGCATTGTCGCTGGTTTGTTGGTTAGCCAAACCGCCTTGAAGTTGCAAACTTGGCCAGCGTTCAGCACGGCCTTGAGTTAACGCCGCTCGGGCTTGGAATAAGCGTTGTTGCGCGTTATTAAAATCAGCATTATGAGTTAAGGCTTTATCCAGTAGCGCTTGCAAGGTCGGGTCATTAAATTGCAACCACCAGGCCTGCTCAGTCTCAGGTATCACCAGGCCTGGTGCCTGTTGAATTTCGCCAATGGTTTGTGGCAAGTCGGTTTGCGGTTTTTCATAACTGGGCATTTGCGAACAGCCCGCTAACACCAACATCAAACTGAGCGGTAAGATTTTCTGTGTGCTACGGATCATGAGTTTTCTCCTGCGCGACGTTTAGCTTGGCCTAACCACTCTGAAAAAGTGGCAATCCAGCGGAAAAACATCGGAATAAATAATGGGGCGAGGAAGGTGGCGAGAATCATGCCGCCGACCACACCTGTGCCCACGGCATTACGCGCTGCGGCACCCGCACCTTCACTTAACATGAGCGGAATCGCCGCCATCGTAAAGGCTAAGGACGTCATCACAATTGGGCGGAAACGCATACGTGCTGCTTCTTGTGATGCGTCCAACAGACTCATCCCTTGTGCACGTTTTTGCATGGCAAATTCGACAATCAAAATCGCGTTTTTCGCGGATAAACCAATTAAGGTTAATAAGCCCAATTCGAAATAAATGTCGTTATCCAAGCCGGCTAATTTGGTCGCCAGTGCGGCCCCTAGTACTGCAAAAGGCACTGCTAATACCACCGCAAGCGGCAAGGTCCAGCGTTCGTATTGTGCGGCCAAGATTAAGAACACGATCAGCAAACCAAACAAAAAGGCTTGTGAACCCGCGCCAGCGGAGAGTTCTTCTTGGTAGGCCGAACCAACCCAGCCCAGTGTGTAACCCTGCGGCGCTAATTCGTCCACCACTTCTTGCATGGCTTTCATCGCGTCGCCCGAACTGTAACCCGGTTTAGGTTCGGCTGTGATTTTAGCCGCCGGGAATAGATTAAAACGATCCACCACATCGGCACCGGTGATGCGTTTGAAGTCGATCAAGTTGGCAAGCGAAACCATTTCGCCCGTTGCTGAGCGCACAAACACGTCTTTTAAGTTATCAGCCGTCTCACGGTACTCCGATTCGGACTGCATATTGACGCGGAAAGTACGACCAAATAAATTGAAGTCATTCACATACAAACTACCAAAAGTCGATTGCATCGCCGCGAAGGCTTCATTGACAGATACCTGCATGGCTAAGGCTTTTTCACGATCTAGAATTGCCTCATATTGCGGGGTTTTGGTGGAGAAGGTAGTTCGTACACTTTGCAGTTCAGGACGCGCATTAGCGGCACCGACAATCTTATCCATCAACTCGCTTAGTTCTGCAGTGCTTGCACCAATACGGTTTTGAATGTAACCCTCTACACCGCCGGTCATACTCATGCCGGTAATAGTTGGCATTGCAATTGGCATAGTGAAGGCTTCATCGTGGCCCATAAATTGACCGAATAATTGACCCACCACCGCATCAATTTTCATATCATCGGATTCGCGCTCATCCCAAGGTTTTAGGCCGACAAAGCCAGCGGCTGAATCGGTTTTAAGCGCAAAAGTTTGAATATCGAAGCCGGCAAACAAGGTCGCATATTCGACCGCTGGGTGCGCCATCAATTGCTCGTTAATTTGATCGCGCACTTCTTCGGTTCTCGACAAAGAGGAGGCGGGCGGTAGATAACTCACTACCAGAATGCTGCCTTTGTCTTCTTGTGGCACTAAGCTTTTGGGCAGACTTTGCAGTTGCTGAATTGCTAGTGCACCTAACCCAACAAATAGCAGCAAGCTCAACAAGCTATAACGCATAACTTTAGCCACACCCGCGCTGAATTTGTCGGTTAACCAATCAAAAATCCGGTTAAACCAACCAAACCAGCGATGTGGTTGATGCTCTTCATCTTTAAGCAAGGTGGCGCACAAGGCGGGGGTTAGGGTTAAGGCCACTAGGCCTGAGATGGCGACCGATACCACAATGGTAATGGCAAACTGTTTATACATCTCACCACTGAAACCGCCAATAAAAGCAACCGGGATAAAGACCGCCGATAACACCAGCACAATTGCAATCAGTGGGCTGGTGAGTTCTTTCATGGCCTTGATGGTCGCTTCTTTAGGGCGAAGTTTGTCTTGGCGCATAATACGTTCAACGTTTTCGACCACGATAATCGCATCATCCACCACGATACCTATCGCCAAAATCATGCCGAATAGGGTGAGTTGGTTGATTGAGAAACCAAGCAATTCAAAACCTATAAAGGTACCGATAATCGAAACCGGAATCGCAATTAACGGAATTAAAGTGGCACGTGCATTTTGCAAGAACAAGAACACGATAAACGACACCAATACTAAGGCTTCAATAAAGGTATAAACCACTTGCTCAATCGACACTTTGACAAATTTGGTGGTGTCATAAGGCACTTCGTAGTTGATGCCTTGTGGAAAACGTTCGGCCAGTTGCGCCAGTTTTTCGTCCACCAGTTTTGATACTTCAAGCGCATTGGCATCCGTTTGTAGGAAAATACCAATCGGTACGGTTGGTTTGCCGTTAAAGGTGGCATCAAAGTTATAGCGCTCAGAACCTAGATCCACGCGCGCGATGTCTTTAATTTTCAGCATCGAACCATCCGGGTTGGCGCGTAATACAATGTTGCCGAATTGTTCTGCGCTGTTTAAACGCCCTTCGGTAATCACGGTATAGGTAAAGTCTTGCTCGTTATAGAGGGGTTCTTGTCCAAGCTGGCCAGCGGCAAACTGTGAGTTTTGGTCACGAATCGCAACTGACACATCGTTTGGGGTCACTCCATATTTCGCCATGCGATTCGGGTCCAACCAAATACGCATGGAATAGTCTTTTGAACCAAACTGACGGACTTCACCTACCCCAGGGATACGTTTTAGTTCGTCGACCACGTTAATTAAGCCGTAGTTTGCAACAAACACGGTATCTCGGCTTTCATCGCCAGAATAAAGCGCAATCACTTTTAGAATACTGGGCGAACGTTTATTGACTTGCACACCGACACGTTGAACTTCTTGTGGTAAACGGTTAATCGCCGCTTGCACCTTGTTGTTCACATCCATCATGGCTTCGTTGATATTAGTGCCGACTTCGAAGGTTAAGCTAACGCTGACGCTACCTGCCGACGAGGCGACCGAGTTAATGTACAGCATATTTTCGATGCCGTTTAATTCTTGCTCCAACGGAGCGGCAACGGTGTCGGCAATGGTTTCGGCACTGGCGCCTGCATACATGGTGCTGACGGTGACTTGTGGCGGCACAATTTCTGGATACTCGGCCACAGGCAAGCCGCGCATGGTTAATAAGCCAACCAGTACAATCACAATCGACATGACGCTGGCAAATACCGGGCGTTCGATAAAGAATTTAGAGAACATGCAGAGGCTCCTTATTGCGCCGCTTTGTCAGCGTCGTCAGATTGAATGGCCACAGGCGCATTAGGGCGTAATTTAACCAGATTATTGGTAATTAATTGATCACCTGGTTCCAGTCCTTGTGTAATTAACCATGTATTGCCGACTTGGGTTTTTAGGCCAACAGGGCGCATTTCAGCTTTGTTGTCTTTGACCACATAAACAAAAGACTGGGTGCCAATTTGTAATACCGCTTTTTGCGGAATTTGGATTACATTCACCGCTTCAATACCGGCAAGCTCGACATGTACAAAGGCACCGGGTAGTAAGGTTTTGTTGGGGTTATCAAAACGTGCGCGCAATTTAACACTGCCCGTCGCGGCTTCAACTTCGTGACCACGATAGTCGAGTTGGCCCTCAAAGGTTTCACCCAAGTGACTGACCGAAACGCTTGGCGATGAACCATTTTGATAACGAAGTTGACCTTGTTGAATTTGAGTTTCGCGTTCAACAAATTCTTTTTCGACGATAGCAAAATGCACCTCGATAGGGTCTAACTGAGTGATGTTGGTTAAATGGGTTGCACCATAATCACGTCCAACCAAATCGCCAACACTGTGTCTTTTTTGACCTGTTAATCCCTGTGTCGGTGCGGTGACTTGGGTGTAATCCAGATTCAATTGCGCTTCTTGCAATGCGGCTTGCGCACCCACCAGGCCTGCTTGCGCCAGTTCGTAAGCCGACGTGGCTTGGTCGCGCTCTTGCTCACTCACGGCTTTTTCACTATATAAACCTTCTACACGTTTTTTTTCACGTTCAGCTTGGCGTAATTTAGCTTGCTCCATTAAAACTTGAGCTTTCGCACGATTTACGATCGCTTGATAAGGTTTTGGATCAATCGTGTAAAGCAGGTCGCCGGCTTTGACGGCTTCACCATCTTGGTAGTGTTTTTCTAATAATAAGCCACTCACTCGCGCATGAATCTCGACTTGGCTGGCACTTTGTACTCTGGCGGGATAACTATAGGATAAAGGCACATTTGTTTTTTCTATGGTCAAAGTTTTGACAGGTAGGGGCGGAGGTGTCTGTGCAAAAGCCGCACTAGATATGGCAAAAATCCCTGAAATTAAAGAGGTTTTCAGGTAGGTTTGAATAGAATGTTTCATGGTTGAGCGCTTCCATGTTGATTAAAATTGTTAATAGTGTAGCATACATTACACTTTGGTCAAGCGGATTCATTATTCAGTTATAGACTATAATGTCCCCAATAAAAGGCTTAACGGAAATTTTATGGAACAATGTCAAACTCCTTTAACCAAACGCGGCTATGAGCGTCACGAGCGAATTTTAGAAGCGGCGGGTGAAGTCTTTGCCGAACAAGGCTATGCCGGTGCAAGTATTAATGAAATTGTACGCCGATCTGGTGGCTCTTTGGGAACGGTATACAAATTTTTCGGTAATAAATTGGGCTTATTTGAGGCATATTTTCAAAAAACAACCTGTACGCTATTTTCACAGTTTCATGCGGATGAGTTTTGGACAGATAACTTACAAGACTCTTTAACCAAGTTTGGGCGTGAAATGCAGGCGCTGATGTTTCAACCCAACGCATTATTAATCTATCGATTAGTTTTGAATGATAACAGTGGTGATCAAGCTGATGTGCAGCGTATATTTCTTGAAAACGGTCCACAAAAAATTACACGCGTTTTGTCGAACTATTTGCGGAATCAGTCAAAAAAGCATGATTTTCAAATTGAGGATTACGATCTCGCCGCTTATCAGTTTATCGAAATGATTAAAGGCCCTATGTATTTTAAAGCCTTATTTGGTCACTCTGTTTGTCAACAAGAACGAGAGCAAGCCCTAGCGCAAGCCACGCGCATTTTTTTGAAAGGTATTATGCCGTGTTAATTGAGGCCTTAATTAATGGACGACATTCGCTTTGAATTCTAATAAATCCCCCTTAATAAACCGTTGGTTATCCAAGGCCGAAGCAAGTTTAAGTGTTTGGTTTGATCAGTTGGATCGTATTCAAGATCGTGAGCAACATATTGTGATTACTGGCTTAAGTCGAAGTGGAAAGTCGATGTTGTTTACCGCTTTGATCGCCCAACTTAATCAGCGTGTGAGTGATGCGCATGATCCCTTGCCTTTATTAAACGCGATACCGCGTGATCGGATTGAAAGGGTGGATTTACGCACTGAGTTCTCAGGTGTATCGACTTTTCCGTTTGCCGAAAACTTAATGAAATTGCAAAAACGAGAATGGCCCAAAGCCACCGATCAAGTCAGTGCGTTTCGTTTAACCTTGTGGCTAAGGCAGTCAAACGCCATCAAACAAAAACTGTTAGGTTCGAAGCGTTTGAGTTTGTTTTTTTACGATTACCCGGGCGAGTGGTTGATGGATTTGCCTTTACAGCAGCTCAGTTACGCGCAATGGAGTGCGCAGGTGTTTGCACAGCTGGCGAGTGATCCACAGTCCGGTTTGTCGCAGGACTGGATGGCTGAATTGCGCGGTTTTGATTTTGATCAGCTGCCAAATGATGCGGCCTTTGCCAAGTTGGTGCAGGCTTATCAGGCTTATCTAACCAAGGCGAAGGCGCAAGGCGTATCCCTGTTACAACCGGGCGCATTAATTTTGCCACCACCAGGCCTGGATTGGCTTAATCAAACTTTTTGCCCATTACCCAATAAAATCTTAAGTGATCCATCACATCCCTGGACGCAAAAAATGACTCAGAACTATACGCATTTTGTTGAAGGTTGGGTAAAACCCTTTCGCCAAGACTTTTTTAACCAAGCCGATAAACAAGTGGTGTTGGTGGATGTGTTAGAAGGTTTAAGTTTTGGGCGTGATTATCTGGAAGAAATGAAAGAGGCGATGAGTCATTTATCGAGTAGCTTTGTTTATGGCAAGCGTAAATGGTATCAACGTTTAGGGCGTAAAAATAAGATTACCCAAGTCGGTTTTGTCGCCACCAAATCAGACTTGATTCCCGTGCAGGAGCGTGCCAATTTAAGGCAACTATTACAGGCTTTAACTCAAGGCATACGCACACGTTTAAGTGATATCCCGGAAGTCAGTTTTGAGCATTTTCTGATCGCTTCATTGATTTCAACCCAACCTGAAGATCAAACTGTGATCTACAAAGACGCACTAGGCCAAACTCTACGTCAGCGATTTGAGCCGATTCCGACCCAATTGCAAGACTTGCCTTTGGGCGAGTTTTACCCGCGGATCCAAGCTTTGCCACCTAAGTTGGAATCTGTGCACGATTGGCAAAGTATGGGGTTGGATGAATTGATGGATTATTTTCTAAAAGGCGCGCTAACATGACCCAACGTTCCCGTACTCAAACCGAGCCGCTTAACCAAGATTTAGATGATTTGGTAACGCGTCCTGAATCCAGTTCCAGTTCCTCAGAACCGCTTAAAGACGAAAGCGTTGATACAAGCATTGGCATGGGCTTTTGGTTAATCAGTTTTGGTTTGCTTAGCCTGCTTAGCTTTATGGCATTTGATGTCTATTTAACCTTGCAGCAGGCCTGGTTGGTTCATCCGGTTTTATCGGCGGGGTTGGGGTTCGTTAGTGTGGTGTTTTTTGGTTTATTGCTGGGTTTAATTACTCGTGAGATTGTGGGTTATTGGCGTATGGGTCATATTCAGCAAGTCGCCGAAAAATGGCAACAGGCGATTGAGCAGGACGATGTGAAGCAAGCCAAAAATTTACTGAATTATTTATTAAGTTTGCATGCGAAAAGCCCAAAGGCGAGTGCTTTGGCGCAGGCTTACAAAAACACCATCAAATCCCATCATAACATCGAACAACAATGGTTTATTTACGACACTATGGTGGCCAAGCCTTTATTGGCGCAAGCCAAAGCGATTATTAATAAAGAAGCCTTACAAGCCGGTGGTGTGGGTTTGCTCAGTCCCAATAACATGATCGAAACTTTGATGTTGATGTGGCGAAGCGCGAGGGTGGTAAGGCGTATAGCCAATCTTTACGGCTATCGACCAGGCCTGGTGGGTAATATCAAACTACTGCGCATGAGTTTAGAAAACGTGATTATTCAACAAGCAACCGATATGTTGATTGAAGAAGGTGTAAGTGTATTAGGTAAAGGCTTGTTAAGTGGTTTAAGTCAACAGGCTGGTAAAGCCGCGAGTACAGGGGTGTTAGTTAAGCGCATTGGTAAGTCGGCGTTATTCCTGCTCAATCCCTTTAACGCGCCGAAATAAGCCCAAAAGAATTTTCACAAACTTAAGTCTGCCAGCTTGACAAGTGAGGGGCGCGTTCCTATAATGCGCTCACGTTTCAAAACATGCCAGTGTGGTGAAATTGGTAGACACGTCGGATTCAAAATCCGATGCCTTTAAAAGCGTGGCGGTTCGAGTCCGCCCACTGGTACCAAATTCTGCAAGTCCTACTATATACAACCGTAGCTCAGTTGGTTAGAGCACTACCTTGACATGGTAGGGGTCGGTGGTTCGAATCCACTCGGTTGTACCAATTATCCTTGTTTTTTATCTCCTTTTACTTTCTATTATTTTTAATTATTAGCGATATTGATTTCTCAGCGCGGTAAAACGCTCAAAGTTTTGTAGAAAAAGCTGACTCAATCCTGGATCAAACTGAGCACCTTGCTGTTGTTCAAAGAAATCATAAATTCTTTTATCTTCCCAGGCCGGTTTGTAGATACGTTCAAAAGATAAGGCATCGAACACGTCTGCGATAGCGACAATTCGACCATAGATATGGATTTGTTCGCCGGTTTTTTGGTTCGGGTAAACTTGCCCATTCCACCATTCGTGATGATCTCGAGCAATAATGGCGGCCGCTTGCAGCAGGGGTTGTTTTGATGTGCTGAGTAGTTCGTAGCCAATTTGGGCGTGTTGGCGCATAATCGAATATTCGTATTCGTTGTATTTACCTGGCTTGTTCAGGATCGCATCCTCAATCGCTACTTTACCGACATCGTGCAGTGGAGCGGCATCGTGAATCACATCCACCTGTTGGGCATCCAGTCCAGCGAGTTCGGCCAAGTATCGACTGTATTCCGACACGCGTTGCACATGTTGTCCGGTTTCTTTGGAGCGCACTTCGCAAATTTCGCCTAAACGCAAAACAACATCACGTTGAGAGGCTTCAAGCTGTTCATTTAGTTTGGATATAGTGTTGGTCGCCTGACTCACTCGTGTTTCGAGCTGTTTTTGAAAATTCATCTGGGCTTTTTGAAGTTGGCGTTTAAATCGAAAATTAAACCAAGCAATCAAGCTGATGAAGCTGGTGGCAAAGATTAAGTTACTGATGATTAGAGGCGTGTAGTCCAAATGATTCGGCGCCATGATGGTGATAATCAGGATCCCAATTAAACCGAAAATAAAGCTTAAATGCCAACCGAGTAACTGGTGTTCTTTTTCTAGAATAAAAGCCGCCATCGCAGGGAAGAGGGTTAACCATAGTACATCATAAGTTTGAGCATCACCCACCCAAAAAAAGCTGAAAAAAATAACACCACATTACAGCCAGATAGGCTTGTTGTATCGGTTCTACTTTAAACCTATAGGTGCTGAATAAGATCACGCTGAGTGCTAGAAAGGTGAGGGCATGAGCACTAAATAAAGACCAGCGCTCAAGTAACGCATTGGCGATCATTGCCAGCATCAGAAAAATCAAGTTGACCCATAGCAGTCGAGTTAGCGTATCGCGCCATTTAACGGGTTTATTAAAAACGGCTTGCTCCATGCCTAATTCGCTTGCAAGCGTTTCAAGTCAGCCATCACGTTTTTAACATGACTGTCTGGGTCGACATCTCGGTAGATTTTTGCAATGCGTCCATCTGGGTTAATAATAAAACTATGGCGTTTGGCAAACTTGACTAAACCTAGATTAAGCAGGGCGCCATAATCCGCCGCCACTTCGCCGTTAGGGTCGGACAATAAACTAAAAGGTAAATTGTATTTTTCGGCAAACGATTTATGACTTTCGGCATTATCAACACTAACACCTAGCACAACCGCCTGCTGAGCTAGGAGTGCATTAATGTTATCGCGGAAGCTACAAGCTTCAGTTGTGCATCCTGGGGTGTCGTTTTTAGGGTAGAAATACAACACGACCCAATGATCACGATAGTCCGACAGGGATAGGGTTTCTTGGTGTTGATTGTTGAGTGTAAAGTCAGGCGCTGTGTCGCCTAAACTTAAGTTATTTGCCTGCGCCAAAAATGGCAGTAAACTCAAACTGAACCAGATGATAAAGCGCATGCTGACAATCCCTGAATAATTAATGTATAGGTATTGTATATAATTTAAATCTTAAAGTTAAGCTACTTTTGGTAAAAAAACGCTCAGTTCTCAATTTATGGCGATAAACGCATAATTTTGCCACTATCGGTGGACAGGTATATCTGCCCTTGATTATCTTGTGCTAAAGCACGAATTCGTTCATTGAGGTCTTCCAATAGACGTTCTTCACCAATCACTTCGCCTTTGGTATCGAGCTTAATCAGGTTTAAGTGGCGTAATACTAAAGCACCAGCAAATAGCTGGTCTTTCCATTCTGGGAAGGCATCGCCTTGATAAAGCATTAAGCTGCTGGGGGCGATAGAGGGAATGTAAACCTTAATAGGATCAACCATTCCAGCTTTATGGCGAACGCCCACCGCAACTGGCCCCCAGTATTCTTTCCCCTGTGAGACATCTGGCCAGCCGTAATTTTGGCCTTTTTTAACTATGTTGAGTTCGTCTCCACCGCGCGGGCCGTGTTCTATCTCCCACAGAATAGCGCGCTTTGAATCGTAAACTAAGCCTTGTGGATTGCGATGGCCGACACTCCATAATTCATCCAAATAGCCAGACTTATTAACAAATGGGTTGTCCTGCGGTACTTGGCCATCTAGTTTTAAGCGAATGATGCTCGCCGCGTGGTTGCTGAATATCTGACCATTTTCGCGCTGTCCGCGATCACCTATGCCGAAAAACACATGGCCCTGTTCGTCAAACGTAATTCGGCTACCAAAGTGTTGCGTAGATTGGCTGGCGGACTGTGTGATAAGTAGGTCTTGCCAGTCGGTAAGCTTTGAGCCTTGTAGTTTGGCACGAGCTAAGGTGGTTGCGGCTTGGTTAGGTTGGTCTTCTAAAGGGCGAGAATAAGTGAAATATATCCAAGCGTCTTGCTTGAAATTTGGGCCGATTTGCACATCCAGTAATCCACCTTGACCTTGAGCATGAACATTCGGTAGTCCACTTAGCCATTCGATTTGTTGGTCTTTAAGGTTTAACAAACCCGCGCGGCCAGACCGTTCGGTAAACACCAATTCGTGATCACTGATAAAGGTCATGCCCCATATTACATCTAAGCCTTCAGCCAGAGTGTCGATTTTGTATTCGGTTTGTGCGTTCACAACGGATAAAAAAGTCAAAAATACAAAAGTCAGAATCAGAGGAAATCGGCGCATACATCATTCCTTATTTAACGGGATCGATAATTAATCATAGCATGCACAACCTTATCGAAAAACTGGGTTAGTGTTCTGATGATGGCTCAGCTACTGGCTGATTAATAGTTGGCTTGCATAATGTTTTTGGTAGAAACAACCAGCAGATTACAACTATGTAATCTGCTGGTCATCTGGGCGTCAGACAAGTTTTACTATGATGATAAAAATAATAAGCCATATTCGTCAGGTGCTTTCTTAAGCCGGACTACTTAAATAGGAAAACATAATGAAATATCTATTTCTAACATTATTATTGTTAATTTTTGCAGGCTGTTCAGCTGAGCAATCGGCAAAAGTCGAGCCATCGGAGAGATGGTATACCAGCGAAGATGTCAGAGTCGGGCAAAAGGTCTTTTTGCAAAATTGTGCGGTTTGTCATGGTAATCAAGCTCAAGGGTTGGTTAAAGATTGGAAGCAAACTTTAGCCGACGGAAGTTATCCTGCGCCGCCTTTAAATGGAACCGCCCATGCTTGGCATCATCCTCTAAAAATCCTGTTAAGAACAACCCAAAATGGTGGAGTGCCATTAGGCGGAAAAATGCCAGGCTTCAAAGGCAAGTTAAGCCAGTCTGAGCAATTGGCAGCTATCGCGTATTTTCAAAGTTTTTGGCCAGACAAGGTTTACCAAGCCTGGCTCGAATTGGATGGTCTTAAATAAAAGGATTATAAAATGAATCGACGCGACTTTTTACGACAAAGTATTGCAATCAGTTCAGGCTTAATTACCGCTGCTGTGCCTTTTGGTTTTGTAGGAGCCTTTGGGCAAACAGTCGACTCAAACGCCAATTTTCGTTTAAATGATTTTAACTTGCCCGCCCTGGACGAAGGACAAAGTATTCAAGGCAAACAAGTTTTTAAATTGAATTTACAGCAGGGCGAAACCCAAATCTTAGCGAATAAAACCACTCAGACCATTGGTATTAACCAAGACTTTTTAGGCCCAGTGTTAAGAATGAAAAAGGGCCAGGTTGTTAAGATGCAAGTGACGAACAAACTCAATGAAATGGCGGCACTTCACTGGCATGGCATGATTCTACCCGCCACCGAAGATGGCGGCCCACATCAAGCGATCCAGCCCAATAATACCTGGGTGGCCGAATGGAAAATACTGAACGAAACGTCTACGCTTTTTTATCATTCGCATACCCACAACCAAACGGGTCAACAAGTTTGGCGAGGCTTGGGTGGTCAAATTCAGATTGTGGACGAAGATCAAGATGCCGACTTGGGCATTCCACATGAATATGGGGTAGATGACTACCCCATCATTTTGATGGACAGGGCATTTGATGCATCGGGCGAGTTTTATTACAACAATACTCGAATGGATAAAATGCGCGGCATGCATGGCGATGTGATGTTGGTGAATGGCGTTGCCAACTCCGTGCTGAAACCCAAAAAAACACGAGTCAGATTGCGTTTACATAATGCATCCAATGCGCGTTTTTATGATTTAGTGTTTTCAGATAATCGACCTTTTGAGCTGATTGCTTCTGATGGCGGCTTGTTAGAGAAACCTACAAGTTTACGTCAAATCCGTTTAGCGCCAGCCGAACGCGCCGAAATCATCGTGGATCTTTCTGACCGCAAACCAATTACGCTAAGAACGATCAAAGGTTATGGAAACTTATCCATGCGAATGGGAATGATGGGCGGGAATAATGCCGATTATCTTGACCAAAACTTTGATTTATTACATATCGATTCTAGCCAG
>NZ_DATCSL010000071.1:0-11231 GCF_036568485.1 Thiomicrospira sp.
GTGCAGGCTTGGATGGATATGATTCAGCAGTTAGGCTTGGATGGCATGGCGTTAGAATTAGCGAGACACTGTGTATTGGTCGATGCCAACCAGCAGGCCTGGTGGTTAAGTGTGCATCCTGAAGAGGCACATGCCAAAACCGACTTGGCTGTGACCCGTTTAGAAGAAGCCGCTCAACGCCAATTTGGTGAAGCTTTTAAGGTGAATTTTGTTGAGTTTTCAGGTGAATTCTACACACCAAGTCTTTATGATAAGGACCAACAAACTCTGTCTCAAGAACAAGCGACTCAATCAATTTTTGCAGACGCAAATGTTCAAATGTTGCAAGAGCGTTTAGGTATGCAGGTGTTGGAAAAATCAATCCAACCCCTATGATGCGTGTGAGCATCAACAAAATATAAATTTTAAATAAAAGGAAAAACTATGTTTGGTGGAAAAGCCGGTCTCGGTAGCTTGATGAAACAAGCACAAGAAATGCAGAAAAACATGGAAAAAGCGCAAGCTGAAATAGCTGAGATGGAAGTCACAGGCGAAGCCGGTGGTGGATTAGTTAAAGTCACGATGACCGGTAAGCATGAATTAGTAAAAGTCGAGTTGGATGACAGCTTAATGGACGACAAAGAAATGCTGGAAGACTTAGTGGCGGCTGCGGTCAACAGCGCCGTGCGCCGCGTGGAAGAAACGACCCAAGATAAAATGGGCGGCTTAACTCAGGGCATGAATTTACCCGGTGGCATGAAGTTCCCTTTTTAAACTAGTTAACTAGGCGGCTATGTCTTCTCCCTTAATTCAGCAATTGATTGATGCGTTTCGTATTTTGCCCGGTGTCGGGCCAAAATCAGCGCAACGTATGGCTTATTATTTATTGGAACGTCAACGTGATGGCGCCAATCGCTTAGCCGATACCATTCAGCAAGCACTCGAAAAAGTCGGCCATTGTGAAGAATGCCGTACTCTGAGCGAAACGCCAGTGTGCGGTATTTGTGCATCTAATAAACGCGATAATGGTTTGTTATGTGTAGTCGAAACCCCAGCAGATGTATTATCCATTGAGCAGGCGGGTATTTATCAAGGCAAATATTTTGTATTGATGGGGCACTTGTCGCCGATTGATGGCATTGGGCCGCAACAGTTAGGTTTGGATATTTTGCACGAACGCTTAAAGCAGCCGGGTATTACCGAGTTAATTCTAGCGACCAACCCAACCGTTGAAGGTGAAGCAACCGCGCATTATATACACCAGCTTGCACAACAAGAGGGGGTGTCGGTTACGCGATTGGCGCAAGGTTTGCCGATGGGGGGTGAGTTGGAATATATCGACAGTGCCACCTTGTCGCATGCCTTTAGTGGTCGTCGAGCGGTTTAATTTAAAGCCTTCGAATATAAAAAAGCCCATTCAACTATTCGCACTTTTAAGCGATGGTTAAATGGGCTTTTTTGTGAGTCAAATAATGCGATGTGACATCAGCGCATTTGACTACTTCGCCATTAAAAATTCCAGCAAAGCTTTTTGCGCATGTAAGCGGTTTTCGGCTTCATCCCACACCACGCTTTGATGGCCGTCGATGACTTCAGCCGTGACTTCTTCACCACGATGTGCGGGTAGGCAGTGCATAAACAAAGCATCCGAGTCGGCTTGATCCATAATGGCACGATTCACACGATATTTTGATAAAGCTTGAATGCGCAAACGTTGTTCGTCTTCTTGGCCCATGCTGGCCCACACATCGGTCACCAACAAGTCGGCACCTTGTGCTGCTTCCATTGGATCACGCACAATTTCAACACGATCTTTTGCCATTTCCATTAAATCGGCGCGGGGTTCGAAGCCTTTTGGACAAGCTACACGCAACTTAAAATCATAAATTTGTGCCGCGTTAATATAAGACTGGCACATATTATTGCCATCCCCAATCCAGACTACGGTTTTGCCTTTGATCGAGCCTCTATGCTCATAATAGGTTTGCATATCGGCTAATAACTGGCAAGGATGGAAGTCGTCAGTTAACGCATTGATCACCGGTACAGATGAAAACTCCGCCATGGTTTCGACAATGCTATGTTCAAACGTGCGCACCATAATGCCATCGACCATACTAGAAATAACACGAGCGCTATCTTCAATCGGTTCGCCACGGCCAAGTTGGGTATCGCGAGGAGATAAAAACAAGGCGTGGCCGCCTAGCTGAGTCATACCCACTTCAAATGAAATGCGCGTGCGGGTGGAGGCTTTTTCAAAAATCATCGCAAGCGTTTGGTTTTTGAGCGGCTCGTAAATCTCACCGGCGTGTTGCATTTTTTTAAGCTCAATACCGCGCTGCAGAATCTGTTGCAGTTCTTGCGGGGTTAAGCTTTTAAGGGTTAAAAAGTGTTTATTTGTCATGGGATTAGGGTTTTGTTAAAAATTCGATTATTAATTGGCTCAAATCACCGACCAATTGGGCTGTTTGGGCTTCGGAAATCACAAAAGGTGGCAATAAACGTACGGTGTCACCACGTGTGACGTTGATCAATAAACCTTTGTCGAGTGCAAGTTTCACCAGTTCAGCGCATGGGCGATCTAATTGAATGCCGATCATATAGCCTTTGCCGCGCACTTCAACCACGCCTTTTTGGTCGGCTAACGTGTCTCTAAACGCGGCCATGATTTGTTCACCTTGTTTGGCGACTTGTGAAATATAGTCGTGTTGCTCAAGCGTGTTGATCACCGCTAAACCGGCCGCGCAGGCAAGTGGGTTACCACCAAAGGTGGTGCCATGATTACCTGGGCCAAACGCGCTAGCGGCTTTACCGCTTGCTAAACACGCACCAATCGGCACACCGTTACCTAACGCTTTTGCTAGGGTTAAGACATCCGGCAAAATACCTTCATGTTGATAAGCAAACCATTTACCGGTACGACCGACGCCAGTTTGAATTTCATCAATCATCAGTAATAAATTATGCTGGTCACACAGTTGGCGCAAAGCTTTTAAATAACCCGCATCCGGTACAAATACGCCGCCTTCACCTTGTACCGGTTCCACTAAAATCGCGATTAGGTTCGGATGTTCGGCAATGGCTTTTTCAACCGCTTCCACTTGGTTATACGGCACGCGTACAAAACCTTGCACTAAGGGAGCGAAGCCTTCTTGTACTTTCTTGTTGCCGGTGGCGCTTAAGGTCGCCATGGTGCGGCCATGGAAGCTGCTTTCCATCACCAGAATTTCGGGGTTTTCAATGCCGCGATCAGACGCGGTTTTGCGCGCGATTTTAATCGCCGCTTCATTCGCTTCAGCGCCTGAGTTACCAAAAAACACGCGATCCATACCAGATAAACGAATGAGCGCTTCGCCCAATTTTTCTTGGTTCTCGACTCGATACAGGTTAGAAGTATGAATAAGGCGTTTGCTTTGTTCGCATAAAGCTTGCGAAATCGCAGGGTGTGCATGGCCTAAACTGCAAACGGCAATTCCACTGACGGCGTCTAAATAGGCCTTACCTTGATCGTCATACAAGGTTGCGCCTTCACCTTCTGTAAACATCACAGGTAAACGAGCATAGGTATTCATTAAACTTTCAGACATGGATTTCACCTTTTAGCCAACGCAACCGCGCCTGTACGGCTGATAATTACAAACAAAAAAGAGCAACCCGAAGATTGCTCTTTTTGAAAGACAAACGATGATTTTAGCTGAATCAGGAATAAATTCAAGTTGATAGAGCTAATAAAGCCGGAGTTTGTTTTTAAATTAAGCACGCAAACGCTCTGTTATTCGTGGGTTCATTCGGCTAAAATACAGCTTTTATTTTTTGTAAAAACTGGCTTTCGCCATTTTTATACCGAATTTTGTAGCGATTTAACTTTCTTAGGAGCTTCTCAATGCGAACGATGTCGGATCGTGATGGCCTGATTTGGATGGACGGCCAAATGGTACCTTGGCGCGAGGCCAACACGCATGTTTTAACCCACACCTTACATTATGGTATGGGTGTTTTTGAAGGTGTGCGTGCTTATGATGCTGAAAAAGGCACCGCGATTTTTCGCTTAGAAGCTCATACTGATCGCTTGTTTAATTCAGCGAAAATTATGAATATGGCCATGCCGTTTGACAAAGACACGATTAACGAAGCGCAACGTGCCGCGGTGCGTGAAAACGGTTTGAAGTCCGCTTATATTCGTCCGATGGTGTATTACGGTTCAGAAGGCATGGGTTTGCGTGCGGATAATTTAAAAACCCACGTGATTATCGCGGCCTGGGAATGGGGCGCCTATATGGGTGAAGAAAACTTGACCCGTGGAATTAAAGTCGCGACGTCGTCCTACACCCGTCACCATGTCAACATCACCATGACCAAAGCCAAAGCGAATGGCGCTTACATGAACTCGATGTTAGCTTTGCAAGAAGCGGTATCGCACGGTTGTGATGAAGCTTTATTGTTAGACACCGAAGGTTATGTGTGTGAAGGCAGTGGCGAAAACTTCTTTATGATCCGTGATGGCGTGATTTACACACCAGAATTAACCGCGGCCTTGGATGGTATTACACGTAAAACTGTGATGCAGTTAGCGCGTGAATGTGGTTATGAAGTGGTTGAAAAACGCATTACACGTGATGAAGTTTACATTGCGGATGAAGCGTTCTTTACCGGCACCGCCGCCGAAGTAACGCCGATTCGTGAATTAGATAATCGTCCGATTGGACAAGGTTCACGCGGGCCGATCACTGAGCGTTTACAAAGTTTGTATTTTGACGTGGTGCATGGACGTTCTGCCGCCCATCTAGACTGGTTGGCCGCGGTTAAATAAGATTTGCATGCGGCGACAGCTCGCCGCGTTTACTCGCCTTAAGGAGTGACAATGAGTTCAAAAGCAACCGATCCATGTGCGCAAACGCACGTTGAAGTAACCTATGACGATTTGCCATTATATTGTCCGACCAATGACATGTCGGTGTGGAATGCGCATCCGCGTGTGTTTTTACCGATTGAAGAAAATGGTCAAGCCAAGTGCCCCTATTGCGGTACGGAATATGTGTTAAAAGACTGGGATCCAAACCGTTCGGCTCACTAGATGATTCAAGATTCCAATTCGACCACCAGGCCTGGTGGTCGATCTCCTTACCAAGGCTTAAACGCCGAACCTAATCAATTACCCAATATTCTGTCTGCATCACCCCAAGCTCCCATATACCAGGACAGCACCCATCAACTCTATTATCTGCAAACCGAGCAGGGCGACAAAGTCTTAAAAACGCTCAATCCTGATGCGCCACAGCAGGCTTTTTGGCGAAATGTGCGTGATTTATTTGGGCTGGATTTAAATCAACACCTGCACCACCAGGCCTGGTGTTCAGATCAACTAGCCGGTTTAACCGATTTAGCCATTCCGCAGATTGAGCAAGCAGTGAACCCAACTGAGGGTCTGCAAGGTTTTGTGTTAGCGGTCAAATTGGCAGGTGAAACGGGGCAAGCAAACTGGATGAATCAAACCAATATTGAACGTTTCGCAGAACATTTAAGTGCTTTGCATCAAGTTCAATATTCAAAATGGGGAGTTTGGAATCAACCCCAATATAGGCTGCATGAATGGCCGATAAAACTGGCTCAGAGTTTAAAAAACTGGATGAGCCCAACCGGCCACCAGGCCTGGTGGTCAGTGATTAAGCAAGCCGAGGCCATCCAAATGAGTTACGCGGTACCGACCATGTTGGATCTGCGTTGGGATCAGTTTTTATTTGAGCAACAGCAGTTGTCAGCCTTGGTCGATTTAGATGCGTTTGTGTTAGCGCCAGTCGAATTAACTTGGGTAATTTTGGAGTATCTGTTAGATGATCACCAGGCCTGGTGGTTGGCGCAAGCCTATGGTGAAGTTCCAGATTTAACCCAGGTGCGAGAAGTTTATCGTTTGTGGTTGTTTAGATTAAACCTGTTGGGCGAAACCGATTTGACGCGCTGGATGAGTGCGCCCACACGGTTTTAAATAGTGGCCGTTTGATTTTGTGCGCGATACAACTTTAACCAGTTAATAAACCCATACACCGCAAGGCCAAGATAAAGCACAAACATCGCCGCGGTTAATAAATAACCCGTTTGCCAATAAAGCACCACTGCCGCGCTATCAATCACCAACCAATACAACCAGTTTTCCAACACTTTACGCGCCATCATATAAGTGGTGAGCATCGAAAACACCATCACAAAGCCATCTAAATACGGCTTCTGACTGGCTTCAAATAGGGTGAGCAAACCGCCAGCCGAAAAAGTCAACAGCACGCCTAAGCTAATAAAACCGGCATGATAGCTCCAGCGCCAACGATGAATGTGTAACTCCGGTTGTTGGATGCCGCCGCGTGTCCAGACGTAAAAACCGTACACCGCCATCGTCATATAAAAGAAATGTAAAAAAGACTGCATCGGTAGTGAGCCTTTCCAAAGTAACAGGGTGTAAATCGCCGTGCTTAAAAAAGCCGCTGGCCAACACCATACCGATTCACGCGCGGCTAAAATCACATAGCCAATTCCCAAAGTCACCGCGATGGCTTCCCAAATGGATTGCTGGCTAAACTGTGACCAAATCTCAGCAAGCATCAATCTTGGCCTTAGAGCGATTCACGCCGACCATTTTCATGACAAAGATGGTGTGTGGGTTTTGCTCAAATACGGTTTCCAATTCCTCGGTCATTAAATTCATAATTGTGCGGTAGTCACCAAAAACCTGTGTGCTTAAACTATTGCGCTCAAGCACCAGGCCTGGTGCTTTTTCCAGACGTTCAATAAAGTCAATAATCGGTTGGCAAAACTCATCCTGTAAAGGGTACATGCTGATATCAAGTGAAATTTTCATAGGGTTTTCCTGTTGTTTTTTGAACCACGAAGACACGAAGCCCACGGAGTTATTTAATAATCTGACTTTCTGCCTCTCGCTTGATGTGAGAGGCGTGAAGCTGAATTCTAAAACCGAACTCTTGTGGTTAAACCGATTTGACGCGGATCGCCAAGGGCGATAAATAAATCTGGGTTGTTGCCATAATCCGGATCAAAGTAATAACCACGGGTCGCGTATTTTTCGTCGGTTAGATTTTTACCCCAAAGGTAAATTTCCCAATTTGGTGCTTCGTAGCCAATGCGTGCATTCGCCAAAGTATAGGCTTCTGATTTTTGGTCGTGTACATTGTCGAAATAAAAGGTATCCATGCCTTGAACTTCGACTCGGCCAAACCAACCTTGATCGTGACGATATTGTGCGCCAATTAAATATTGGTAATTGGGTGCATGTGCTTGTTCGCGGCCATCAATTGCGTATTCACTATTTAATGGTGTGCCTTCTACTTCGGTTTGAATTAAGCCGAGATTAGCGAAAATGTTAACCATAGAGGTTGCTTGCCAGTCAACTTCGGTTTCCAAACCATAGTTTTGGGCTGAGTCAAAGTTTTCAGTAAAGAATACCCAGTTTGAGCCACCAACTGGATCATAGCTATAACCATCAAATTGCGCGTTGGTTCGATCAATGTAAAACAAGCTGGTTTTGGTATTTAGGTTTGCCAGTTGCATTTTATGACCGACTTCGTAATTAATAGCGGTTTCACTATCAAACTTAAGATATTGATCACTTGATCCAGCCGGTAAGCCGGTATTGAAGCCCCCAGCTTTATAGCCTTTCGAAATTCCAGCATAAACACTATGCTGATCAGTCAAGTCATGGTTAAGTGTGATTTGACCGCCCCAAAGGGTTTCGTTAGGAGAAAAGTCGTCGCCATTTGAGTGACTGAAATCGCTGGCGACCTGTTCAACACGTGCGCCGGTGATTAAGGTTGTTTGCGGCGATAGGTGATAATCAAACTGGGCGAAAGTAGCCAGCTTGTTCAGTTGGTATTCACTGGTTGAAACACCGTAATAATCAGTTCGGTTGGTTTCATCCAAACGTGTCGCGTACAGGCCAAATAACCAGTCGGTGGATCGGTTAAAGATGGGTTGGTTTGAAATCCAACGTAATTCTTGGCTCAGGTTTTGGCGTTCTTTTTGGTTTAGATAAGATTCAGTTGTGGTCGCCAGCCAATCTTCGTCATAACCATAAACCATATCGGATTGTGCGTAAGTCGTGGTGCTGGTTAAGCGATAGGATTGCGCGCCATCCCATTGTACTTTCAGGGCCCCTGCGTTGGTTTTTTGGGTATCTTCGCCAGGCTCATTTGATAGTGTGGTGAAGCTGTTGTCACGTGTAAACACATCGTAGCCGTTATTAATATCCGCATGCATTAAGCTTAAATCAAACTGAGTATCGTCGCCGGCCCACCAGCGTAATTTGGCGCGAGCGGTGAGCTCGTCTTTTTTATTGGTGTCGGTGCGGTTTAGCGTGTCGTTATCGCGGAAACCGTCGCTGTTGTGTTTAAACAGGCTCACACGATATTGCGGGCTTTTATCTTTTGAGCTAAACGCCCCGCTCGTCATAACGCCTAGTTCTTTCAGATTATCCGTGCCCACACTCGCTTCAATTAAACTTTCGTTATAAGGCGTTGGGTCGTTGGTTTCGATATTCACCAGGCCGGCTAAAGCACTGGCACCATAACGTGTGCTCTGCGGGCCGCGTAAGACTTCAACTTGTTTAACGTCAAACAAGTTGCCCACCATACCAATGCCGCTGAAATCAATTTCATCGACCGCAAAACCCACACTGGCATTGGGTGCGCCAGTGTATTCGTCACGTTCGCCCATTCCGCGAATTTGGATATGACGCGGGCGCGATGATTGACCGGAAAAGTTCACATTGGGAGTTTGCAATAACACATCGCCGAAGTGTGTGGCGCCGCGATCTTGCAATTCGGCTTCGTCCATAACATCGACGCTGGCGGCGATATCGGTTTCGCTGGTTTCACGTAAATCGGCATTTACGGTAATAGTGGATAAGTTGTTTTCGGCCAATACCAGGCCTGGTATGAGGGCAAATAAAGCAAGCGGAAGGGGTTTAAGTTTCATGGTTTTCCTTTTACATATATAGGCTGTAAAAGGACAGGTTGACCGCGAATCGCGTTAGGCTTTTGGCCAGTTGTTTGATTTGAGCGTGTCATGCCTGTCCCTACGCTGGTATTAACCAGATCAGGTTCTTAGGGTTTCGATTTTGCAATCGATCTCAGGCCGAAATAGACCACCCCTTGGCAAATTTGAGCGCAGATTATAGCATAACTGGCCTTTAAAATCGGGGCAAAATAGCCATGCTAAACCAGTACGGAAAATCTACTAAACTAATACAAAAGCCGATTTTAGAAGTGCTAGAATATTGATCAATATCAAGAAGAACATGATCTGCTCCTAATTTTTTATTTCATCTTAATTAGGTGGCGGTATTTAAATAGTTTGAAAATTAAAAGAGGACTCAAAAATGTCATCGGTATCTGCAAAGCTGAACCAGGATTGTCTTGAAATCGCCGTTGATGGCGTGTTTGATATTGAACTTTATCATGACTTTAACAATGCCTATAAAGACTATTTAGGCAAAGCCAGCCATTATGTTATCGACTTTGCACGCACAGATCGTATTGATAGTGCGGCTTTGGGTTTAATGTTGTTGATGCGCCAAAAAGTCGGCACAGAGACGAAAGTGATTAAGCTGGTCAACGCCAATGATAAGGTAATGCGCAGCCTAGAAACCGCTCAGTTTGGTAAGTTGTTTGAGATGGACGCTTAAACGCTTTTCGATTTAGCCTCAGTTTTAAAGGAGACGGCATGCCGAGCAATCAAACACGGTTATTGTTGGTAGATGACACGCCCGCTGCGCTCAAGTTATTGGGCATGATGGTGGCCAGCATGGGCTGGGAGTTTGAAACGGCGGTCGATGGCGAGGACGCGTTAAATAAAATCAAGGCGCAAGCGCCAGGTTATTACAGTGTGGTGGTGTCAGATTGGTTGATGCCCAATCTTGATGGCATTGGGTTACTTCAAGCGTTAAAAAGAGACGCAGAACGTCGACATATTCCGGTTATTTTGCAAACGGCACTCGCCGATAAAGAGTCGGTTCAGCAAGGCTTAAAAGAGGGCGCGTTTTATTATTTGGCCAAACCGCTGGATATGGAACTGGTGCAGTCGGTTATCCGTTCGGCGTTGCGCGATTTTAAGTCCCACCAAACTCTGCGTTCTGAAATTACCAAAATCACCGAGTCGTTTGGCACGGCTAAACAGGCGACATTTGAATATAAAACGTTAGAAGAAGCGCGTGGCCTTTCTTCATTACTGGCGAGTTTGTGTGCTGAACCAGATGAAGTGGTGGTAGGGTTGTTTGAATTAATGGTGAATGCCGTTGAGCATGGCAATTTAGCGATTACTTATGATGAAAAAACCAAACTCATCAACGAAGGCCGGTTTTTAGAAGAAGTACAGCAACGTTTAGCCGATCAAACCTATTGCGATAAATTTGTGACATTGAATCTAGCGGTTCACCCAGAAGACATTGAAGTCACGATACAAGATATGGGTGCAGGATTTGATTTTGAACAATACCTGACCTTTTCACTAGAACGCATGTTAGATAATCACGGCCGAGGCATAATGATGGCAAACCAATCTGGTTTCAAAAAGCTTGAATATTCCGATGGTGGCCGACAAGTGACTTGTTGCATTGATCGTGCAGCGGTTCGATCAGCTTTAAATTAGACCATTATGCAAGCGCCTATCATTCCAGATTATGAACCCGAGCGATTAATATCACTTTACAACTTGGGTTTACTAGACTCTCAACCAGAAGAACGCTTTGATCGTATCACACGTTTAGCTAAGTCCTATTTTGATTTTCCTATTGTTCTTATCAGCTTGGTCGACAAGGACCGTCAATGGTTTAAATCGACTATCGGTATCGAGGCAACAGAATTGCCTAGAGACACCTCTTTTTGTGGACATGCCATTTTGCAAGAAGCCGTGTTTCGAATCCCAGATGCGCGTTTAGACCCGCGTTTTGCAGATAATCCATTTGTCGTGGGCGCGCCTCATATTCGTGCTTATTATGGGATTCCGTTGCGTGCGCCGGATGGTTTTCGAGTCGGCACACTCTGCTTGGTTGACCACAAGCCACGTCATTTATCGGATGAGCAAATAGATGCCTTGCGTGATATGGCGAAAATGGTTGAAGACAAGCTGGCGTTAAACAACATATTGCGCCAAGCCAAACTGGCCGAAAAACGCCAAAGACGTTTGGATGCTATTTTAAAAACCGAGATGGATGCCATCGTGTCGATTAAAGCCGATGGCACTATTTTAGGCGC
>NZ_DATCSL010000072.1:0-27863 GCF_036568485.1 Thiomicrospira sp.
GAGCATTTAGCGAATCAAACACAGGATCCAAAAGCTAAGGTGTTGGTAGAGACACTTAACCAAGCCACCAGTCAGTTTTTGGATAATGACAAGTCACCAGGGCGTAAACTCGGTGAGCTGGATAACCGTGGTAGTCATTTCTATTTGGCGCTTTATTGGGCGCAAGCTTTAGCTAAGCAGTCACAAGATACACAATTACAGCAGACCTTTAAGGCGGTGGCGCAAAGCATGACCGAAAACGAAGCCCAAATTTTAGCCGAACTGAAAGAAGCACAAGGTCAACCAGTAGAGTTGGGTGGTTATTATCATCCAAACGAAGCCAAAACTTATGCCGTGATGCGCCCAAGTGCCACACTTAACCGCATTATTGATGGTTTATTAGCTTAAGTTTCGTAAACAAATCGCAAAAAGGATGACGCATGGCGATATCAGCGTTGGCGGGTCAGGTGGCACCGTTTGAGTTGTTGGAGAATATTCCTAAATTAATGGTGGATTATTATGCCCTGAAGCCGGACGTATCGAACGCAGCTCAAGCGGTTGCCTTTGGTACATCTGGCCATCGAGGCTGTGCCAGTAACGCCAGTTTTAACGACGATCACATTGGGGCTATTTGCCAAGCTTTAGTTGAATATCGCGCGCAAGCTGGCATTAATGGTCCGATTTTTGTCGGTATGGATACACATGCCTTGTCAGAAGCCGCGCACACTACTGCGATTGAAGTATTTGCCGCCAATCATCTCGATATTATTATTCAAGGTCGCGGGCGTTATACGCCGACGCCAGTAATTTCACATGCGATTATCCGCTTTAACCGAGGTCGGAGTAGTGGACTGGCAGACGGCGTGGTGATTACGCCATCGCATAACCCGCCGCAAGATGGCGGTTTTAAATACAATCTAGCCAACGGTGGTCCGGCGGATACGGATGTTACCAATTGGATTCAACAACGCGCAAATCAAATTTTATTGCAAGGTGGACGCGATATTCGGCGCATGAGTCTGAATTTAGCGCTTGCTTCGGGTCGCGTAAGGTCTAACGATTTAATTCAACCCTATGTTAATAGTTTGGCTGATGTGATCGACATGTCGCTTATTGCAGACTCTGGCCTTAAAATCGGGGTTGATCCAATGGGTGGTGCGGGAGTCGATTTCTGGCAACCCATCGCGCAAACCTATCATTTAGATCTTGAAATCGTGAATTCAAAAGTTGATGCAACCTTTGGTTTTATGAGTGTGGATAAGGACGGCAAAATCCGCATGGATTGTTCGTCTCCTTATGCGATGGCAGGCTTGATTAAGCTTAAAGATCGGTTTGACATCGCCTTTGGTAACGATCCGGATGCTGATCGACATGGTATTGTCACCCCAACTGGCGGTTTGATGAACCCAAATCATTATCTCGCGGTGGCGATTCAATATTTATTTACCCATCGACCTGATTGGTCGGCAAAGGCTGGTGTGGGTAAAACCTTGGTGTCGAGCTCTATGATTGATCGAGTGGCGCAAAGCATGGGCCGATCTTTGGTAGAAGTGCCGGTTGGTTTTAAGTGGTTTGTACCAGGCCTGGTAGATGGTTCATTGGGCTTTGGTGGTGAAGAATCTGCTGGCGCGTCTTTTCTAGATAAACAAGGTTTGACCTGGAGCACGGATAAAGACGGCTTGATTATGAACCTACTGGCGGCGGAGATCACCGCGAAAACGGGGCAAGATCCGTCTCAACATTATCAAAAACTGACTCAGCAATTTGGCGCGCCGATTTACACTCGAATTGATGCAGCAGCGAACCGCGAACAAAAAATTAAATTGAGTCAGTTAAATGCGAATCAAGTGACGGCTACTCAGTTAGCAGGGGAACCAATTAGTGCCAAACTCACGCATGCACCGGGCAATGGCGCCGCCATTGGTGGTTTAAAAGTGACGACTGAAAATGGTTGGTTTGCCGCACGACCTTCCGGCACAGAGGATGTATATAAAATTTATGCTGAGTCATTTAAAGATGAGGCGCATCTTCAGCAAATTCTGCAAGAAGCCCAACAGCTGGTGGATGCTGTGCTGGTTTAAGAGGGCGTGACGCTGTGCTGGTTATAGGCCAGCAAGCGCCAGTATTAGTGAATGTAACGTAACAATGGCAGGCCCGCGTTAACTAGATCGGTTTCGGCCGTTTGCACCATCGCCCAGGCACCACATAAATAAACGGTCGCTTGGCTTAAGTCAGGGTTTTGTTGAACCGCAACTTCATGTACTAAACCCTTTTCGCCAGTCCATGCGGGATCGTTTTCAGATAACACCGGAATGTAGCTGAGTTGTGTATCTTGCGCGGCCAAGGTTAACAAGCGGTCGTGAATGTAAAACTCTTCAATATGACGTGCACCCCAGTAAAGCTTGGTGGGTTGGCTTAAGCCCTGTTTTAAGCGTTGTTCCAGCAACGCTTTGATTGGCGCAATGCCTGTGCCCCCTGCAATGTAGAGATTCAAATCGGTTTCATGTTGCAGCTTCATTTGTGGCTTAGGGCCATCTGCCCACAAGGTATCCCCCACTTGAACTTTAAATAAACGTTGCATCCATTCAGTTTGATCTAAATTACGTACATGCAGTTCTAATAAGCCGTTATCCTGTGGTGCATTGGCGATGGAGAAAGGCTTGGTTTCGTCTTGATCCAAACCTAGCATTAAATAATCGCCGGCTTGATAACTGAAGATGCTACTTGGCTCAAGGAAAAGCTGCATGATGTTGGCGGTTAGATGGTTAACGCGCTGAACCTTCAAAGGATGCATATTGTTTACCGTGTTGGTTGTCATAGTGTGAGAGCTGCTTTTAAAGTTTAAATTCGGTCCAAACCGGTGCATGGTCGGATGGCTTTTCCATGCCTCTTACGTCATAGGCAATGCCGGAATCAATCACCAATTCATTGACTGGTTTGGTCGCTAATAAAGTGTCTATTCTTAGGCCACGTTTTGGTTCATCGTCAAACCCTTTAGAGCGATAATCAAACCAGCTAAATAAATCATTGCGGTCAGGGTGTACTTTACGATAGGTATCGTATAAACCCCAGTCCAAAAGTTTTTGCCACATTTCGCGCTCTTCTGGTAAGAAACTGGTTTTACCCGTTTTAAGCCAGCGCAAACGATTGGCTTCGCCGATGCCGATATCGATGTCTTGTGGCGAAATATTAAAATCGCCCATCAATACCAAGTTTTGATCGGGTTGGCATGCATTATTTAAATAGGCCATCAAATCAGCATAAAAAGCTTGTTTTGCTGGGAACTTAATTGGATGATCGCGGTTTTCGCCCTGTGGAAAATAGCCATTTAATACACGTATATTTTCACCACTTGGTGTCATAAAGTCGCCAATAATCATGCGGCGTTGTGCATCGTCTGTGTCAGTCGTCCAGCCTTTTTGCAGTTTGGTGAGTTGCAATTCAGGCTTATAAAGTAAGGCCACGCCATAATGCGTTTTTTGACCGGAAAATTCAGCTTTGTAGCCTAAACTTTCAATATCCGCTAGCGGAAATTCGTGATCTTGCACTTTGGTTTCTTGCAGGCCGATAATATCGGGTTGGTAGCGTTCGACCAATGTTTGCAATTGATGTTGGCGCATACGTACGCTATTGACGTTAAATGACACAATCTTCATTTACACAACCTTGTTTTGCCGTAAAAGATCGCAAATTATACCATAGCCAAACAGCCTGACTTGGCTGGGATTTGGTATCATAAGCCTTTTGATTTAGCTAGGATAACAACATGAGTCGAGTCTATCGTTTGGTGATTTCTTGTCCCGATCAGGTCGGAATTGTAGCCAAGGTGGCAATGTTTATCGCGGATCAGGGCGGCACCATTGTTGAAGCCAACCATCATACCGATGCGGGTAACGGTTGGTTCTTTATGCGCCATGAAATTTTAGCCAGTTCGTTGCCTGAAGGCCTTGAGGTGTTTAAAGCCAAGTTCAAGCCGATTGCGGATCATTTTAATATGACTTGGTTTATGACGGATTCGCAACAGCCCAAAAAAATCGCCTTATTTGCGAGCAAAGAGTCGCATTGTCTGGCGGACTTGATGTATCGCTGGCACGAAAAAGATTTGCCGGGTGAGATTGTTTGTGTGATCGCTAATCATGATGATTTACGCTCAATGGTCGAGTGGTATCAGATTCCGTTTCATTATGTGCCGGTTACACCTGAAACTAAAGCGCAAGCGTTTGCCGAGTCCGATCGCTTAGTTGCACATTATGAAGCGGATGTGGTGGTGTTAGCGCGCTATATGCAGATTTTACCGCCGAAAATGTGTCAGGATTATGCGGGTAAAGTGATTAATATTCATCATAGCTTTTTACCGTCTTTTGTAGGCGCTAAACCTTATCATCAGGCTTATGAACGTGGCGTTAAATTGATTGGCGCTACTTGTCATTATGTTACCGAAGAATTGGATGCCGGCCCGATTATTGAACAAGATGTGATTCGCGTATCGCATGCGCATAGTATTGAAGAAATGCGTCGCCAAGGGCGTGATGTAGAAAAAACCGCGTTAGCACGGGGTTTACGTTTTCATTTAGAGGACCGCGTTATTATCCACGGCAATAAAACGGTGGTGTTTTCAAATTAATATCCCAGTCTGGTGGATGTTAGGGCACTAAATAGGCTGAGTGGCATTTAAGACTCTGGCGCAGCTGCGTTTCAATGGCACTTCGTCCTGCTAGTTTATGCTGACGTGCGATCGTTTGCCAATCGTATTTTCTAACCACTTTATCTAGCCAAATAGTTTGCACCAGTTGAGGTTGACTGAGTAGCCAATTTGCTTGATTCAGGGCCCAATGCCATAGCTGTTGGCTGACGGCTTCATAGGGTGTGTGTTCATTTATATAGGCCTTTAAAAGCATTGAATGCGCTGCGACCTGGCTACTTGTGTTTTCACTTAGCAAATGCCAAACTAAAGACTCTGGCAAGGAGTGAAAGTGTTCAATCAAGTTATGCGGCAGTTGGGTTTGGAAAAGTTGTTGGCAGTTTTGTAATAAAGCATTGGCATGTCGACTATATAACATGACCAAGTTATGCGTTCCACTGGCTTTATCACGCTTAGCACCTAAATGAGCCGATTTAAATCCCTGTTTACGCCAAAAAAGATAGAGCTCTTGTGTGACACCAAAGCTCACGCTAAGCCAGTCAGCCTGAGTGTTTTGCTGCCACTGCTGAATCAATTGGCTTCCAATTCCTAACCCTTGGACTTGTGGGTGAACAGCTAATCGCATAGCGCGCTCACTAGGTTGATTTAGCAGGTCATCCTGCGCACTAAAACGCCTTAGAAGCTGTGGCACTAGATGTCCCTTAACTCGTCGGCTGGGGTCAATAGTCGGCAAGTGACCTTCACTGCACGTTAATAACACACCGACTAATGCCGAAGTGTGGGCGTCGGTTTTCCAATAAGCGAGCTGGAGTTGTAACCCTGGTGCAGATAACCAATGTTGTAAATCGGCAGGCGAGGTTTGGTAATGTGCATCGACAAGTAAACTAAATGTTTGAGCTAATTCATCGCTTGAAAGTTGGCTAGGCAGACACGTCTGAAATTTTAGCGTTAACGGCTGAGAGGCGAGTTTAGAGTCATCAGCTATATCATGGAGCTCAGCATCAAGCAGTAAGGTTTGGTTGATGGCTTTTTCGAGAGGATCATTTGCGTGCCAACGAATTGGCTGACTCAAACGTGTCAAGTGCCAGCCGGGAAAACACCGACTTAAGAACGGCTTAAATTTCAGGCTAAAACCCCGCCCTGAACCTTCATAACCATGTTGAGTGGTCGCCATGATCACTCTAGGATAGAGATGAACGATCTGTTCCAACACCGGTAATGGCAAATGGGCCGCTTCATCAAGCATTAATACATCAATGTCAGACGTATTATGAATTAAATCATCGGGCGCTTTAAAGCTTAGGGTTTGGTTTTTAGTTTGGAGTCCACTTTTTGTATAGTCGACACCCAGTATTTGAGCCGCGCGTTTAAAAGCTAATTCACATTGCGCAAAACGGGCGCTACTGATCACAATGTGCTGCTTACCTTGTTGTAATAGACGTGCTGCGGCCTCACCAAGCAAGGTCGTTTTTCCACGACCCCGATCAGCCTCTATAATTAAAGGACGTTTTCGGTGACCAAATGCAGCTTGTTCTATCGCCACCAAAGCTTGTTGTTGATCATGACTCAATCCATCAATATGTGGATGATTTAGGGTTTGTTCGTGGTTTAAGTTTAAGCTGAGGGGCTGATTTTGCATAATCCAAGCCCCATGAGATTTTAAGTGGCGATACAAGTGGTCATTAAATTGGTACCAGGCCTGCTGGTAACTATATGGGTGACTCATAAAACGTTGGTTTGCCGGATTGGCTTGGTTGAGCCAGTCGTCGATTGGCGGAATTAACAACCATAAAAGTCCTCCCGCTTGAATCATGCCAGCGGCCACACCCAAGGCATCCGCATCAATGCCAGACTCTGCACAAAAGATAGCGCCGGGTATTTCTTGTCCAAGATGGTTTTGTAACTTTTGGGCTGTTTGATACTCTGGCAATAAGCTTGATTCGCCAAACCATAAAGCGCTTGATGATTCGAACTGCTTCAGTAGGTTAAGCCGCCAAGTAAGGTCGCCGCAAAGTACGATTAGTTGACGATGGCGCACTTGCAATAAGTGCGCTCTAAGAGAGGGGATAAGTGTTTCGATCGTGAGCAAGATTTAGACTGATTAACCTGTTTTGAGTTTAGAAAACAAGTGTCACACCAGCAAAGTAGCCATCGATTTTCATATCGACATCGATGTCACCGATTTCATCTGTTTTTAATGATTGAACACGATAACCTGCTTCAATACCAAGTTTTAAGCCGAAACTGGTAATGTCATATCGTGCTTTTAAAGTGGTGTCGTTATAAATAGAGCCGAGCGTTTTAATGTCAGCACTTAAGCTCAAGGGCAAAGCCGGGATGTTAGCTTGAGCCGCTAAATAGCCTACTGGGATTGTTCCATCTAAGTCGGTGGTTTTACTATTTGTACCATCTTTAATGGTCAAGTCACCAGTAAATTGCTTGGCACCCAAACCATAATTTAGACTGACAACAGGAAGTGGAATGCCCCAGTAGAGCAAAACATCTACTTGGTCTAAGTTTAAATCCGTTTCGTGATTAGCAAAGGTTGTATTTAGATAGGTCACGCTTTGGCTGCCATTGCCACTACTGCTGACTTGGGTTGATTCAAGACGGATGTTTGGTATCACAGGTAAAGGATGGTTAAAATAAAACCAGACGTAATTATTGTTACTTGCATCCAAGCCCGTGTCTTTTTCAACATCAAATTCGTTATTATTGGTCGTGACAGTTCCCACCGGACCTGATGTCCAGATGCCTGTTCCTAGACCTGCACCTAATATATCCGCTTGGGCTTGAGTTGAAGCCAATAAAACCGTTAAGGCAAGGGCATATTTTTTCATGATTCATCCACCTTCTGTGTTGTTGTCATTTATTATAACTCAAACTTTTTCATTTCAAAATAAAAAAAGATAATTAGAATTTTGATGAGCCATAAAAAAGAATTTATCGAACTTTGCCGAAGCGCATTTTAGTGGAGCCCGGCTTGTGAATTCGTTATTAAACAACTTGAGATTACTCAATTTATCAGGCCAATCTAAAGGCTCAGATCATCTATGTTTAGCCGAGGTTGGGGTGTCGGATTTTCAACAGTATTTTGGGTTGGTGGTTTTATGGTTAGCGAAAGCCGATCCGGCCGCAAAATTGCACTATGTGATTTTTGATCAGCGACCCAACTCAAATTCTAAATCGCAAACGGCAAAGTTGGCTAAACCGCAAACTGTATCGGATGACTTATGGGATGAATGGTTAGTTCAACATCCAAAAAACCTACCAGGTTGGCAGCAATTTAGTTTGTTAAAGGGTCGCGTGCAAATAAGTGTGTACTTTGGCGATCTACTACAAGGCGTGACGGACTTAGATATAAAGGTGGATCGTTGGCTATTGTGGCCTAAAAATGAGTCGGATAAAAAATTGTTTGCAACCAGTGGTTTCATCAGTCAACTGGCTCGCCAAAGTCAATCGCGTGCGCAGTTGGTTAGTATGTATCAACAAGCCGATTCAATTCGTAACTATGAAAAATGGGGCTTTCAAGTTTTAAGCAATCAAGCTAATAGTGGGTTACTGATACAAAAAAATAGTGAGCGCCGCTTTGCTTCTAAAATGCCTTGGTTTGATCGGCCGCCCGCTTTCAAAGAGCCTGGGCATGTCATTGTTGTTGGTGCTGGTTTAGCGGGTGCAAGTGTGGCTTATGAATTGGCTCAAGTGGGTTGGGTCGTCACGGTGTTAGAAGCCAAAAATAAAGCCGCAGATGGCGCATCCGGAAATTTAGCCGGAGCTTTGCATCCTTTAGTGACGGCAGATTGGAATTTACGCAGCCAATGGTATTGGCAAGGTTTACAAGCCACTTTGGCGCGGGTTAAGCCTTGGCTGGCGAACAAAAAAATTCAAGGTCAGCTTAACGGATTGTTGCATTTGGCGGTGGACGACAAAAACTTTCAACGTATGCAAGATGCACTGGAGAGAGTTGTATTGCCAGCCGATTTTGCATACTGGGTGGAGGCGGATCAGGCTAGTGATTTATTAGGTGGGGCGGTATCGCAGGCCGGGTTATTTTTTCCACAAGCTGGTTGGTTAAATCCACCCTCGGTTGTGGCGGCGTGTTTAGACCATCCAAAAATTGAGGTGGTCTATGAGCAAAGCGTGCAAAGTGTGGCACAAGGCATCGATTGGACCGTACAAACACAAAACCAAATTTGGCGAGCTGATGCATTGGTATTAGCCGAAGGCGCTTTGCCAGGCCTGTTGGATTCATTGCCAATTCGGCCTTTAAAGGGCCAAGTAACAAACTTGAATTCAAACCACCAGGCCTGGCGGCTTAAAAGAGCCGTGAGTCATTTAGGCTATTCGTCACCGGCACCCGATAATAAGGCTGTTACTGGCGCAACGTTCGAGGCCCCCAGTTTAGACCCGACGGTCAGTATGCAAGGCCATCAGCTTAATTTGAATACTGTCAAAAATAGCCTACCAGATTGGTTGGATGTCGACTCTGAAACTCTAACGGGCCGTGTCGGGTTTCGTCCAACAACGCCTGACCATTTGCCGATCATCGGTGGCGTGGCGGATCAGGATTGGTTGAACTCCGCTTATTTAAGTCAATCGCATACTCAGGCGATTTTTAAGTATCCAGCCCAGCAGTATCAGAGGGGACTATATGTCAGTAATGGGCACGGCGCGCGCGGATTGATGTCGGTTTTTTTGGCCGCAAAAATCATTTGTGCAGATATGATGGGAGAGACTATGCCGGTTGTCCCCTCGCTTTATGCGGCGACACATCCAGCGCGTTTCAAAATACGAGATTGGCGACGCCATGGTCCGCTTGATTGATCAAGGAGTGAGACGTTTTTTGTGTTAAAATTCAGTTAATTCTTATATAAGATGATCAAAATGGAGAAAGCTCCCAGGAGGACATCATGAGATATTGGATTGTTTTAGGCCTATTCGCTGTGTTGGTTGGCTGCGCCCAAAAACCCGTTCAACAGGCCGAGCCACAAGGTTTTAATGAAGGCACTGGTTTAACCTTAATTGAGTTTGATACCTTAGCACCAGGCCTGGTGGATGAGATGTTTGAGTTTAATTGGCTGGCTAATTTTGAGCAACGTCATGCTAGTCAACCTACGCTTATGATTGGTGAAATCGAAAACAATACTGGAGAAATTTTAGCGCGTTCAGATTTTATTCGAACGCTTGAAAGGCTGTTACTTGAATCAGGCAAAGTCAAACTGGTTCAGAATAATAAAAATGAAGCAGACTTTATATTATCGGGTAGAATTCAACTCGATATTGAACGCACCGAGTTGCGCCGAGTAGCAAACTATGAGTTGCACTGGCAACTTGAGAACACCCATACAAACAAGCAAGTCTGGTCTGCGATCAATCGGCTGCAAAAAGTGCAGGAAAAACAGATTCCATAACAAGCTGATTTCTCAGGAGAGACCTACCTATGTTTGGACGTTTATTTACACTGCTCATTATATTGGCGGTGTTATCCCTAGCTGTGATGTTTAATTGGTTTGATGCCCGTGATTGGGTGTCAGACGGGCTAGATTGGATTCAAGCTATGTTTGAATCCTTATCGCAAACGGGTGACCGTTTACAAAGTTCATTTGAATCAACGCATTAAAGGTTACATAAAAATATGAAAAAGATGGTCAA
Source organism: Thiomicrospira sp. (assembly GCF_036568485.1). Taxonomy (GTDB): domain Bacteria; phylum Pseudomonadota; class Gammaproteobacteria; order Thiomicrospirales; family Thiomicrospiraceae; genus Thiomicrospira. The sequence continues at coordinate 10,274 of NZ_DATCSL010000072.1, forward strand.
AGCGGCAGCATTGAGTTTAGCATGTTTAATCACAACGTCAGTCAGCGCCAATCAGGTAGGGTTAAGCGTTAAGCTTGCAGATGAAAGTGCGCGTATCGGCATGTTGAGCGAAACAGAGTGGATGCAAGAAATTTATCGTTTTGAAGCCGGTTTTCAGTACAACGAAAATAAAGACTACTTAGTTGATACTTCTATTCTTTATACGAATAAAGGAACGTTTGACCCCAATCTGGATGTTGGGTTCCGCGCAAAGGCGGCTTTAGCAACCTTAGACGAAGCAAACGAAACCACTTATGGCGCAATGCTAGGTATTTATGCACGTTATTGGTTGCCGACTCCAGTGCCATCCGCGCTGGTAGGTGAATACCTCAATAGTCCACAAATCATTACATTTGGTGATGGTGAGTCGATGGAAGAATATTCATTAAGAGGCCAAATTCAGCTTTTAAGAAACCTAAATGGTTTTGTCGGTTATCGTTACTTCTCTATTAAAGGTGATGTGGCTGATGTAGATTTAGAAGATGGTTGGCACGTAGGTATTGAATTATCCTTCTAATACCAGCCCAGGTTGAATCTACACCTAAGTATATTGAATTTAGAGCAGTTTGATAGGATCAGCATGACAAGTATGTACAAAATGACGTCGCTCAGTCGACGCAAATTTTTAGTCGGCGGTGCAACAGCACTAGCCACAGCATCTGGATTGCACGCAATCAATGCGCAAGCATTGGATTCTTCAGCGCGAATTGTGATTGTCGGCAGTGGCGCCGCCGGCATAAGTATCGCCAATCGTTTGGCACGTGTGCTCAAAAATACCAAAATTACGATTGTTGATCGTAAAGAAACTCACTATTACTGGCCAGGCTTGACGTTAGTAGCGACTGGCGCTTGGCCTAAAAGTGATGTGTTAGATCGCAATAGTCGATTTATTCCTGAGCAGGTCGATTGGGTTAAGGAAATGGTAATCAACTTTGACCCTGAGTCCAAAAGGGTTGAAACTGACACGGGTCGACATATTCAATATGATTATTTGGTGGTGGCATCAGGTGTCGAGTACAACTATCGTGCAATTGAGGGTCTCGATATTGAGGCTTTTGGTCAAAATGGTCTAGCCAGTGTGTACCATAGCCCAGATGTGGCCGCGTTAAGTTGGGATGCGATTAAAAAGTTTTCCGAACAAGGCGGAGATGGCATTTTTACCTTGCCTAAAACGCCGATTCGTTGTGCGGGCGCACCACTTAAAATGGCTTTTTTGGCGATTGATCGTTTAAAGCAAAATGGCGGTTTTGATCAGGCAAACTTAAACTTCTATTCCGCCACCCAGAACTTATTCGGCTTGCCTTGGTTTAATGACTTTATTACGCAGCGTTATAAACAAGAAGGCATGCAGATCGGCCTTGAAACCGAGTTAACAGCCGTTGACATCGGTGCACGCAAAGCGACCTTTAAAAAGGCCGATGGTCAAACCTTTAATCAAAGCTATGATTTATTGCATGTTGTCCCCCCTATGCGGGCTCCATCCTCAGTACGTTATTCGGATTTGGCTTGGCCGGAAGACAGTGCCATGGCCGGTTGGTTAGCGGTCGATAAAGATACATTGCAACATGTAAAATACCCAAATGTGTTCGGTTGCGGGGATGTGAATGGCACACCGCGTGGTAAAACCGCTGCTACCGTAAAAATGTCGGTACCAATAGTGGTTGAAAACTTATTAGCCGTGATTGCAGGCAAGGAGCCTAAAGCTCGATTTAATGGTTATACATCTTGCCCTTTGTTGACTAAATTTGGTGCGGCCATGCTGATTGAGTTTGATTACAACGGCCAGTTAGTTCCGACCTATCCGTTTATCGATCCTTACAAAGAATCTTGGTTGGCTTGGGTGATGAAAGAGCAACTACTTAAACCCACGTATCTGCAAATGTTGAAGGGCCATGTTTAAATGAGCGAGTTAAACTTAACTTTTTTTATGTTACTAGGCTATGCTCAAGCTCATTGGTTCGTTATTAGCCTGTATGTGATAGGTGGAGCAAGCCTAAACTATTTGGCTTGGACGCAAAAAGGCAAAGCCAAGTTTTTTCAACCTTTAGTGATTGAGCAAGCGCTCATCGGATTAGCTGGCGTCTTTGTTTTACTTTTTTTGACGATTCCTTGGATGACAGGATCAAGCCTATTTCTATTAGGCTATTGGGCGGATTGGGTGCTTTTGTTTCTAATGGCGGTTGGCTATAGTGTCGCGTCGTTGTTTTGGAGCTACCCTCTGATCCGGCTCTATCATATCTTCAAACCGGTTGAACCCAAGTAGTTAACGCTCGCTTTTGAGTAACAGAAATGTCTGTTTAAGCAGATAAAACTTGTTGCTTAAAGTGATCAATTGGTACCGGCCGACTGAATAAGTAACCTTGAAAAAATTCACATTTATAACTGCGCAAAATATCAAACTGTTGTTGATTTTCAACGCCTTCGGCAATTACGCTCATATTAAACTTTTGTCCAAGTGACATAATAGCTTGCACCATAACGGCATCCATTTGGTCATCGACTAAATCACGGATAAAGGATTGGTCAATTTTGATTTGGGAGAGAGGCAGTTGTTTTAAATAAGCCAGCGAAGAATATCCTGTACCAAAGTCATCCATTGAAAATTGAATGCCTAATAGGCGTAGCGCGTTCATTTTAGAGATAGAATCTTCTCGGTGGCTGAGCAGCACACTTTCGGTTAGCTCTAGTTTCAACATAATTGGGTTAATTTCATATTGAGATACGAGTTGACGAACTTGTTCGACAAATTGCGGGTGTCTTAGTTGTTTGGCACTGATATTGACCGCCAATTGAATTAAACATAACTTAGGATCATGTCGCCATTCAGCCAGTTGTTTGCAAGCCGTTTCCAATACCCAGTTGCCCAGGTTTAAAATTAACCCCGTTTCCTCAGCAAGCGGAATAAACAGGCCTGGTGGTATAAAGCCGCGTTGCGGGTGTTGCCAACGTAGCAGGGCTTCAGCCCCTAAAATTCGGCATTGAGCATCTACCTGAGGTTGATAATAAACTTCTAATTGTTCTTGCTCGATGGCTTTACGTAAATCTTGTTCCAAGCTGGCACGTTCGTCTAGCTGAGTTTGCATTTCTGGGTCGAATAGACGAACCTCATTGCGGCCAGAGGCTTTGGCTTGGTACATGGCCATGTCTGACCACTTGAGTAAATCTTCGAGCGATTTATCATGATCTTGAAAAACCGTTAAGCCCATGCTGCTACTAATGGTGTACTCAATTTTATCGGTATCGGCGTCGATTTCGATAAAATAAACTTGTCCGAGCGACTCGCGGATTTTCTCTGCAACGTGTTTGGCTTGCTGAGCCGCTTTCATGGCTTGTGAATCCAGCTCAGTCAGTAAAATAACAAATTCATCGCCGCCAAACCGCGCAACGGTATCACCGCTCCGAATGCAGGCTTGAATTCGCTTAGCCACATCTATTAGCAATTTGTCCCCAACATGATGGCCATAGCTATCATTTAAGACTTTAAAGTGATCTAGGTCTAAAAATAATAAGGCGGCATGAAATTGACGACGGTCGGTTTGTGCCATAACCGTTTCAAGTCGGTCGATTAATAAGCGTCGATTGGGTAGGTTTGTTAAAGGGTCGAAAAACGCTAGGTTCTGAATCTGTTGTTCGGCTAAACGTCGTTGGGTTATATCTTGCACAACTGCTACAAAATTTCGAATTTGATGTTGCTGATCTTTGACAGGGGTAATAGTAACTTCTTCATAATATAGGTCGCCATTCTTGTGCGTTTGTTGAAGTACGCCATGCCAAACCTGACCCTCGCGCACGACCTGTTGTATTTGTTCATAGAGTGTTTTATCTTGGTCACTGACATCATCTGGATGATAAAGTAGCTTACCTTTAACTTCATCGGCACTATAGCCGGTAAGCTGACTATAGGCTTTATTTGCCCAGATGATGATGCCTTGGTGATCGGTGATAGCAATGGCGTTAGCGGCATAGTTTAAAGCAGTATCGTGTAATTTAAGGCGCTCCTCGAACTGTACCCGTGAGGTACTGTCGTGAATGATGGAAAAAAGTCGAGTTTTACCATTAATTAGGACCGGTGAAGAATGCACATCTACGTAGCGCTGTTTACCATTAGCAAGTCGATGCGTGAATACAAAGTAGTTGCGTTGCTGCAAAGCCGCCAAGTTACGTTCTTTGGCAAGCTCTTGATCACTAAGTGTGTTAATTTGGCTGAGGTTCATGTGTCGCAGCTGTTCAATTTTATAGCCATAAAAATCTGCAGCAGCTTGGTTGACATCAATAATTTCACCAGTTGGTGGGTCGACTAGCAGCATGGGTGAAGCGTGTTTTTCAAACATTTGACGAAAGCGCTGTTCGCTTTCAAGTAAATCATGTGTTCGACGTTCTACCAGGTCTTCGAGATTTTGGTTTACGGTTTGTAATTTTTGATTTAACTGCGCGCGCTCAAATGCGATCCGACTGGAGCGGCGATTGTAATAGATTAAAAACCCGCTCAATAGCAATAACACACTGCCGATCATTGTTAGCGCTAAAATAATGCGATTGCCATAACGTTGAAAAATATCATGCCAGCCAAAGTCTTCACGTGGCAGCACATCCAAACGCAACATAACCGCTTCAATCGCCTGATAATTCCCTGCTGGTGAAAACCCGTAAATTTCGGCCTGTAAAGCGGCTGGATGATCAGCTGATAGGTTTAATAAACTTAAACTGAGTTTTTTGTTTAAGTCACCATCGGTGTGGGCGCTGGCGGCGAATGGCCATTCAGGATAAAGTTCGGTTGAGTGCACTTGAGGAAAACGACTGTCGGTTTTCGGTTCAATCAGTTTTATTTGTGACCAGTTGAGTGCGCCCTCTTTAATCATGGCTTCGAGTACACCTGTGCGAACAAAGGCGACATCGGCTTGCTTGTTGAGTACCGCTTTAACGACTTTATCGTGAGGCATGCCTGTAAATAACAAATCTTGAGGGTGATAGTTTTGCTTAAACATTTCCCAGCGTTGCATTAAATAACCGCCAAATGAATCTTCAAAGGTTGCGGCGATGCTGGCTTGCTCTATATCGGCTAAGGTTTTGATCGTGCTGGCATCTCTGCGCGTGAAAATGACGCCGCCAAACTCGGTTACAGGGATACCTTGCGCAAGCGGCATTAAGGTTAACAAGGGTTTTAGGGGTGTTTGGTGGTTTAGGCGCGCATAATGCTGAGGATTGGTTAAGACATAATCAAGTGATTGTTGATGCATGGCATGATTAAAGTCTTCATAAAAGAACACATTCAGTTGCCATTCATGTTCAGGTAAGGTTTGATTAAGGTAATCAATGAGGGGTTGCCAGCGTTGTTGCGTTTGTTCAACAGAGCGGAAAGCCAACACGCCAACTTGGATTTGGCTTCGCATGGATGGGCTTGAGTCAGCCATAACCCATTGAGAGGTGCCTAATGCTAGGAATATACAACCCCATCTAACTAAATGTTTGAAATAGAGCAAGCTACTCCTCCAGAAACCACCCGTGTGCAAATTAAACATTTTGTAAGAGCTTAAACGTCACGTCAACTGCAAAAAAATTTAAACTTAATATTTATGATTTGGCTTAAGTTTTTAATGAAATTTTTTGTTAATAAAACGGCTAAAGGGTTTGGGTTTTTGATTCTGGCACCCGTGTCAGTTTGGCTTGCAAGCGACAATAAAACCTCTATGATATGAACATCATTACTATGTGACGCGATAACTATTAGGAGCCGATGAATGGTGCAGGTATTAAGGTTTGGTTTAATTATTATTGGTGATGAGATTTTGTCCTCTAAGCGACAAGACCGCCATTTAGCCAACCTGAATGCGCTATTAAAACCCAGGGGGCTGGCGTTAAGTTGGGTGCGTATCTTAGGAGATGAGGCCGAGTTATTGGTCGATACTTTAAAACAGACTTTTGCGAGTGGAGACCAGGTGTTTTGTTGTGGTGGTATTGGCGCCACGCCGGATGATCGTACCCGACAAAGTGCAGCTAAGGCCTTGGGTTTAGCTTTAAAACCTCAGCCGCAAGCGGTAGCGGAAATTGAAGAGCAATTTGGTGAACAAGCTTATCCGCATCGCATACGCATGGCAGAGTTTCCTGAGGGGGCCGCGGTTATACCTAATCGTTTTAACCGAGTTCCTGGTTTTTCAATTCAACAACACTATTTTATGCCAGGATTCCCACAAATGGCGCAACCCATGATGGAATGGGTGCTGGATACCTACTATGCCGATGCTAAGCAACCCCCAAGCGTTGAAAAAGCGATTCGTTTATTAGATGGCGCTGAATCCGAGTGGGTAGAATTTATGGAAGCTTTCGAGCATCAATATCCCAAGCTGCGATTATTCAGTTTGCCGCACATTTCTGCCGAAGGCCGACGCAGTATTGAGCTCGGCATTGAAGGTGAAGCGACGCTGGTCGAAATGGGTTTAAACACTATTGTGGAAGAGGTCAACAAACGCCAGCAGGCTTGGGAACCCCTCTAAATGCAATCATATGATGTGGTGATTATAGGTGCGGGTGCGGCTGGTTTGATGTGTGCAGCGCAGGCTGCTTATCGAGGGCGACGCGTCCTAGTGCTTGATCACGCACCCAAAGCGGCCGCTAAAATTCGCATATCGGGAGGCGGTAAATGCAACTTTACCAACCTGAATGTCAAGCCTGAAAACTACATTACACACAACCCCCACTTTGTTAAATCGGCCTTAGTGCGTTATCCATCGAGTCAATTTATAGAGTTGGTTGAGCGTCATGCAATTGAGTATGAAGAGCGTGATCATGGTCAGCTTTTTACGCGACAAGGAGCGGGTCAGATTATTCAAATGCTACGCCAAGAGTGTGATTGGGCGGGCGCACATATTCAGCTCAATACGCATATTAAGCAGGTAGAAGTACAAGAGTCGGCGGGGTTTTTAATTCAGAGCTCCGAAGGCACTTATGTCACTCAATCCTTGGTGATTGCAACCGGTGGACTGGCTTATCCTAAGCTTAAAGCCAGTGATTTTGGTTATAAAATCGCACGCCAGTTTGGTTTAAACGTAATGCCATCACGACCAGGCCTGGTGCCTTTAGTGTTTAAGTCAAGTTGGCAAGACTGGTTTCGTGAACTTAGCGGCTTAAGCATGGATGTGGAAATTACGACAGCGGGACATCATTTCCGTGAAGCGATGTTAATTACCCATCAGGGTATAAGTGGCCCCGCTGTCTTACAGGCCTCTAACTATTGGCAACCTGGGCAAGCGATTGATATAAACTTATTACCTGAAAAAGATGCCCTAACCGAACTTAAACAATTGAAGTCGCAGTCTCAAAGCCTAAGCAAATGGTTAAGTCAACTCACCACCAAGCGTTTCAGCCAGGCCTGGTTGACGAGATATCCTTTGAATAAACCCTTAGCCGAATGCAGTGAAAAATTGCTGCAAGAATATGCGCATGGCTTAAGCCAATGGCGGCTTTACCCAGAAGACACAGCCGGGTACGATAAGGCCGAAGTATCATTAGGCGGTGTGGATACAGATGAAGTGTCCTCCAAGACATTTGAATCCCATAAACAGCCAGGCCTGTATTTTATCGGCGAAGTACTCGATGTGACCGGGCATTTGGGTGGATTCAATTTTCAATGGGCCTGGGCATCCGCCGTAGCCTGTGCACAAGCTTTATAGGAGAAAAGATGAACTTGTTGAATTTAAACACCGAAGATCGCGCTATTTTTGCTAAAACCTTGGCCAACTTAATTGGTGAACATAACATGGATCCAAATGAGGTGTTTTTGAACGTATTGGAAAGCACCGAAGCACCGGATATGAACTATTGGATGAGTCTGGTTTTATTAGAAGAACATGGTGTCGATGGCCAGCAGGTGCTAGATAAAGATGCCGCAGGTGAAGGGGTTAAACCCTTGCAAGCCGCATGTTTATTGCAAAACTTGGGCGTTGTTGCTGCCCTATTAGAACAGCAAGCTTATCAAGGCAGTGTAGTCGATCGAGAGTTTCAGTTGTCCGCTCGCATTGCCTCTAGGCATGAAGATCAAGCCTTGTTAGGCGTGTTAATGAAGTATGCGCAAGAGCGTAATGAGCTTGAATGGATGATGAAAGCTTTGCAAAGCGCGCAACTACAATAATACAAAGCCCAAACTTAAGGGCTTTGTTGTGTTTGTTTAACTCTATTCAGTCAAAACAGCTGTAATCTTGGGCTTTACGGTAATGGCTTGCATCATATTTGCGTTGCTGTGGTGTCATTTTAAATAATGCCCACAACATAGTGTAATAGCCGGCGGTTTCAAAAAACTCCTCAAAAAATAGCCCATACTCATCGGTTATCCAAGCGCGGTCAAAAATGCCGCCGGTAAATAAAAATACGGCCGCCAAAAGCATCAGCCAAAAATAGTTGGTTTTCATAAAACACAGGCCACTTTGCCATGCGAACATCAAATAACGTAAGCTATAGACGATAAAGGGTAAAAATAGCAGGCTGGTAATGACCGCTGAACCACTAGGGGATGATAGATAAATCAACCAATTTGGAAAGTCGGTGTCTCTTAATTCAAGTTCTCGTAAGAAAAAGCCGAAGCTTAATAAACTGAAGCCAATGCTGATATAAATGAGTTTCTTCTGTTTGTGAGTGAGAAGATTTATTAGAGCCAATACGAAAGCTAGTGCAATCAATACAAGTTGAATACTTTCATAGAGGCCGTTTTCAGCCGCTAAATCTGGACGTGTGGTAAAAACCAGGCTTAAACCGACAAAGAAAACGATAGTGAAGAATAAAAAAATGGTGTTTAACATATAGCATCCTAAAATTTTATCGCGATAGTGTAATATTTATTACACAAATGTGACAGAAAAATTAATCACTTAATTGACGATAGTTTTTAACTATTAAAATTATTAATATATTTAATTTTACTAATTGCTAATAGATCACTAAACTAGCATCCAACCGAATAAGTCGGTTAAAATTTTTAGCTGATTTTTTAAACTCAATGGAGATAAGACATGGCATTACCAAATAAAGAAGGTCAACGCGTTCCTAACGTTACATTCCCTACTCGTCAAAACGGTGATTGGGTTAATGTGACAACTGATGATTTGTTTAAAGGTAAAACAGTCGTTGTATTTTCACTTCCGGGTGCATTTACGCCAACTTGCTCTTCAACTCACCTGCCACGTTATAACGAATTAGCGCCGGTTTTCTTTGAAAATGGCGTCGACAGCATTGTATGCATGTCAGTAAACGATACTTTTGTTATGAATGAGTGGGCGCAAGATCAAGAAGCCAACAACGTGATTCTAATTCCTGATGGCAACGGCGAGTTCTCAGAAGGCATGGGTATGTTGGTTGACAAGACTAACCTAGGTTTTGGTAAGCGTTCATGGCGTTATTCGATGTTGGTGAAAGATGGCGTAGTTGAAAAAATGTTCATCGAGCCAGAAGTAGAAGGTGACCCATTTGAAGTGTCTGATGCCGACACCATGTTGAACTACATTAACTCAAGTGCGAAAAAACCACCAGTCGCGACTATTTTCACTAAAACAGGCTGCCCATTCTGTGCAAAAGCGAAAGCCGCATTAGAAGACGCGGGTATTAAATATGAAGAAATTGTCATCAGTAACAGCGGTGTAACCTCTCGTACTTTACGTGCTGTAGCCAACCGTGACACAGTGCCACAAGTGTTTATTGAAGGTAAACATATTGGTGGTTCTGATGATTTAGAAGCTTACCTTAAAAAATAAGCTTATAAGTGAGCTCAAGGGATAACCACCAGGCCTGGTGGTTATCAAAAAGGGAGCTTCGGCTCCCTTTTTTAAACAAACGTGTTTTGTGTGGGTTTAACTTAAATTCAGACAAAACAGGTTTAAAAACAAAAAGGATACAACGATGCAATATGATTACGATGTAATAGCGATTGGAGCCGGTAGCGGTGGTTTGTCGATTGTTGAACGTGCGTCAGAATACGGCAAAAAATGTGCCGTGGTAGAAGCCAAAAAACTAGGTGGCACGTGCGTAAACATTGGTTGTGTTCCTAAAAAAGTCATGTGGTTTGGTGCGCATATCGCTGAGGCATTACGTGATGCCCCAGACTTTGGCTTTGATGTTGATGTTAAAAGTTTCGACTGGTCAAAGTTAGTTGCCCAGCGTGAGCAATATATCCAAAACATCAACACCTGGTACAACGGCTACATGAAAGATTTGGGCGTAGACGTATTACAAGGCTGGGGCAGTTTTGTTGATAACCACACGGTTGAAGTCGATGGTAAAAAATACACTGCTGAAACCATCGTGATTGCACCAGGCGGCGTGCCGGATATTCCACAGGATGTTGAAGGTGCCGAATTGGGTATTACATCAGATGGTTTCTTTGCCCTAAAAACTCAACCCAAAAAAGTGGCCGTGATTGGCAGTGGTTATATTGCAGTCGAATTAGCGGGTGTGTTCCAAGCTTTAGGCACGGACGTAAGCCTATTAAGTCGTAAAGATCTAGTGTTGCGTGGCTTTGATGACATGATTCGTGAAAACCTAACCGACGCAATGATTACCAGCGGCATTCACAAAGAATATCATTTCCGTGTTGCGCGTATTTACCGCGCCGAAAACGGCAGTTTGACGGTAGAAAGTGAAGACGGCCAGCATTTGGAAGGTTTTGATGAAGTCGTTTGGGCGGTCGGTCGTCGTAACTTAATTGAACCGATGAAACTAGAAAATGCAGGTTTAAGCGCGACAGCAAAAGGCATTATCGAAGTCGACGATGAGCACCGTACTTCGGTCAACAACATTTTTGCAATTGGTGATGTCACCGGTCAACCGCAATTAACCCCGGTCGCGATCCGTGCCGGACGTTTCTTGGCGGAGCGTTTGTATAATAACAAGCCGCATTTGAAGTTGGATTTACATGCGGTGCCAACCGTTATTTTCTCTCACCCACCTGTCGGCACAGTCGGTTTGGCGGAGCATGATGCGCGAGCGCAATATGGCGATGAAAACGTTAAAGTTTATACGTCGATTTTTACGCCGATGCGTTATGCCTTTACCGAGCACCAGATTAAAACCGCATTAAAGCTAGTAGTGACTGGGCCGGAAGAAAAGGTTGTAGGTATTCATATCGTGGGTGATGGCGCGGATGAAATGTTGCAAGGTTTTGCGGTAGCTGTACAAATGGGGGCGACCAAAGCCGACCTAGATGCGACCATTGCGATTCATCCAAGTTCGTCAGAAGAACTGGTGACCATGCGTTAAATCGCTTCTGGACAATGAAAGCTATAAAGCCCGCTGGATCGATTATTGATCCAGCGGGCTTTTTTATGGCCAGTTAAAAATTAAGGTTATAATGTGCCCAAACCAGAGGATGTTTTTGTGCCATTTGAAATTGACTTTTTACCATCTGAAACCGACGGCGAGATAGGTGATGCGATTGCGTTACGCTACGGCTTAACGACTAATCAAAAAATCATTGTTTATGATGCCGGTGATTCTGAGCACGCGCACAAACTGGTTAAACACATTCAGCACTTCTTTAATACGGATCGTGTCGAACATCTAGTCTGCTCTCATCCCGACTCTCACAGCACACCAGGCCTGGTGGTTGTATTAGAGCAAATGCAAGTCGGAACCTTTTGGCTACATCAGCCGTGGTTGTATTGTCATGAAATGGCTGATTATTTTTCGAACAATGAATGTCATGAACCCGGTTTAGGCCAAACTTTTGAAGCCAAGTTCCGTACAAGTTATGACCTGGCCAAGCTCGCTATTCAAAAAGGCGTGACCATTAAAGAGCCGTTTCAAGGCCAATGGATTGGGCATTTCCATGTGTTATCGCCGTCTAAAGAATGGTATGTGAATGAACTGGTTTCACAGTTCAAACAGCCGATTTCGTCGCCCAATCACTTAATGCGTTTTTTACGCTGTTTACGAAAAACCGCCAAACGCGCCGTATCTTGGGTGGCAGAAAAATGGGAGACCGAATACCTGCCGGAAACCGGTCATACCTCCGCCGAAAACGAAAGTTCAGTGGTGCTGTATGGCAACTTAGAAGATTATCATTATGGTTTGTTACTGACTGGGCACGCGGGTGTTGAGGCTTTGCATCGAGCAATAGATTATTTGGAATTGTTAAATATTGATGCTCCCAAACATATTCAATTTATGCAGGTTCCGCACCACGGTGCATTAGAGCATGTATCAAGTCTGTTATTGAACCGCTTGGTGGGCGCGCCTTTAGAGCAAGAGCCAGTGATCAAACATAAGGTCGCGTTTATTTCGACGCCAAGTGGCGAGTCATCTTATCCACATGCCTCAGTGGTGAATGCTTTATTGCGACGTGGCGTCAAAGTGGTGGCGACTGAAGGCAAAATCAAACGTCATCATAAAAACACCCAAACTACGGCAGATTGGCGTGTTGCACAACCGCTCAGTTTTAGCGAACAGGTCAAACTAGAGTCGAGTTAAATAAAGCTTGGGCTGAGTTAATCAGCCAAGTTCAGCGCTTTTCGATAGTTTTCAAGAATATTGGCTTGGTTTTGGATGCATAAATAAGCCTGGTCAGCCAGTGCGTCAGCCATTGCTTGATTGCTGAGTAACTGGTTTAAACGCTGTTGTAGTTTGTCATAATCTGCACACACGATAATCGCGGAATGCTGTTGGAATTCGGCCAGTTCATCTTCAAAATCACTATTGTCCCAGCCAGTAATAATAGTGCGTTTAAGCGCGGCTGGTTCTAAAAAATTATGTCCGCCTTTAGCCACAAACGATCCGCCCATAATCACTAATTTGGCAAACGCAAACAAGCCCATTAAATGCCCAAACCGATCGTCTATAAACACCTGTGTATCGTCACTAATGAGTTGCTGACGACTGGCTAAACTTACGTTTAGATTGAGTTGGGCGAGTTGTGTTTGAATTTGTACACCACGTTTCGCATGACGCGGCACAATTACCAGCAATTCGCTGCGTTGCAGTTGCTGCCAGCGTTGGGCGATTTGAAGTTCTTCATCCGCATGAGACGAAGCTAACAAAATATAGTCACGCTCAATTTCACGCTCATACTGGGGCAATGAATTGAGACCCGCCTGTTTTAGATTACCCAAAACCTGCACCTTATCAGGATCCGCGCCTAGTTGGATATAACGTTGGGCTTCGGCGTTCGAGCGCGCCAAGATTTGGTTGGTGTGGCTCAAACACAAACGATATTGCGCTTTAAGCCAGTTAGGTGCATTCAAGCTTTTACGCGATAAACGCGCATTGATTAAACGAATCTTGATGCCTTGCTGGTGGGCAAGTCGATAAAGGTTGGGCCAGAGTTCGGTTTCGACTACCCATAACTGGATGGGCTGGCTGACTATTAAAAACCGACGGATCGCAAAAGGCCAATCAACCGGACAATAACGCACTTGGGAGTTAGCTAAGTTGAGAGCTTGCGCGGTTTGAAAACCGGTGGGCGTGTTCGTGGTAATTAACCAGGCCTGCTGGGGGGCGGATTTTAATAAGGCTTCGACCGCTTTAACTTCGCCGACCGACGCACAGTGTAGCCAAATAGCACCAGGCCTGGTGGCTGGGTAAGCTAGCCCTAAACGTTGCTTTATGAAGTCCCAGCCGCCCTGGCGTTTAATTGCATCCAGCACAATTAAAATCACAACTAATGGGCTTAATAAGCGAATTAAAAACTGGTAAAGCATGGCTTAGTGACCAGACAGCAACAAGGCTTCCATCAGTTCAATATCACCTGGCACATCCACTTCGGGTGAATCATGTTCGCTGAGCACGACTTTGATTTTGTGGCCGTATTCTAACGCGCGCAATTGCTCTAGTTTTTCAATGTCTTCCAGCTGGCCCATTGGCAGTTGGTTAAATTGATCGACAAAACGTTTGGTGTAAGCATAGACACCTAAATGTTTAAAAGAGTCGTGATCCCAATAGTCGCGGCCATGTGGAATGGTGGCGCGTGAAAAATACAACGCAAATCCATTTACGTCCGTGACCAGTTTGACGTCTTTCGGACTGGTGATTTCAGCTTCGTTAATAATCTTGAAAGACAAGGTCGACATTTCAAACGAACCATCGTAATCGGCGGCCATAAAAGGTGAAATCACAGCTTCGATCGATTCGTGATGTACTAAAGGTTGGTCGCCTTGCACGTTGACGATTAAGGCATCATCACTTAAACCTAAGGCTTGAGCGGCCGCGGCAATACGGTCTGTCCCGGAGGCGGCTTCCACCGGTGTCATAATCACCTCACCACCAAATTCGCGCACCACTTCGGCAATGCGTTCATCATCTGTGGCCACGTACACACCGGCTAAACCCTTAGCTTTGGCAATGCGTTCATACACATGCTGAATCATGGGTTTATCCGCAATCAGTTTAAGCGGTTTGCCTGGTAAACGTGAGCTGCCATAACGCGCCGGAATAAATACATAAGTTTGCATAGATGTCTCGTTTAAATGATTTAACCGCGAAGAACACGAAGACCACGAAGAAAAGCGATTAAATTATAACGTCGTGCTCTTCGTGTTCTTCGTGGTAAACCGCATTACATTTTGTTGAATAATGAACGCAGTAGTTCTGGGGTAACGTGGGTTTGCCATTCTTTACCGTAGACGTTTTCCCAAAGCGGGGCTAGGCCAGAAGACACACGAATCATTTTTTGCATGTCGTCTTCAGACAAGCCTTTAGTGATACCTTTGGGTAAAGTGATATTGTGTTTTTTCATCATTTCACGGAACTCGCGCACGCCTTCAGGATAAAAGTCATCCAACACGTCCATTACAATGCAGTTGCCAATGCCGTGGTGGTAACCCATAACATAAGACAAACCGTAAGATAAGGCATGACACGCGCCCACTTGGCTGTAAGCAATACTTTGGCCACCCATATAGGACGCCATCATTAATTTTTCATCCGCATCAGGGTGATCACCCAAATAGACTTCGCGGCAAAGATCGAGTGATTTTTCACCGAACGCACGCGCGAATTCATTAATGTACGTGCCGTTTAAAGCTTCAATGCCGTGGATATAACAATCCATACCGGTATAGAACCACTGATCGGTTGGCACCCCTTTTACCAAGTCTGGGTCCATAATAATTTGGTCAAACACGGTGTAATCCGAGTTCATGCCTAATTTCTTCTCTGGGCCAGTTAAAACCGTGGTGCGAGACGCTTCTGCGCCCGTACCCGAAATGGTCGGAATACCCACATGATGTACAGCTGGGTTTTTAATTAAGTCCCAACCTTGATAAGACGCCGAACCGCCCGGATTGGTTAACATTAACGAAATCGCCTTAGCCAAATCTAACGTCGAACCCCCACCTAAACCCACAACACTCACTGGGTTTTGGTCTGCAAATGCTTGCACTTGTTCGGTTAAAGCATCGACATAAGTGGTTTTTGGTTCATCGGTCACATCCACCCACAAAATCATGTCATGCGGTAAAGCCGGAATACGACCTTCAAGTGGTTTACCTTTGTGCACACTGTCAACTGCAAATACAACAAAATCTTTGTCGGTTTGGCGCTGTTCGGCTAAGACTTCGTCGAGCTGGTCAAACGAGCCACGACCAAAAATCATGCGAGGTACGGTTTTAAAGTTACGAAATTTCATTCATCAATCCTTTATT
Source organism: Thiomicrospira sp. (assembly GCF_036568485.1). Classification (GTDB taxonomy): domain Bacteria; phylum Pseudomonadota; class Gammaproteobacteria; order Thiomicrospirales; family Thiomicrospiraceae; genus Thiomicrospira. Next base: position 25,927 of record NZ_DATCSL010000072.1, read on the forward strand.
CAATCACCAGGCCTGCTGGTTGGCGGGGCGTTTATTTAAATACGTTAGCAAAGGCGTCAATACGCTTTTGAATATCGGCGTCAGACCAACTCAAATTAATCAACATCGATAAAGTGCGGCTCATAATACCATCCGACTTCGGCGTTTTAACTTGGCTGTAATCTGGGCGATCGGCAATCAGCTCAATTGGCAGTTTAGCTGGGCCTTTCATTTGCTGAATGTGCTTCCAGTTTTTCAAATAATGCCAATTGTTACCATACCAGTAAAACACCGCTGGAATGCCTTCAGCTTGTAAACCAGCCACCACTTCACGAGCACGTGCTTCGCTTGGCAACATAATGCTTAAAAAACCAGCATTATCACCGGCTTCGTCCGGTAAATCACGGAACGAGATTTCGCTATATTGCTTTAACGCGTCTTTCAAGGCTTTTTTGTTACGACGTTGGATATCTAAAATACGATCCAATTTTTTCCACTGCGCGACACCTACCGCCGCATTCATTTCCGAAATGCGATAGTTGGCGCCCATAATCGGGTGACTCTCTGCACCACGATCCGAACCGATATGATCGTGACCATGATCCGAATACTGATGCGCGTAATCGTAGATTTTACTGTCGTTAGTTAAAACCGCGCCACCTTCACCGCAAGAGATGGTTTTAACTGAATCAAACGAGAAGGTGCCGACCTGACCAAATGATCCTAAAGCTTGACCTTGGTAAGTTGCGCCAGTGGCTTGGCAAGCGTCTTCTAACAGCACGATATTGTGTTTGTCGCAGACGGCTTTGATTTTATCCATATAACCGCCCGAACCACACATATGCACAAAATTAACCGCACGGGTGCGTGGCGTAATCGCCGCTTCAATGCCTTCGGGCGATAAACACAGGGTTTCATCAATTTCCGCAAAAATCGGAACAGCGCCAGCTAACACAATGGCTTCCACCGAGGCCACAAATGTAAACGGTGGCACAATCACTTCATCACCCGCACCAATGCCGGCGGCCGCCAAAGCGGTGGTTAAAGCCGCCGTACCGCTGGAGACTAAGTGCGCATGTTTGACTTTAATCGTGTCTTGAATCATCTGCTCCAGTTCGCGCGCCTTCCAGACATCGTTGCGCATGCCATCAAAGTTGTAACGGAAGGTGAAACCTTTGTCCATTACCTCGGCAACCTGTTGTTTTTCGGATTCATCAAATAGCTCAAAGCCCGGCATGAAACTCTCCAGTCAAAAAAATTAAGAATGTTTAATTAGTGTATCGAACAAAACGCCGTGACGCGCTTGCTGTTGGTCTAGTTTGAGGCGATTGGCGACAAAAATGGCGTGTAACTGATGCAGCGCCGCATCAAAGTCATCATTAATCACCACATAGTCAAACTCAGGATAATGTTGCATTTCCGAAACTGCATCCTGCATGCGGCGCGCAATGACGTCGGCGCTGTCGGTGCCACGACCATTTAAACGTCGATCCAGCTCTTCAATCGAAGGTGGCATAATAAAAATCGAATAGGCATTAGGGTAAAGCTTGCGAACTTGTTGCGCGCCCTGCCAGTCAATCTCTAAAATGACGTCTTGGCCGGCGGCTAATTGCTGGTCAACACTGGCCTTAGTGGTGCCGTAAAAATTATCAAACACCTGGGCGTACTCCAAAAACTCACCCGAGTTGACCTGAGCTTTGAATTCGGCTTCGCTGACAAAAAAGTAATTAACGCCGTGTTTTTCACCCGGACGGATTGAGCGAGTTGTGGTCGAAATTGACACACGAACCAATAAGTCTCGATCCAGCAACTTGCTAACCAAAGAGGTTTTGCCCGCACCGGAGGGGGCTGAAATAATATAAAGATTGCCTAACATAGGATTCTCGACAGGACGATATTCGTCAAACACAAAAAAATTTAAACTATCTTATCAAACCAGGCTAATTTGCGTGTAGGTT
>NZ_DATCSL010000073.1:0-5998 GCF_036568485.1 Thiomicrospira sp.
CCAAGCTAAAAAAGCTGTTTGCCGATGTCAGCCTTGAAAACCATGCGATGAAGGAATTATTCGCAAAAAAGGGTTGGTGACAGCAGACAAAAAAGAGTGTGCCAAAACCCTAGTCAATTCGGGCTTGAGCATTCTCAAAGCCTGTTTACTGACGGGGATAAGCCGAGCCAGTTTTTACCGTAAACAAAAAGACTGGCGTAAAACCGATGCTGCTGTCATTGATGCGATTAATCAAGTGTTGAAAAAATCACCGCGTGCGGGGTTCTGGAAGTGTTACGGTCGCATAAGGTTTAAAAACCATCCGTTTAACCATAAACGGGTTTACCGGGTGTACTGCCAAATGGGATTAAACCTCAAGCGGCGGACAAAACGCGTGCTTCCTAAACGAGTTGTCCAACCACTTACCGTGCTCAATCAACCCAATCATCAGTGGGCGTTGGATTTTATGCACGACACGCTTTATTGCGGCAAACGGTTTAGAACGCTGAATGTGCTCGATGAAGGTACACGCGAATGTTTAGCCATTGAAGTGGACAGTTCACTGCCTGCAGAACGCGTGGTGCGGACCCTTGAACAATTAAAAGAAGAACGTGGTCTGCCAAAGCAAATTAGACTGGATAACGGGCCAGAACTAATCTCGGCCAAGTTAACGGACTGGTGTGAGCAGAATGACGTTAAGTTGGCTTATATCCAACCAGGTAAGCCACAACAAAATGGTTTTGTAGAACGATTTAATGGCTCGTTCAGACATGAGTTTTTAAATGCGTATCTGTTTGAATCGCTCGATCAAGTTAGGGAGATGGCTTGGTTCTGGCGGTTAGATTATAACGAAGAACGCACCCATGAAAGTCTGGGTAATCTGCCACCGGCGGCTTATCGAGTAAAACTGGAAAACTCTACTTTACCAGTGTTTCACTAATGGGGAAGTGGACAGAACAAGCTCACTAATAAGAACAAGGTTGTGCTACTTGCTGGCTTCCGATTTCAGAGTTAACGCACCTAAACGAAACGATTCTGATATGCAGCCTCCTTTTGTTAAGTGGTTGCATGCCTGGTAATAATGCTTAATAGCTTAGAAAGCAAGCTCTTGGCTGGCGTTATTAAAATATTTACGTACTTAATTTAGTGTGCTTTTTAGATAAAAATTGATTTTAATCATAAGCAATGCTTATTGTCTTACGGTGCCTCATAGTGTTTAATACACAGTTTAGTATGTTTATTAATAGTTTGATTTAAGTTTTAGTAGAGGTTGTTAACAATGAGTTCATCATTAGCAGTGGCAAACAAGTTCATTGAGTTGGCTCGTAATGAAGATAACCACTCATTAACTAATATGAAACTTCAAAAACTAGTTTATATCGCCCATGGGTTTTCACTGGCAGGAATGGATGAGCCATTACTAACTAATGAAGATGTTTATGCTTGGCAGTTTGGCCCTGTTATCCGAGACCTGTACCAGTCTTTGCGCAAATATGGTCGTGGCGAGGTGACCGATTTTATTCCCTCGAGTGATCAAATTAATGATGAAGAGCAGCAACAACTGATTAAAGCTATTTGGGAAGGGTACGGGCACCATTCTGGATTTGCATTATCACAAATTACTCATAGACCTAATACACCTTGGTCTAAAGTCTGGAATCAAGCACCTTATTCAGAAATTCCTAGAAATCTTATTAGAGCCCACTACCAAGAAATTCTAGATAGAATTGAGGCGTAAAATAGTTGTCTGACCCTACTAAAGAAAAAAAACTTAATGCAACTTTTTTGAAAAAAGTTCAAAAGTCTGGTGATGACGTAAAAGAAGACTCTAATACAGACTTAGAAGCCCTTGAAGATGTAGATTTATCTGAAGATATTGACGATTCAAGACAAGACCATGAAATAAAAGTTCTTAAACAAAAGCTTAAGGAACTAGAAGATACTCATAACCTGCGATTAAAGTTTGCTTGGGCTATATTCAGTGTTGTTTCAGCTTGGTTATTAGCGGTTGGTATAATTTTGTTTTTTGATGGTTTCGGGTTTTCTTGCTTTTCATTATCGGAAAACGTGCTAATTACTGTGCTAACCACTACAACTATAAACGTGATTGCTTTATTAATCATAGTTGCAAACTGGCTCTTTCCAAAGGGAAAATAGGTATGGTACCTAGACATATAAATTCCTAAAATTGATACTTTCTAAGTAACTTTAGAAGTATTTTGTATTGAACATGGACATTCCCCAACCTTTCTCCTAAGTACATAACCATGACATTGATCAGATTAACCAGTCGCGTGAGCACTATAATCATGCTCGAACACAAAGCTTACTGAATTATTTACCGCCATCGTTTTTTTGCAAAACAGGTGGCATAAAAATCTCATCGAGGAAATGGTACTAATTCAGGGGAAAGGTCACATTGATGATGTTTCCAAATTTATTTATTTTTGAAGATGGCTATATATAAAATTACACAAATTATTCGACTTGTGTAGCAATCTACTAACCATGTGATATAATTAACCACATGATTAGTACAGAATTCAACACCATCCTTGAGCTGCTAAACGCCTTTCCTGACGAGCAGACTTGCATTGACCATTTAACAGAACTCCGTTGGCCTGATGGAGCTGTTGTTTCTCCATTCGATTCAGAGTCAAAAGTCTACGGTTGCGCTAACAATCGCTACCGCTGCAAGAATACTGGAAAGTATTTCAACGTCAAAACAGCAACCTTGTTTGATAACACCAAAGTAAAGCTACAAAAGTGGTTCTTGGCTATCTGGCTCGTGACTTCTCACAAGAAGGAAATCTCAAGCATACAGTTATCTAAGGATATTGGTGTTACGCAAAAAACAGCATGGTTCATGCTTCACCGTATTCGTAATTGTTTTGGTTTCGACAACGATTTAAACAATGAAGTTGAAGTGGATGAAACCTATGTAGGTAGTAAATCAAAGAATAAACATGCGCCAAAGCGCGGCGAAGGCGAGCAAGGTAGAAGCACCAAAGAAAAAGCGCCTGAGCTTGGAATGGTAGAGCGCAGAGGCAAGTTGAATGCTAAGTGCGTTGGTGATGTAACTATCCGCACTCTAACCACTGAAATCGTCAATTCTGTTAATGACGCAACAATCTACTCAGATGAATTGCCAGGCTACAATGCCTTAAAGCGCATCTATGACTACCAATTCATAAAGCATGGTCAAGGCCAGTATGTGAACGGTCGCGTCCATACCAACACCATAGAGGGTTTCTGGAGTCTTCTAAAACGCGGAATAGTTGATATCTACCACTTCACTAACGTTAAACATCTTCAAAAGTATGTTGATGAATTCGTGTTCCGTTACAACTCACGTGAACAAGACGAGTCACAGAAATTTAATTTGCTGCTTTCAAATACTGAATACCGAATGACTTACAAGGATTTGATCAATGTCTGAAAAACTACCTCAAATATTAAAAGAAGGAATGCTTGAAATTGGCGACAAACAGCTTAGCGTTGCTGTTTTAGATGATGAAGATAACACCAGGGTTATTCAAATGACCTCTGTGTTTAAGGCATTTGATCGGATTCCAAGAAGTAATAACCGATTGATCAACCGACCCTCTTTTGTAGATGCAAAGAACCTACAACCGTATATAAATCAAAAACTTGAGTTATTGATCAAACCCATCACTTATTGCAATGAAGGAAAGGAATATCAGGGCTACAACGCACTAATATTGCCAGAACTTTGTATTCTTTATCTTACAGCAAGAAGGGAAGGCAAATTAACAGCTAAGCAGATGCCGCTGGCAATTCGTTCGGAGATTCTGCAAGGAGCTTTAGCAACTGTTGGAATGATCAGCTTAGTGGACGAAGCCACTGGCTACCAATATGAGCGTGAGAGATTTGAATTACAAAAGATACTAAAAGCGTACATTTCGGAAGAAACGCTTAAATGGCAGCTCACATTTACTAACAATTTTTACATGCAGGTTTTCAGGCTTTGGGGGGTTCCTTTCACTGCTAAAAACATAAAAAGAAAACCTCAATTTATTGGAAAATTGACGAATAAGTACGTCTATGAATTGTTGCCAGATGGCGTTTTAAACGTATTGAAAGATAAAACACCGAAAACTGACTCAGGTAATTACAAACATAGATTTCATCAGAATTTAACGCCCGAGGTTGGCAGAGAGCATTTAAAGCGGCAAATTACCGAAGTTACAACTTTGATGGAGATATCCGACACGAAAGATGAATTTCAGCGCCTATTTAAGAAGAAGTATCAAACTGACCCTCAGTATGAACTTGAAATGGATTTCAGTCAGCCTGCCAAGAATAAAAAACAAACAGAGTTCGATAAAAATTTACAGATCGCATTGAGCTTCAACCCTAAAGATTAATCACAAACCCGCACTAGCGGTTTTTAATCGGGCTTGTTGTGTAGAATTGTATATAGTTACCTTTTTGAATTTGATTCATTGGCTGGCAAAAGGCTGAAAACTGACGTTGAATAGCAAGGATTTCTTCAAACTGTTTTGACGGTAGTGTTTAGAAATCTGTGTCATTTCGTTAAAATTTCTCAAAAAGGAATGACACATGACAAAACCACAATTCGATTTCAACGAAGCATTAGAACAGCTTCAATCTGGCAAGGGTTTAACCGGCAAAGATGGCGTGTTGACCCCGTTGATCAAACAACTCACCGAAGCCGCGCTCAAAGCCGAACTTGACCTACATTTAGCCGAGGATACGTCAGCTAATCGTAAAAATGGCTATACCAAGAAAACCGTCAAAAGTGGTGTAGGTGAATTTGAGCTAGACACACCTCGTGATCGTGAGGGTTCTTTCGAGCCGCAATTGGTCAAAAAGCATCAAACCAAACTCACCCCAGAAATCGACCAAAAAATTCTAGGCCTATTTGCACTGGGCACCAGCTACCGCGATATCCGTTTCCACATTGAAGAACTGTACGGCATTGAGGTCTCTGAGGCCACGATTACGGCCGTGACGGATCAACTGATCCCTGAGCTTAAAGAATGGCAATCGCGCTCACTCGACGCGATCTATCCCTTTATTTGGCTCGATGCCATTCACTACAAGATTAAAGAAAATGGACGCTATGTTAGTAAAGCGATCTATACCATTTTAGGGGTCAACACCGAAGGCCGCAAAGAACTACTTGGCTTGTACCTCTCAGAAAGCGAAGGGGCGAACTACTGGCTCTCTGTCTTAACCGATTTACATAATCATGGCGTCAAAGATATTCTGATTGCCAGTGTGGATGGTTTAACCGGCTTTGTCGAAGCGATTAACAGCATTTACCCTGATACGGAAGTGCAACAATGCGTGATTCATCAAATCCGCAACTCAATGAAATATGTTGCCTCAAAAAACCAGAAAGAATTCATGCAGGATTTAAAGCCAGTTTACCGTGCTACAACTAAACAAGCCGCCGAAGCGGCACTGGATGAGCTGGAAGTCAAATGGGGCGCACACTATCCGATTGTGATCTCGTCTTGGCGGCGCAAATGGGATAACCTCAGTGTGTACTTCAAATACCCTGAGTACATCCGACGGGTGATTTACACGACTAACGCGATTGAAGCGGTGCATCGCCAGTTCCGTAAACTGACCAAAACCAAGGGCGGTTTTCCTAACGAAAATAGCTTGTTGAAGCTACTTTATGCTGGCATACTCAACGCGTCAAAAAAATGGACGATGCCAGTTCAGAACTGGAACCTTGCCTTGTCTCAGTTAGCCATCCACTTCGAGGGACGACTAGACAAGGTGTTGGATATTTAGAAAACTAGGCTGACACAGAATTTTGAACGCTCTCCATAGCCAAGCTAGCAATTTCAGCATCAATCATTTACATTCAGACATTAAAACCCTTCCATCAAGTTCTTTAAACGCTGTGCCAAAGGTCTAGAATGTTTAAAGATTCGAACTTGACCCAAGATATCCTCCAAGGCATTTTCCGCCTCTAACAACAGACCATCCTCAGCTTTAATGCACTCCATAATGTCGTAAA